>DASQSP010000025.1:0-3450 GCA_035642355.1 Occallatibacter sp.
TCGGCACGGCTGAAGCCGTGCCCAGACTGCTGACAAAGTGAAAATCGATCCCTCAGCGGCTAAAGCCGCGTTGAATCTTTTGGACCTAACGTACGGGCTGAAGCCCGTACCCTTCAAAAGGCGGGGTTAATCATCAAGCTGGGCACGGCTGAAGCCGTGCCCTTTCAAAACAACGGCTCGAAGAGTAAACAACGTATTGAAACTTCACAACCAGGGACTAAGGGCTGGCAGGGTGAGGGATTGCTTTCCCACCCATCGTCCGCCGCGGCGGACGATGGATGGGGCACTCGGGGCGCAGTGCTGCATAGTCGGCGCTATCGCCTTCAGTGCTCTCCCTTCGGGGCTGCGCACAATGGCTCATAGGCCGCGTAGACGCCTTCAAACACTGAGTCCCAGCTTGCGGTGAGGGCGTAGGCGCGGGCGGCGGCGCGCATGGCTGCGTGCTGGGCCGGGTCGTGCAGAATACCGGCCACGGCCGAGGCGAATTCGGCGTCAGGCACGATACGGCCGGTGACGCCGTCCTCGACAATCGTCTTGGGTCCGCCGTCGGGAGTGACCACGGCGGGCACACCTGAGGCGAGCGCCTCAAGCACTACGTTGCCGAAGGTGTCGGTGTGCGAGGGGAAGACGAAGATGTCCATGCTGGCGTAGGCGGCGGCCAGCTCTTCCCCGCGCAGCACTCCCGCAAAGTCCGCCCGGCGCAGCCGCTCGCGGAGCCAGGCCTCGTCGCCGCCGTGGCCCACGATGAGGAAGCGGAAGCCGGTGACGCCCATGCGCTCGAGCTCGTCCTGCACCTGAACCAGGCCGGCGATGTTTTTCTCAACCGAGAGGCGGCCGACGAAGCCGAGGACGGAGATGCGGTCTTCCGGCTGGCGGCTGCGTTTGGCGGGATTGAAGAGCGCGGCATCGACGCCGCGAGGCATGCGATGGCAGGGGCGGCCGGTCATCTGCTCCAGGGTGGCGCAGAGCTCGAGGTTAGGCGCGAACAGTACCTGGGCGGCGGCGTAAAACCTGGCGGCGGCGGCAAGAGAGAGGTCTTCGATCTTTTGCCCTGTGGCCGCGGACTGGCGCGGCGGCAGCAGCTTGAGCAGCCAATCGGAGCGGCGGGCCGCGTACTCATGCACGTTGGTGTGCCAGCTTGCGGCCAGGGTCAGGCCGCGATGGTGGGCGAGGCCCATGCCCAGCATGCCCACCTCGCTGGGCCCGGTGATGTGAATGAGGTCCGGCTTGAAGCGTTCCAGAGTGTCTTCAATGAGGGGAATGTGACGCGGAAAGGCGGGATCGAAGCGGAGATCTTTCTCCAAAGCGAACGAGAGAAAGCCGCGGGGCAGCTCGAGGGTCCAGACGTTGCCGTCTTCGGTCAGGGCCTGGGTGCGCTCACCGGCGCGGACGCAGAGAAAAGGCAGGTTACGCCGCCGCGCAAAGGCCTCGAAGTGGCGGCTGGTGTGCGCAACTCCGTTGACCTCGTGAAACGAGTCGGGGAAGTAGGCCACGCGCGGGAGGGATGTTGGATTCATCGTTGCAAAGAAAGCTACCACGCGGATACGGTTGCTTGATAAATCCGGGTAGTGGGTCAGTTGGAAGAGAAACATTCCCTCAGGGGCTAAAGCCCACCGGTTTAGCGGGCTTGATGTACGGGCTAAAGCCCGTACCCTTCAAACCGACCCATCACCGCAATCTGCCGCCGTGGATCGCTTCAGGGTTCGGTCTGCGGCTTCAATCTCAGCCTTCGTTTTCGCCCAGGACCAGGCGCAGTTCGTGGGAGTCGGTCCAGGCATAACGCAGGCTGTCATAGACCGGCGCCGCGCCCAGCAACTGCACCAGGGCGATGGTCCAGCTCATGACCCTTGGCGCGCGCCCGCTGGGCCAGAGCTCGCTGAGGGGCCGGATCACGCCGTGCGCGTCGGGGTGATAGACACGCTCATCCCAGGTGCGCGAGCCTTGCGGGAACTCGGGGTAGGCGCGGATGGCGTCGAGGGTGGACCTGAGGATGCGGTGCTTCCAGGGTTCCGCATACTGCGGCATAAAGAGCACGTTGCTCTTCTTTTCGCGGCGCACTTCGTACACGAACTCGGTAAAGCTGGCGGCGTTGGTGAGGTTGATGTTGGCGTTGGCTTCCACGCCGTGGCGGTCGCCGCCGGAGATGAGCAGCATGTTCCACTGCGCCGCCAGCTTGCGCACGGCGCGGTTCTCATCCCAGTGGCGCAGGCCGTTCAGTTCCAGGGCGTGCATATACACGCCGTTCTTCTGCAGGAACTCGTTGACGAGGAAGTTGTGCTTCTCCTGGCCCACCAGGTAGAGATCCCACATGGGGTGGTTGAAGATCACGAGCACGTTGGGCTCATCGTTCAGGGCGATGAGAATCTCCGTCAGGCGCTTGTCGCTGGGGTTGGCGGTGTAATCGGCGAGCGTGGCCATCCACTCGGCGGCGCGGGCGCTGGGCAGGTTATGCACGCCGAGGTGGAAGGACTGGATGCCGCCGTAGGGGGCGCTCCACTCGACCGAAACCGGAATTTGCCGCGCGCTGGGCACGGTGCGCAGCAGCATGGGGGCTTTGATGTTGTCGTGGTCGGAGATGGAGACCATCGACGCGACGTTCAGCTCTTCAATCTGGCTGCTCTCCAGATCGAAGGCGAGCTTGGGCGTCATGGGCGGCGTCCAGTAGCTGGCGGCATAATCGACCCTGACGCCATAATTCGCCTCCGAGCGGCGCTCGAGGCGCGAGAGCAGAGGACGCATCCACGCGTACTGGTTGCCGAGGTTGGCCAGAAAGTCCAGCGTCTCCTGCGACTGGTTGGTGTGGCTGTGCAGGGACACGCCCGCGCGGTAGCCCTCTGCCGCCTTGCGGTCGCGCCACAGGTACGAGATGGTCGAATTCGCCATATCCCCCTCCTGAACCCAATCGTGCCGGACTTCTTTCACTTTTAAGTATCGTTATGCACCATCAACAGGGCATGAATGCCGCGCAAATAGAGGTTCAATTCCTATAAGAATCAATTAAGTAACGTGACTTTCTCGGTTGCGCGCGCTGTCGGTGCCCCCTTCAGGCGGCCGCACCTTTCAATTGCTTGCCGTGGACATCCCTCAGAAACCGGTGCCACCGAGGCTCTCCCAGGGCCTTATAATTGGGCGCAATTACAGTCGGATATATTCACGGGGAATAAGAGGGCTTGTAGATGCGACTGGCGACTCTGCTGTTGATCCTGTTGGTTTCGCAGGTCGGGTCGAGCAGCAATAACGACCAGCTACTTCAGGGCGTGGTCGTCGACGCCATGAACCAGCCTGTCGCCGGAGCGGTGTTCGCCGTGCAATGGGCACCATCTCCGGCCGACGGGTCACTCCAACCGCTGGGACCGCACGCGATAACCGACGCAACAGTCCACTTCTCTTTGCTCGCTCCTCGGGCAGCCATCGTTGGGACCAGTGAGGCCGCGTTCCTTGTCTACAATG
>DASQSP010000026.1:0-7377 GCA_035642355.1 Occallatibacter sp.
TCCCTCAATCCTTACTTGCCGCCGACAACCGCCGGTTTGCTAACGGGTATTTGAATGATGGGGTCCGCCGGGTTGGCCGGAGCCATGGCCGGCGTTCCCTCTTTTTCAACGTGCGGATACGCCTGCACGGCGGTCGAGGGCAGCGCCCACGGCTCGGCATAACTCGCGGGCAGGTTCTTCTCCGCTGCGACCTCTTTCAGATCCTTCACCGTCACGCCGGACGGAACATCCTGGGCTGTCGCCGCCTGGCTGAGCTGCAATGCGCGGATGTAGGCCGCCACCGCCCAGCGATCTTCCGGCGTCAACTGCGCGCTGTAGTCGGGCATGGCGCCGTAGCCGTGGGTCATCACGTAGAAGTAATGCGAGACCGGCTGCGCCATGCGGACCTGATCGTGGAAGTTGGCCGCGGGCTTATAGCCGCGCTCCACAATCTCGCCTAGACCATTGCCGACGCGCGAGTGGCAGGGCGTGCAGTAGATGTTGAAGCGCTCCTGCCCGCGGCGCAGCACGTCCATGGTCACCGGGAAGGGCATCAGGTTCTGCTCTTCCTTGGTGCCGTTGGCGCCCTGAATTACGCCGGTATAGAAGTAGCTTTCCTCATCCTGCTGGCCGCGCGCCACGGTATTCAGCACTTGGGGCCGCGCGCCGCGATGGTCGGCGAACATCTCCGACCCGCGCTGCGGGATGAGCTTGGGCTGGTTCTGCATGTCCTGGCGGCAGCCCGCGGCCAGCAGCAGCGCGGCCGTCCCTGCCAGAGCTGCAAAATGCCCTGCGGTCTTGCTCTTGGTATGGAGGCGATTGCCCAGCATTAGTACTCCACCTCCACCACGGAAACCGGGTCGAGCCCGTTAAGATAGGCTCGTGTGCTGGTCAGGTCGAACTTGGGATCGAGCGCCTCGAGACACAGGAAGAATTTGTCGGTGGTCGCGCCGTCGCGGAAATTTGGCGCGTTGAAAAGCGGATGGTACAGCGACGGCAGCCCGTTGAGCGCGATCATGCCGAAGGCCGCCGAAAGACCAGCCCAGAGAATCGTCCACTCGTAGGCCGGTATGATGAACGCCGGCCAGGAGTAGAGCGGGCGCCCCGCGATGTTCAGCGGAAAGGCCAGCGTCGAGATCCATGTCTCGAGCGAGAACATCGCGGCCAGGCCCATCAAGCCGCCAATGAGCGTGAGCAGCGGCACCTTGTTGCGATGGAAGCCAATGGCCTCCGCCGCCTCTTCCACCGGATAGGGCGTGTAGCAGTCCAGACGCCGCCAGCCATCCTGGCGCGCCTGCCGCGCGGCCCGCACCAGGTCGCCCGGCGTATCGAATTCGGCCAGCAGGCCGTAGGTTCCTTCGCGTGAGGGCATCAGTCACCAGCCTCGGCCGCCGCTTTGGCCTTGATCTTGGCCGACGGCAGAATCATGCGGATTTCGTTCATCGGAATCATGGGCAGGAAGCGCACAAACAACAGGAAGAGCGTGGTGAACAGGCCCAGGGTGCCCATAAATGTCAGATAATCCCACTTGGTCGCACGATAAGTTCCCCACGACGAAGGCAGGAAGTCGCGGTAAAGGCTGGTCACGACGATCACGAAGCGCTCGAACCACATGCCCGTGTTCACCACGATCGAAATGGCGAACATGAACGTCATGTTGGTGCGCAATTTGCGCGACCAGAGCGTGGTGAGCGGGATCGCCAGGTTGCAGGTGATCAGCACCCAATACGCCCAGCCCATGGGCCCGAACATGCGGTTCCAGAACATGAAGGCTTCCCAGTGCGAGGCCGAGTACCAGGCCATGAAGGCTTCCATGCCGTAGCCGTAGGCCACGATGAAGCCGGTGGCGAGCATGACCTTGCCCATGTTGTCCATGTGGCGCTCGGTGACCATCGCCTCCAGGTGGTAGAACTTGCGCAGCGGAATAGCCAGGGTAAGCACCATCGCGAAGCCCGAGTAGATGGCGCCGGCCACGAAGTAGGGCGGGAAGATGGTAGTGTGCCAGCCGGGTAAAACCGCCACCGCGAAGTCGAAGCTGATGACGGTATGCACCGAGAGCACCAGCGGTGTTGCCAGGCCGGCGAGCAGCAGCGAGGCCGTCTCATAGCGCATCCAGTGACGCGCCGAGCCGCGCCAGCCGAGCGAGAGCAGGCCGTAGGCGTACTGGGCCAGAGGCGTCTTGGCGCGGTCGCGGAATGTCCCGAAGTCGGGAATCATGCCGATGTACCAGAAGACCACCGAGATGGTGGCGTAGGTCGAAACCGCGAAGACGTCCCACAAGAGCGGCGAGCGGAACTGCGGCCACACCGCCATCGAGTTGGGATAGGGGAAAAGCCAGTATCCCAGCCACGGGCGGCCCACATGGATCAGCGGGAACATGCCGGCGCAGACCACGGCGAAGATGGTCATGGCCTCGGCAAAGCGGCTGATCGCGTTGCGCCAGGTCTGCTTGAAGAGCAGCAGAATGGCCGAGATCAGGGTGCCGGCGTGGCCGATGCCGATCCACCAGACGAAGTTGATGATGGCGAAGCCCCAGGCCACGGGCTGGGTGATGGCCCAGATGCCGACGCCCTTCAGGAACAGCCAGGTAACCGCGACCAGCAGGACCGTGGCACCGCTGCCGGCCACGCTGAACAGGGCCAGCCAGCCGAGCGGCGTGTGCGGCGTAAGCACGATGCGCGTGATCTTGTCGGTGACCGACCGGAAGGTCTCGCCGAGCCCGACAACCCGGTACTCGCCGGTCGCCGGATCCACGCCGGGATTGCTGGTTTTTACTTCCTTGGTTGCCATCGTAGCTTCAACCCTTGGCCGGCATGTGCTCCGCCGGCGCTTCCGCGAGTTCGGAGTTCAGGTTCAGGTTCAGGACCTCGGCCACATACGTGGTGCGAGGACGGGTGTTCTGGTCGGCCAGCACCTGGTAGCTGCGCTCGCCGGCGCGCAGCCTGGCCACGCGGCTGGTCTTGTCGTTCAGGTTGCCGAAGGTGATCGCCGATGCCGGACAGGCCTGCTGGCAGGCGGTGACGATCTCGCCGTCGCGGATGGGTCGGTTCTCCTTGTCGGCCTCGATCTTGGCCACCGAGATGCGCTGCACGCAGTAGCTGCACTTCTCCATCACGCCGCGCGAGCGGACGGTGACGTCGGGGTTGCGCATCAGCTTCAGGCTCTCGGTCTCGTAGTCGGAGTAGAGCAGGAAGTTGAAGCGGCGCACCTTGTAGGGGCAGTTGTTGGAGCAGTAACGGGTGCCCACGCAGCGGTTATAGACCATGGTGTTGAGGCCTTCCGGCGTATGCACCGTGGCGCCCACCGGGCAAACCTGTTCGCAGGGAGCGTTTTCGCAGTGCTGGCAGGTCATGGGCTGGAAGTGGGCGCGGGGCGCGGCCAGATCGCCTTCAAAGTAAGTATCGATGCGCAGCCACTGCATGTTGCGGCCGATGCGCACCTGCTGCTTGCCCACCACGGCGATGTTGTTTTCGGCATAGCAACTGACGATGCAGGCGTTGCAGCCCGTGCAACTGTTCATGTCGATCGACATGCCCCACTTGTTGTCGGGATAGGTCCAGTTGGGAAACAGCGAGGTGTCGGTCTCGGGGGTGTCGTGGCCTTCGCCCTCATGCGCGAAGTTGGGGTTGGCCTTGAACTCCGCGAGCGTGGCGTAGCGGATGATGCCGCGCGGTCCCAGGGCCTCATTGGCTTCGAGGGAGTTGTTGCCGTTCCCCTGGCCGCTGAAGGTCGCCGAGCGATGATCCTGATAGTGGCTCTTGGTGATGGCCGTGCCCCACTTGCCGTCTTTCTTGGCGATGGCGCCCGTGGCATAGAACGGCGCCCACGTGGGACGGACCAGATAGGCGTTGAAGCCCGCGGCAGAACCGACGCGGCCCGCAGCCTCACGGCCGTAGCCGAGATAGACCGTGACCGAGTTGTCGGGATGGCCGGGAGCGACGATGACCGGCGCGAGGACCTTGCCCGAGCCAACCGTCAACTCTACAATGTCGTCCTCTTCGAGGCCCAGTTTTTCGAGGGTGGCTCCGGAGACGATGGCCGCGTTATCCCAGCTCAGGTTGGTGACCGGCTTGGGCAGCTCCTGCAGCCAACCCACATTGGACCAGCGGCCGTCGTAGACGTTGGGGTCAGGCCGGAAGATGATCTCGATCGCATCCTTCGCTGCGGGCACGGGCGCCTTCGTCGAGAGGGCAACCTTGGAGGCGCCTGCGGCGTATGCCGTGTCGGCGATCCAGCCGTCGTGCAGCGCCTTGCGCCAGCCGGCCTCGAAGTCGCCCTTGATGATGCCCTTCTGCGTGGCGCGGACGGCCTCATAGGTGCTCAGCAGAGGCTCGTCGAGCAGGGTCTGCAGCACGTCGTGTGCCGACTTGCCCCCATAGAGCGGATCGATCATCGGCTGCACGACAGAGACCGTGCCGTCGTAGGCGCGGGCATCGGACCACGATTCAAGATAGTGCGCGGCGGGGATGTGCCAGTGCGCGATCGAGCCGGTCTCGTCGTAGTGCGTGCCGAGATGCGCCACAATCTGCGCCTTGTTGAAGGCCGAGGTGAAACCCAGGTCAGCGGGAGCGGAGTAGATCGGGTTACCGTCGAGAATCACCAGCCAGTTCACCCTGCCCGCGTTCAAGTCGGCAACCAGGGATTTGAAATCCCCGAGCTGATCGCTGGGCAGTTGAACGGCAGGATCAGCGGAGACGGTGACCGTCTTGCCCACATTGCCCAGAGCCGTGTTGATGGCCAGGGCGAGGGCGGCGACCGATTCATCCTGATAGAGGCCCGGAAGCACGGCGCTCTTGCCGGCATTGGCCTTCAGCTCCTTGGCAAGCGCGGCGAGAAACTTTTCTTGCTCGGCGGTCCAGCTATACGCCGGAGCCGAGACGCCCGGAGCGCCCACGGCCGCGGCCAGTGCCGCCGCAAAGGCCGGAACCTCGCTGGCGCGCAGACCGAGGCGATGCTCGGCCTTCATGCCGGTGGTAGTGGTCGAGCTCTCGACCGCATAGAGGCGGTTCATTCCCGCGGCGGGATTCTTGCGGCGGCCCGCATAGTCCGCGACCAGCTTGTGGAAGCCCGGATAGGCCGAGCCGGAGAGGAAGTCCGCATCGAGCGAGACGATCACATCCGCGTCCGCGAGCGCGTACTGCACGTTGAGGCCCTTGGCCAGCCAGGTTCCCGCGATTGCAGGGTCATACTGAACCAAAGTCGCCTTGGGATACGCCGCCTGCACCGCTTTCCATTGCCGCGCCAGGGTGGGCGAGGTGATGGTCGCGCTCAGGAAGTAGAGGCCGGTGCCATCTTTTGAGGCCACGGCTTGATCGCGCAGCGCCTCGGCAAAGTCGGCCCACGCGCGGGTCTCTCCACGGAAGGTGGGGTGCTGGGAGCGGTCTGGATCATAAAGATCGAGTAGCGTGCCCTGCGAGAAGACATCCGACGAGCCGCGGTTGTAGGCGTGCTCGGGATTGCCATCCACTTTGATGGGACGGTACTGGTCGCTCTTGATCAAGAGCGGCACCGCGCCGGTGACAAACGGATGCGCCGTGGCAAAGTAGTTGGGCTTGCCCAGCACCAGATCTTCCGGCGCTTTGACATAGGGATAGATCGGCTCGTCGGGCTGCTTGGTGCAACCTGCCATGCCGGCCAGCGCCATCGAGGCGCCCATCAGCTTCATGAATCCGCGGCGGGAGACCGGATCGACCCACTCCTGCGCGGCGCCCGGGAACTCGCGCTCCACGGCAGCCTGAAAGTCTTCGGTATTGGCTAGCTCGTCAATCGACCGCCAATACCTCTTGCCCGTCACGCCCTTCAGCTCGGCGCGCACTCGGTCCAAACTCATTGGATCCAAACTCATCGGGGCCAGGCTCATCGGCGCGGCCTTCACGGCCTCATTCGCGATCTCGTTCACGGCCTGGGCAGCCGCGCTGTTCTCATTTTCCGCAGCCGTGCTGTTCTTGTTATCCAAGGCGTTCCCCATCGGTTTCGGGTTTCCGTTACGCTCGCTCAGGCTCATCGATGGCAGACCTCGCAGCTGGTAAGGTCGCGCGGCGTACGAATCTTGTAGTGCACGGTCAAAAAGCCGCCCAGATCGGCCTGACTGGTGAACTTCTGATAGCTCGCAGGCGCGGGCAGCCTGGCCTCGGCGACATCGGACACCATGCCTCGGACGCCCATCGCCGGCAGATTGAGGGAAGCGACCTCCGGGCCAGCGCCGGTGGGGTCTTTGGTCACGCAATCCACGCTGCGCGCCGTGGGCACTCCGCTCTTCTCATCGGCCACCGAGCACCATACGGGCTTTTCGCTCGAGGGCTTCTCCCAGGCCATGTTGTAGATCTGCGCGGTGGGCCGCAGGTTCTTGGCCGGATTGCGATGGCAGTCCAGGCACCACTCCATCTGCAGGGTGTTCTGCGCATACATCAGCGGCATCTGGTCCACGCGTCCATGGCATGAGGCGCAGCCGATGCCCTTATTCACATGGATGGAGTGATTGAAGTAGACGAAGTCGGGCAGGTCGTGAACCTTGGTCCACACCAGAGACTCGCCCGTGGCCCAACTGGTGCGCACCGGCTGCAGCAACTGCGCGTTGGTCCATATCTGCGCGTGGCAGTTGATGCAGGTCTTGGTGGGAGGAATTCCGGCATAGCTGGACTTCTCGACCGAGACGTGACAGTACTGGCACTGCAGGCCCAGACCCTGAACGTGATGCTTGTGGCTGAAAGGTACCGGCTGATCCGGGCGCTGGCCCTGCCGCGTAACCCAGGGGGAGCGCTGCAACTGGTCGAGCGTGACTCCCAATGCGATCACAATGAGCCCCGTCAGAACCAGGCTCGCCCGAGCCAAAGCATTGGAGCTGCGATCAAATATCTGCGCCATGAATGCTTTCCTGCTTAGTGCTTCGTAACGCAGCAGGCCCGCTGTGGTGGCGGACGCATGCCTGCGGTCATAAATTCAGTTTGATTGCAAAGGGAAGCCGCACTTCGGTTAAGCCCGAAAGTTCAATATAGCAGTCGGAGGCGGATGTGCAAGTCCGCGGCGACGCGCAAAATTAAAAAAAGCATCATTCCGGGAATTTTTTTGTAATCTGCTGAAAACGATGTGAGATTGAAACGAAATTCTCACGGAGGAAAGCATGCGCTGGCCGCATCTTTGTTGAAACCGCAATTCACGCGCGCCAGAGCGCGATGACCAGACCACCGGCCACGATGAGCTCGCGCGGACCTGACGTGTTTCCCCAGCGTAGCAATCGGTTTGCATTAGAATGCGTACAGGCAATTGAACAGCGCTTCTTCGCTACCAACTTGTGCCTGCGCTCCCGTAGTTCGCGCGCAATGCGCAATGTGATGGGAAGGAAACGAGACATGAAATACGCAGGGCTCGTGGTCATGCCGGCTGGCTTGTTTCTGTCGC
>DASQSP010000027.1:0-23013 GCA_035642355.1 Occallatibacter sp.
AGCCGATTACAAGGCGCTCCTTCGGTACTTCAATCCGTGACGATGAGTGCCTGCCAGGTAGCCTTTCTGCCTGGTTTTGATTTACAACCTCCTGGCATTTTCCTAACCGATGCGTTACACTCCCTCTTCTTCTAGCCGTTAGGGTGTGTTGAGGATGGCAGAAGGATGCAGCCAGTGTAACCCGCCGTTGGGAGTTCCGATGACTCCCTTGCTCGCTCAATGCAACAAAACATGGAGAAGGATGGCTATGAAAAAGAAAAGCAAGTTGCTGGTTCTGCTCGTCGGGATGCTGACAATTGCGTCATTTTCAGGTCCCAGGGTCTGGGCTCAGGATACCCCTAAAAAGATCGAGATTACCGCCAAACGATTCGCCTTCTCGCCGGCTGAGATCACCGTAAAGAAGGGACAGCCGGTAGTGCTCGTGCTCAATAGCGCGGATGTCGCGCACGGGCTTCGCTTTCGCGAGTTAAACGTCGACGTGAAGGTCCGCGCCGGTGGTACGGCCGAAGTGCAATTCACGCCCCAGACGACCGGCGACTTTGTCGGTCACTGTTCCGTGTTCTGCGGCAAAGGCCATGGCTCCATGATGATGACCATGCATGTGGTGGAGTAGCTGCGCAGCCGTGTCAGGACAATCGCCGGGTCATCCTGGCACAGGTCCAAAGCGACGCCTTTGGAGAGGCTGTAGACGAACGCCGTCATTTTTACCGAGCATGATCTTTCAGTCGTGAATAAGAACCCGCTCCCATGCAACGCGGGAGCCCGTGCGGACGGGAAAGAGCGTTCTCCCACTACCGCGTCGCCCGCCATGGCGCCCTTGAAGTCTACGCCGAACTTATCGACTTCAGTCTTAGACCTCAGGAGCAATAGGAGTAACTTGATGTCCGACCCAACACCTGTTCCCGAGCGAGTGACTGCTTCAATGCCGGAGCGCCGGTCATTTCTCCGCAGCCTATTAGTTGCTGCTGGCGGTCTGGTAAGCGCAACATTGGCCATTCCGCTGGTCCGCTTTGCAACCTTTCCCCTACGCGTGCGAGAGGACGACACGTCCTGGTCCGACGTAGGAAAGATCGAAGAATTCGCCTCGCTCGCTGGACCTGTTGTGCGCACGATTGACGTCAAGAGGGTTGATGGATGGCGCAGCTCTGCCGTACAGAACGGGGTCTATGTTCTGCCAGCGGAGAACGGCAAGCTCAGAGTCCTTTCCTCGGTGTGCCCACACTTGGGTTGCTCTGTCCGCTGGATCGAAAAGAAAAATGAGTTTGTCTGTCCTTGTCATGGAGGCACGTATACTCATACCGGGGCGCGTGTCTCAGGGCCGCCGCTTCGTGCAATGGATGAACTCGAGTGCAAGGTTGAAAACGGAGTTCTGAAAACGCGCTTCGAATATTTTCGCCAGTTGAGTGCTAGCAAGGAACCTGTCGGCTGAGCTTCGGAGAGATTATGCCTGAGACAAAGTGCTCCTCGTCTACAGAGAACCAGGGGCCTGACCGCGATTGGATGGATTGGCTGAATCAGCGGACGGGCTACCGTTCGTTGCTTCATGAAGCCCTCGATGAGCCCATCCCCGGCGGAGCTCGCTGGGCTTACGTCTTCGGCTCGGGCCTTCTCTATCTGTTCTTGTCGCAGGTCGTCACCGGAGTGTTTCTCGCTCTGTACTATGTGCCTTCGTCCGATCACGCGCACACTACAGTCTCGTACATTTCCAAGGTCGTTTCCTCGGGATTGTTTCTGCGCAGCATCCACGCCTACGGCGCAACCGCCATCGTCATTGTGCTGTTTCTGCATATCTCGCAGACGCTTCTCTACGGCGCATACAAGGGACGCCGCGAAATACTCTGGCTCTCCGGGTGCTTTCTGCTTGCTCTCATGTTAGGTATGGCTTTCACAGGTTACTTGCTGCCATGGGACGAAAAGGCATATTTCGCTTCCGCGGTTGGCACGAACATCCTCAGTGAAGTCCCGCTCATCGGAGCCCCCTTGCAGCAACTGCTTCGCGGCGGCCCGCAGATGGGAACAATAACCCTGTCGCGCTTCTTTGTGCTCCATGTCTTCGTGCTGCCTGGGCTTTTGCTGGCTTTTATTGCCGCCCATGTTTTTCTATTCCGCAAGGCCAGCCCCGCCGGCCCGATCAAGGAAGACCCCTTTGATCCGAAACTTCCAGCCGAGAAGTTTTATCCCCGGCAACTGGTCATGGATATGGCGGCAAGTCTGTCGATCATTGTCGTGCTTGGGCTGGTAGCATACTTTCTTCCGATTCATCTTGGTCCGGTAGCCAATCCGTCCGATACCACTTATGTACCTCGCCCCGAATGGTATTACCTGCCAATGTTTCAGTGGCTCAAGATAGTAAGCGGTAAGTGGTCTTTATTCGGCGGCATTATATTGCCTGGAGTTCTCGCCTTACTGTTTGCCGCGATTCCGTTTATCGATCGTGGCCGTGAGCGCCGGCCCTGGCGGCGCCCCGTTGTTGTAGCTGGATTCGCCATGTTCGTTCTCTGCTATGCCGGCCTCGGCGCACTTAGCTACCGCGACGACACAAGCGATTCGAACGTGGCCGCGCAGTTGGCGCGCCAGAAGCAGGCCGAAAGTGATTACATGCGTCAGCCATTTCAGCCGGAGTCATCTCCATCCGTTGCAAAGGCGCCGCAGCCCACTGCTGATCCGCTTGTTGCGCGTGGCTCCGCTATCTTTGAAGCACAACCTTGCTCTGGCTGCCACGGCGATAAGGGTGAGGGTACATCGGTGGCACCCGCACTCATCGGCGTAGGCCAGAAATACTCGCCCGATCAACTGTCTTTCCTGCTCCACCATCGAACGCCCAAAATGATTGAGGGAGGCATGCCTCGAGTCGACCTGAACAAGGAGGACACGGATGCCCTCGTCGCCTATCTGCGCAATCTCAAGCAGCAATAATGAAAGGGCCGCCGTCTTTTTGCGTCATTTGGCGCCCGCGGGAAGCCAGGTAATTCCGGATATGTACACGCACCAATATCCGAAGATGACTTCCACTTCGCTTGTGGCAAGTCAAGTCCGACGAATTGGCAAGATGCCGATTACAGGATGATGCCTCTGAGATAGCATCCTCCGAGGCAATGGCCGATTCTTGAGGAAGCATGCCGTCAGGTCTCAACAAACCGGAAAACGAAAGCTACAGCAAGTCGCCCACCATGGGCTTGCCGTTTGCTGTCGGTTTCTATTTTGCGTTTCGCACCTTCATTGTGCTGCTCTCCGTCCGTCTTCTCGGGATGGATCCCCGGACTGGCACGGGAATTAATCTTGCCTGCGATTATCTCCTCTTTCTTCTAGCCGCATTCTCCGCTCTGGGAGAAGCGCGCATTCCTCTATCGCAAATGGCGAAGATACCCAGTATCCGATGGGCGTTATTCTTCCTCGGGTTCTCCGGCTGCAGCATGTTGTGGAGCAGCACCGCCTCGCTGTCCACATCAATTGCCTATTGGTGCGGCATGGCCGCGGACCTTGCGATTGTGACCATACTTCTCCGCTCGGAATCGCTGACGAGCGTTACCGAGTCTCTCATGAAAGGCTATGTATGGGGTGCCTGCTTAGTCGGAGCCCTCGCGTGGTTGATGCCCGCGCAGTCCGATCTCCGCCTCGGAGACGATGAGCTTTTGGGCGCCAATTCCATTGGCTATGTCTGCGCTTTCGCGTTCTTCTTCGCGCAATATCTTCTCCGCGAGAAAAGGGAGCGGGTCGGTCTTCAAGCTCTGTTTCTCGCCATTACTGTCCTTCGCACTCTCAGCAAGACAACGATCGTGGCGTTCCTGGTGGGTGAGGGATTCCTCCTGATAAGAGACAAGTCCATAAGCCGCAAGAATAGAATCGTGATCCTTCTTACAGCCACGGCAGCCGTAGCAGCTTTGTGGGGCCTCTTGACGGCCTACTTCGAGACTTATACCAATACCAGTACCGGTAACCAGTCGGAGACGTTGACGGGGAGGCTTGGAATCTGGGCCTACATCCTGACGGAAGCTGTGCAGCGGCCGTGGATCGGTCACGGATTCGACTCGGTATGGAACGTGATCCCACCGTTCGGCCCCGATAAGTTCGAAGCGCCTCACGCCCACAATGAACTCATACAGCAGTTTTATGCCTATGGCATAGCCGGCGTCGGTTTGTTTGCAGCCATCTATGGCAGCCTCTATCGGCAAATTCGCAAACTGGCAGCAGGACCATTCAAGACATTCTGTTTAGCCTTCCTGATATTTGTTCTTGTTCGGGGACTCGCGGACACCGAGCGGTTCGATCTATCGCTTCCACTCTGGGCCATCGTCATGCTCAGCCTGCTGATCGAACATGCGCGCGCGCTACAAGACAAAGCCGCCACATTCATGGCCGTCGAGCCGCTCCCTTTGACTTTAATTCCGCGGCACTCGCCGTTTGTTCCTAAGGCCCCGGCCGGATGACGGCGCCTGTAAGACGGACACGGGCGTGGCCAGGCTCATAATCCAAGGATGGCGCGAAAAGTTCTTGTTCACTATTCGCGGATAAGTTCCTGGAAGGAAGGAACTGCGCAAGGAAGCTTTAGCACTTAATAATTGTCATTCGATTGTCATTTTTTCGATCATTGCGAGCTAAACAGTCGTATATTCGACCAAAATGAATAAGAACGATCTTCAACTGTGGTCTAGGATGTGCAAGTGATAGCAGAACCCGAAAACAATACACCGGACGCGACGAATCTCGGCACCATCCTCATCGTCGAGGACGATCCCGTCATGCAGAAGACTCTCCGCAGAACTTTCACCCAGGAGCGCTACGCCGTAGTGGTTGCCGGAGACGGCCAGACAGCGCTGGATCTGTTTCGCAGTGAGCAGCCGCTCGCCGTGGTACTTGATCTCATCCTGCCCGTGATTTCCGGACGCGAGCTCTGCCAGAGTTTCAAGAATATCTCCAGTGAGATTCCGGTTGTAGTGTGCAGCGCAATCACCGAGGTTGCGGATAAAGTACTTCTGCTTGAGATGGGCGCCGACGATTATGTCACCAAGCCCTTTAGCCCACGGGAGCTTACAGCCCGCGTTCAGGCGGCCATCCGCAGGCAGCGCAAGCCGCCCGCCCAAACCGTCTACCATTTCGACGACTGTGAAATCGACTTCAAGAAAATGACCACCCGGCGTAACGGAAACCCTGTCATCCTCACCGCGCACGAGTTCAAGCTCATGAAGTTCTTTATCGAAAACGCCGAACGTGTGCTTACCCGCGATGTTCTGCTCAACGAGGTATGGGGCTATAATCTTTATCCGACCACCCGAACCGTGGATAATCAGATACTGAAGTTGCGCCAGAAGCTCGAGGCGGATCCGGCAAACCCGAGGCATCTGCTGACAATCTATGGCGCAGGATACAAATTTGTCCCATGATAGCCATCCCGCTCAATCTCCGGCCTACGCTCCCTCTCAAGGCATAGACCACGCACGCGGGAAACGAGGCATTCGGACGCACCTGCTCCTGGTCGTCGCCATGGCGCTGGTGATCGTGATTGTGACGGGCCTGAGTCTCCTGCTCATTCGTCACCGGCTGCGGCAGCAGGTCACGGACGGTCTCTCCCTGGACCTGGATCATTCGGTTGTTACCTTTCAAAATCTGCAATCCGAAAGATTGAGAGCCCTGGAGCGCGAGAACGCTCTTCTCGCCGAACTGCCCACGCTGAAGGCGCTGATGTCCAGCGGAGACGACCACACGATTCAGGATGGAGCCGCCGAATTCTGGCGGCTCAGCGGCACCGATCTGTTCGTGCTTGCCGATCCGACCGGCCGCGTCGTTGCGTCCTATGCCACCAACGCCTCTGCCGGCAATGCTCTTCGTCAAGACCTGAAGACACTGCTGGCTTCCCCCGACAAACACTATCTCATCGATCATGGCTCGCTGTACGCCTGCGCATTGCGTCCTCTTTATTTCGGCAGCGAGCAGGAAGGCACCCTGCTCGGCTACGTCGTCATTGGCGCTTCCATTGAGCGCACGCTCAAGCAGGTCAGCCAGCCCACCGGCGTCGAAGTGACCTTCCTCAGCGCCGGCCACATTGTCGCCAGCACGCTCGCCCCCGCCGTGCAGCAAAGTCTGGTAAGGGATCCTCGGCAGGTTTCCGGATTGTCCCGTGTGCCCGCGACGATCAGGCTCGGAAACGCCAAGTTTCTCTCCGCTACCGAAGATCTCTCCGCCACGGCCACGTCGCCTTTGCACCTGGTCGTCCTCAAGTCCTTCGAGCCGGCCGAGCAGTCGATCAGCCGGATCGACCGGATGGTGCTTGTGGCCGGTCTCCTCGCGCTTCTTTCCGGCACAACGTTGATGATCATCATGTCACGCATAGTCACACGGCCCCTAGAAGAGCTCTCCCGAAGCGTTCGGGCCTTCGGCCTTGGAGACGTAAAATACAAAGTGCCGCGCTATGGCACCCAGGAAGTCCAGCAGTTGAGCACGGCTTTCGCCAGCATGCGCAACGAAATCCAGAAGGCCAATCAGGCCGTGCTCGAATCCGAGCGGCTGGCAACCATCGGACGGATGGCAAGCTCGGTTTCTCACGACCTTCGCCACTACCTCGCCGCAATTTTCGCCAATTCGGAGTTTCTTGCCTCCGACAGGCTTCCCGCGCGGGAGCGTGCCGAGATATTCGCCGACATCCGGACAGCCGTCAACGGCACGACCGATATGATTGAATCGCTGCTGATTTTCAGCCGCACCGGCGCCGGCATCAGGCGACAGCCGGAATTGATGGCTACACTGATCGAGCGAGCTACAGACCTGATCCGCTTGAATCCTGACGCCGAAGGCGTGACCCTGACGACACACTGCGGCGAACCTACCGACACCGCCGCGGTTGTCGATGGTAAACAGATCGAGAGAGCTATCTCCAATCTACTGCTCAATGCCTGCCAGTCGGTTCGCGCCCTGGGCGCGTCAGCCCATGTTGCCATCTCCCTGGAGGCCAGGGACTATCAAATGATCGTTACCGTCGTCGATAACGGTCCCGGTGTGCCGGAGAAAATTCGTAATAGCCTCTTCGAGCCTTTCGTGAGCGAAGGAAAACAAAAGGGTACAGGACTCGGCCTCACACTTTCTCACTGTATTGCCGTCGAACATGGGGGCCAGGTCGTTTTGGTCAGCAGCCGTCCGGGAGAAACAATCTTCCAAATGAGGGTGGCGCGCGAGCTTGCGACCCCGGATCGAACGGAGGCGCCGGAGGCCAGGCGCCCCGGTCAGGTGATGCCAGATGAGATTGTGCGAAGATAAGCGAAATCGGCATTCCACTGTTGGCCTTCGCCGCATGTGGAGAGTTGTGCCTCTGCTCGTATTATGTCTTGGATCGTCCATGCACCTGGCCAACGCGCAGACCACGACCCCGGAGAACCTCTCGCAGCAGATCCAGAACCTGACCGATGCCATGGCGCGCACCCAGGCTCAGTTGGAACAGTCACAACGCCAATTGGATGAGATGCGGAAGCAATTAAGTGAATTGCAACGCCTGATGGAGCAGGGCGGGGCCGATGCCGCCGCTCCTGCATCGCCGGCTCCGGTGGCTGATTCGTCCTCCACGCAAGGCACGCCGGGAGACCTGGCGGCTGCTGTTCAAGACATCCGTGAGCGCCAGGCGGTGCTCGAGTCTCAGGTTGCAACCCACGAGCAAACCAAGGTCGAGAGCGCATCCAGGTATCCGGTAAAGATCACCGGCCTGTTACTGCTCAGCAGCTTTAAATACCGGCGCGGTCGATTTGGCCGCGACGCCCACACTCGCTGTGCCCGGTTCCGGGAGCGCGGGAGCCACTGTGCGGCAAACGATCCTCGGCCTGGAAGCGCAAGGGCCGCATTTGTTCGGCGCCCGCAGCTATGCCGATATATGGATAGATTTCGATGGCAACCCGTCTTCCAGCAGCTCGACGGCAAGCTACACCGGCTACTACGACGCCAACGCCACGCTGCTCCGCCTCCGCACCGCTCACGCCGGCCTGCAGTGGCAGCACACCGAAGCCTATTTCTCACTGGATCGTCCGATCTTCAGTCCGGACACGCCCGCTTCATTGACGGCTATGGCGCAGCCGGAGTTCGCATGGTCCGGCAATCTCTGGACATGGAACCCGCAGGTGGGTGTGACCCAGGACCTGGGGCTCACCGGTTCGCATGATCTCAGACTGCAAGCCGCCTTGATCGACGTCGGCGACGCGCCGCTGTCGCCGATAAGCAGTTCTTCCTCGGCGCCAACTGTAACACCACCTGGCAGCGCGGAGCAGAGCAGCCGGCCCGGCGTGGAAGCGCGCGTTGCTCTCCTTGGACCCGCGGTCAGCGACAACGGCGAGCGCAGTCATTTGGGCATCGGCGGATATTTCGCTCCTCATCATAGTTCCCTGGGATACAACTACGATTCATGGGCGGCAACGCTCGATGCCCAACTGCATTTACCGGCCCGCCTGCAATGGACAGCGAGCGCTTACCGTGGGCTCGCGCTGGGCGGTCTCGGAGGTGGAGCCTACAAAGATTTTGCGTACAATGAAGATGCGGACATCCCCGGCAACTATTATTTCCGTGCCCTTGACGATGTGGGGGGCTGGACACAACTCAAGGAGAAGCTCTCCGAGCGACTCGAATTGAATGCCGCGCTCGGTATGGACAATGCCTTCGCCCATGAACTTGGTCACTATGCCGTTGCCGGTGGCTCGATGTATCAGAACCTGGCCCGGAATCGCACCTATACCGGCAATGTGATCTACAGCCCCAGCGCCTATCTGTTGTTCTCTTTGGAATACAGGCGCCTGGCAAGCTTTCCGGTCATCGGTCTCCCAGCGCAAAGCAATATCGTCGGTCTGGGTGCGGGGTACAGGTTCTAATGCAGAAGCCAGGACTCGGAAAATGGCTGCTCGCTGCTATCGTTCTGGTTTCGGGCGCGGCGTCTGCTCAGGAAAGCGCTGCGGCCAATTCAACGGGCGAGTTGCGTCTTCGCATCGTTTCCTCGATGCCAGGGACGCATCAGGTCGTGCCCGCGGTCATCTGGCTGGAGCCCCGGGCGGGAACTCCCGCTCTTCCGTTCACGCCTCACGATCATTACGTCCTGCTGCAGAAAAATCGCATGTTTGCTCCGCACATGCAGGTCATTCCCGTCGGCGCCACCGTTCAATTCCCCAACGCCGATCCTTTCTTTCACAACGTGTTCTCGCTCTACGATGGCAAACGCTTCGACCTGGGCCTCTATGAAGCCGGAACCAGCAAATCTGTGACCTTCTCGCACGCCGGTGTTTCCTACATATTCTGCAATATCCATCCCGACATGAGTGCTGTCGTGCTCGCGCTCACAACCCCTCTTTACGCGATTGCCGATGGGAATGACTCGTTTGTGCTTCCCAATATCCCCCCAGGCGATTACACATTGCGCGTGTGGATTGAAAGCATTTCGCAGCCGATTCTCGAAGGCCTGACCCGTCAAGTGCATGTGCCGGCCATGCCTCTTGACCTCGGAGAGTTGAAAGCACCGATACCGCGGGGCAGAACTATGCCCCATGACAACAAGTTCGGCCAGGCCTACGCTCCCGACCCGCAATCGGCCTATCCTAATTGACCGTTGAGAGTTATCGAGACGCTCTCCTGCTGTTCCGTCCCGTGGTCCTCAGACCCAATTCTTTGCCGCTGGAATCAGCCGTCTCCGCTTCGTGACAATGCAATGACAGCAGCCTGACAGCTTTGTCTTCTGCGCGCACCCGTAGTGCCCGTAGCTCATGACGGAACAAGCGTATTGCAGCGCAGTCTCGCTTGCAGGAAAGAGAAATGGAGAAAGAAGCTGTCAGGCAGGAGTCCGGGATTTTTGAAAGCACCCAAGAGAGTGCGACGGAGTGAACGCCATGAAGTACACCTTGGCGATAGCTCGTTGATTGGGAAGGAACCTTGGTGCCGAAGAAGGGACTCGAACCCTGAAATTCAGCCAGCATCACACAGAGCGTATACAACGGCGGCAGCTTTCCGGAGAGATATGGAGGAACGTCTGAAAAACAGGTCCCAGGCGGAACAGGTCGACATCAATCGCCTCAGACGTCAGGTATCCTTCGATCGATTGCTGGCACGGCTGTTCAGGGATGATACGGCGCCGTGGGCGTTGAAGGGCGGCTATGCCCTGGAGCTTCGCTTCAAGTCCGCACGATCCACGATCGATTACGTCAGTATCGCGTCACATGAATGGGATCGCCGTTCAGCGAAAACCTGGTCGTAATCTGGTCATGTGCCTGGATACTTCCTTCGGTTTCCTTGATCAACTCCCGTTGTCAAGCGGTCGGTCCAAATGCACTGAGTAACGTGGAGATGGCGCCGGACAGCCGTTCCTGGGTCACTGACTCGGGCAACGGAATGGTCAACGCCGGCCGGTTCGTCCGGGCATCGCGCGTGAACAGCGCGGCCAGAGCTTGATTCAAACGATTGGCGGGCGCGCCGGCCGCCCCTCCAGCGGCATTTGCCGCGATCGACTCGATCAGCTTCAGTCCGGCATCGATGAACGATGCAGTTGCATGTTCAATGCCATTGCCGTTCGGCGCGTGTGCGGCGATAGGAGGAGCAGCCGCGGGCTGCGATACGATCGCGCCCGCTACACCGGGCTGCTCCGCTTGACCATCGAATTGCGGCTGCATGACCGCGACAGGGACGGGAGGAGCGTGGTCGATCACCGGCTTCGGTCTCTCCGGCTGCTCGGCGAAGATTTCTTTTACGGCCTGCAACACCGTCTTCCGGCCCAGCTTGGCAAAGCTGACTTCGTCCGTGGGAGAATCGAACACTCCGGCGAACAGCGACTTCTTCAAGGCCAGCGTCTCCCATACGCGCTCTTCAATGCTCTTCTCCGTCAGCATGTGGATTACATGCACAGGGCGCGACTGGCCCAGCCGGTGCACGCGCCCGATACGCTGCTCCAGGCGGGCCGGGTTCCACGGCGGCTCAAAATTCACTACCACCGAGGCGGCCTGCAGGTTGAGGCCCACACCTCCGGCATCCGTGGAGAGAAACACCTTACACGCCGGGTCATTGCGGAAGCGCTCGATCAGCGCCCCGCGCTGACGCGAGGGAACGCCACCGTGAAGAGACACAAATTCGATCCCGAGCTTGCGCAACTCCTCGCCGGCCAGGTGGGTCATCCGCTCGAACTCGCTAAACACGACGGCCTTCCGGTCTTCCTCCACAACGACGTCGGTGATGATCTCGCGGAACTCCTGGAGTTTGGGTGAATGATGGGTTTGCTTGTCGAAGAGAAATGTCGAATTGCACAACATTCGCATGTTTTGAATGCAGCACAGGATGCGCTTTTGATCGATTTCGGAGAGCCAGCCCTGCCGCTCCCATTTGCGCATGAGCGCCGCAAGGATATCACTTTGTTCGTAGTAAGGCTCTGCCTGCTGGCTGGTCAGTGGAACCCGGAAGACCTTGTCTGTCCGTTCGGGCAGTTCCTTCAGCACCTCCGGGCGCGTGCGGCGCAGCAGGATCGGAGCCAACTGCTCGTGGATGCGGTCCAGGCCGCGATAGCCCGTCAGGTGGCCCTTCTCGTCGACGACGCGGTGTTCGTCCAGAAAGCGGAATGCCGGGCCAAGTCTGCGACCGTCAACAAACTCCACCACGGAGAAGAGTTCCTCCAGTTTGTTCTCGAGTGGCGTGCCCGTGAGCACCAGGGCGTAACGGCTCTTCAACTGTTTGATGGTGCGCGCCGTCGCGGTGGTCCAGTTGCGGATGCGCTGGGCTTCGTCCAGGACGATCAGGTCCGGACTCAATTCCTGCATGTACCGGATGTCCTTGAGAACCAGTTCGTAACTGGTGAGGTTGAAGAACGCGGGAGAAGCATACATCGTCCGCCGCCGCGGCAACATCCCGTCGATTACCTGCGCCGAATTGGAGGTAAACTTTTCGATCTCGGTCTTCCACTGGTATTTGACCGACGCGGGCGCGATCACCAGCACGCGCTCGATTCCCCGGCGCCGGCGCAGCAGTTCGGTCATAGCCAGGGCTTGCACCGTTTTGCCCAATCCCATATCGTCGGCCAGGACTGCGCGCCCGCGGCAAGCCGCGAACACAGCGCCTCGCGCCTGGTACGGCAGCAGCTTGGTTTTCAAAAGGCCCGAAGTAGGATCCTGTCCGCGCTTCAGTTTTGCAAGCAGCTTGCGCTCCAGTTCGAGGCCCTCACCGAGTTCATTTTCCCGGTCGATGTATTCCAAAGCATCGCTGTAGACGACCGCCTCGCCGTCCGCGTTGCGGAGCGATTCCAGCACTTCGGAGAATTGGCGGTAGTGCTCGCGGCGCAGAAGCCCGGCTGCGTCGAAGTGTTCCGCCGCAACTGCCTGCAGCCCAGGCGATGGTGACGCAGGCAAGCGCAGCCGCACCTCGATCGACTCTCCGTACTGGAGCGAGATGGAAGCGCGCGCGCGCTTGAACTTCGCCGCTTCCAGCGATTTCTGGTGGCGCTTCCGCAGCCGCAGCAGAATCGCTTCGACGTGCTTGCAGGTTCCCAGCGTATTGATCGCGAAGTCCGGGCAGGAGCAATAATTCTCAAAGAGACCGAGACCGCGAAGCGCCACGCGATAGGTGCGGCCGCTGGCCGACTTGACGGTGTAATCTCCGTATGGACCAATAGCCGGACGTTTCAGGATTTTGAGCGGCGCAGCAGCAGCCCTGTCCCGCCGCTCGGCGATTTGCTGTTCAATGAGCATCGAGAAGTCCCCTCTTGAGGAGCGTACAACATGGCCCGCCGCCGCGACCCGATGGAAATAGCGATTGAATCGGCTCTTCAGGCCGGGCGCTTCATTGCCTGGAATCAGGAGAGCGCGTTCGTAGCTGGTTTGGAGGAGGTAGAGCGCGACATCGCCGCTCTGGAGGACAGTGATCCTGTGCGGGCCGTCCGCTTGCATGAAGCCTTCATCGCGGCCTGTTACTGGAAGGCCGACGAGATTGATTCGGAATGGGAGTTCGGCCGTTTTATCGCTGAGCTCGCCAGCGGATGGATTCGGGCGCGTCGGGCAGGCTGCGCAGATCATAGCGAGGCAGCCAAGACCCTCCTGTCATGGATCGATGAACTCGCGCAAAAAAGCGCGGCGAAGTGGACACCACGATGGACACCAAAACTGTGATTTTGTGGACACCATGATGGACACCATGGCGGTAACTCATTGATTGGAAAGGAACTGGTGCCGAAGAAGGGACTCGAACCCCCACACCCTTGCGAGTACGTGGACCTGAACCACGCGCGTCTGCCAATTCCGCCACTTCGGCACGGGACACAGTTCTGGCGGTTCTCACCAGACTGGCAGCACTTTCGAGTCTCGCAAAAGCGGCTCTCTGTGTCAAATTCGCGCGGCATACATGTCTGCCTCTCCCTTGATCTTTACAAGCCACGGAACTCCGCTTCCGCTATCTCCATCCGCCTGCCTGGACTCCACAGCCCCAACGCCGCCGGGATCCGTTTCCCGCCGGTCTCAAGCCAGCCGTAGGTGCGCCCATGTACGATAAATATTGCAGAATAAAGCGGCCTGTCATCATCCATAACTCACAGGCTGCGCCCCGGCGCGCGAGAAATTGAGCGAGGTTTACGAAGTTGAAACGCATTTTGGGTTTGGTGGGCACAGTCGGAGTGTCTCTGGCCGTTGCGGGCTGTCAGCGGTCGCAAGTGCCGGCGGCCGGTGGCCCGGCCTCTCAGGCCTTGCCAGTCCAGACCGTGAACGTGGTCTTCTCGCCGGTTCCGCAAAGCAGCGAGTACGTGGCGACCATCATGTCGCGGCGCTCGGCCACCCTGCAGCCGCAGGTCAGCGGCCGCATCACGGAGATCGATGTGCGCTCCGGCGACCATGTAAAAGCCGGCCAGGAGATGATGCAGATCGACGCGCAGCCGCAGCTTGCCACCGTGCAGGCGCAGCTCGCCACCGAGCGCCAGAAGAAAGCTCTCTACGATTACAACGTCGTCGAGGCCGAGCGGCAGCAAAAGCTCTTTGCGGCCGGCATCATCAGCCGCGACACCTGGGACCAGGCGCAGCAGACCTACGCCAACACCAAGGCCGACTATGAGTCCTCCGTGGCCCTGCGCAAGACCCAGCAGGAGCAGTTGGCCTACTACACCATTCGCGCGCCCTATGACGGCGTGGTGGGCGATGTGCCCGTGCATGTGGGCGACTATGCCTCCACCAGCACCGTGCTCACCACGGTGGACGAAAACAAGGACCTCGAGGCCTACATCTACATTCCCACCGAGCGCTCCGTGGAGGCGCGGCTCGGCCTGCCCGTGGAGATCGACGACACCGGCGGCAAGCTGCTTGAAAAAACCGCCATCGACTTTGTCTCGCCGCAGGTGGATAGCAGCCTGCAGGGCATTCTGGTCAAGGCGCCTGTGCATGGCGCCAGCGAGGTGATGCGCAACCAGCAGATCGTCAAGGCGCACGTCATTTGGAACACCAGGCCCATGGCCGTCATACCCGTGCTCGCGGTCACGCGCCAGGCGGGGCAGACCTTTGTGTTTTTGGCGCGGCAGCAGAATGGCCACTTCATCGCCGCCCAGGTTCCGGTCACGCTGGGCGACACGGTGGACAACCGCTACTCTATCTCCGCGGGGCTGAGCGAAGGCGACAAGGTGATCGTCTCGAGCACCCAGTTCCTGGTCAATGACATGCCCGTTATGCCCCTCCCCGGCGCCTGAGCGCGCCCGGCGGGGCCGGTCCCTGCCTGCCGCCATGCGGAAAGGAAAGTAGGCTCTCCGTGTTTGTAGATTTCTTCATTCGCCGGCCGGTGTTCGCCACCGTGTGCGCGCTCCTCATCATTCTTGCGGGCGCCATCTGCATTCCCAATCTGCCCGTGGCCTTGTATCCCACGCTGGCGCCGCCGCAGGTGGGCGTCACCAGCAACTACGTGGGCGCCAACGCCGACACTGTCGAAAAGGCCGTCACTATTCCCCTGGAAGAGGCCATCAACGGAGTCGAGGGCATGCGCTACATCAGTTCGTCGAGCACCAACAGCGGCGCCAGCTCCATCACCGCCACCTTCCAGACCGGCTACAACCTCGACATCGCCGCCGTAGACGTGCAGAACCGCGTGGCCAGCGTCACCGGCCGCCTGCCCGCCGCCGTCAACGCCACCGGCATCACCATCAGCAAGGCCAACAGCAACTTCGTATTCGGCGCCGGCTTCTACACAAAAGACGGCCGCTACTCCCACGAGTTCATCTCCAACTACCTCGATGTCTACGTCAAGGACGCGCTCAAGCGCGTGCCCGGCGTGGGCGATGTGCAGATCTTCGGCGAGCGCAAGTACGCCATGCGCGTCTGGCTCGATCCCCTCAAGCTCGCCGCCCAAAAGCTCACCGCGGCCGACGTGGTGAACGCGCTCACCGAGCAGAACATCGAAATTCCCGCCGGCCAGCTCGGCCAGCCTCCATCAGACTCAACGCAAGCCTTTCAAATTCCCGTGCGCGTCATCGGCCGTCTCAGCAGCCCGCAGGAATTCGACAACATCGTCGTCAAGAACACGCCCAGCCGGCTCGTTCTCCTCAAAGACGTGGGGCACGCCGAGATCGGCGCCGAGGATTACAGTTCCTCGCTTGAATTCAGCGGTCTGCCCGCGCAGGGCCTGGGCGTGCAGCCGCTCTCCAGCGCGAATGTCCTCGACGTGGACGCCAGGGCCCGCGCCGCTCTCAAAGAACTCTCCAAGAGCTTCCCTCCGGGCCTGGAGTACGTCATCGCGTTCGACTCGACCACCATCGTCGGCGACTCCATCCGCGAAGTGCTCATCACTCTAGCCGAGGCGATCGTCATTGTCGTCGTCGTCATCTTCCTGTTCCTGCTCGACTGGCGCGCGACCATCATTCCCGCGGTCACCATTCCCGTCTCGCTTATCGGCACCTTCGCCTTCATCAAGCTCTTCGGCTTCTCCATCAACTCGCTTACGCTCTTCGGCATCACTCTGGCCACCGGCCTGGTGGTCGACGACGCCATTGTGGTCATCGAAAACGTGCAGCGCCACATCGCCAAGGAGCACTCCGACCCCCACGACGCCACCTCGCACGCCATGGGCGAGGTCACCAGCGCCGTCATTGCCACTTCGCTGGTGCTCATCGCCGTCTTCGTGCCGGTCTCGTTCTTCCCTGGCACCACCGGCATTCTCTACCGCCAGTTCTCGCTCACCATCGCCTTCTCCATCGCCATCTCGGCCTTTAACGCGCTCACCCTCTCGCCCGCGCTCTCGGCAATGCTGCTGCGCGGTGAGGAAGTACGCCCGAGCCAGCTCGATTTCCTCCACATCCGCCCTGTCTCGAATGCCTTCGCGGCGTTCATCCACGGCGCGGATGCCGCCATCGGCTGGCTGTCCAGAACCTACGCGCGCATCATTCACGGCGCGCTCAAACTGCGCTATGTGCTGCTGTTGCTCTTCTTCTGCGGACTGGCGGCCACCGCGTGGGTCTATAAGCGCGTTCCCACCGGCTTCATCCCCCAGGAAGACCAGGGCTATCTCATCGGCATCGTGCAGGCCCCGCCGGGCTCTTCGCTCGCTTACACTAACCGGCTGGCCGAGCGTGCGCAGGCCATCATCGCCTCCAACAAGGATGTCGCGGGCACGTTCTCCATCATGGGTTTCAGCTTCAGCGGCGGCGCGGCCAATCAGGGCCTCATGTTTCTCGCCACCACGCCTGCCGATAAACGCCGCGGCAAGGGCCACTCCGCCGCCGACATCGTGGCCGATCTCTCGCCCAAGCTGTTCTCGCTTCTGTTCGCGCCCAATGGCGGCCTGGTCGCGGTCATCCAGCCGCCCGCGGTGCAGGGCGTGGGCAGCTACGGCGGCTTCCAGTTCGTGCTCCAGGATACGGGCAGCAACACCCTCACAGACCTCGACCGCGTTGCTCATCAGATCGTGGCGGGGGCAAGCGCGCGCAAGGATCTAACCGGCCTCATCACCACCTTCTCCGCCAACGATCCGCAGGTGCTGGTCACCATCGATCGCGAAAAGGCCAAGGCCCTGAGCATTCCGCTCGCCCAGATCACCACCGCCCTCGGCGTCTTCATGGGTTCGCAGTACGTCAACGACTTCGACTTCAACAACCGCACCTATCGCGTCTACGCGCAGGCCGATCAGGCATTCCGCATGAACAACAGCGACCTGCACAGCTACTATGTGCGCTCCGACACCGGCCAGATGGTGCCGCTCGACAATCTGGTCACCGTCTCCGAGAGCTCCGGCCCGCCGGTCATCTCGCACTACAATCTCTTCCGCTCCGTAGAGATCGACGGCTCGCCCGCGCCGGGCTACAGCTCGGGGCAGGGCATCGCCGGCATGGAGCAGTTGGCCGGGCAGCAGATGTTGCCCGGTATGCGCTTCGAGTGGACCGGACTCACCCTCGATGAGATCGAGTCCAGCGGCAAGGCGCTCATCATCTTCGGCCTCGGCCTGCTGGTCGTCTATCTCACCCTGGCCGCGCAGTACGAGAGCTTCGCGCTGCCCCTCATCATTCTGCTCGCCGTGCCCATGGCCGTGCTCGGCGCGCTGGGTCTCGTTGCCCTGCGCGGCCTCTCCAACGATGTCTACTGCCAGATAGGTCTGGTGATGCTGATCGGCCTCTCGGCCAAAAACTCGATTCTCATCGTCGAGTTCGCCGAGCAGCTCCGCCGCCAGGGCCGCTCCATCGCGGACGCCGCCATTGAAGCCGCCGAACTCCGCCTTCGCCCCATTCTGATGACCTCGTTCGCCTTCATCCTCGGCGTAATGCCGCTGGTCTTCGCCACCGGCGCGGGCGCGCTGGGCCGGCGTTCGGTGGGCACCACCATTGTGGGCGGCATGGTGCTCTCCACTGTGCTCAACCTCATTTTCATCCCGGTGCTCTACGTGATTCTGAGCCGCATCCTCCGGCGCGGCACCCCGCCTGCCGCGGAAACCGCCCACGCCTGATCCTGATCGCTCACTGCTTCTCGCGGTGAGCGATCACATGATCCTTGATGCGCCCATACACTTCGCCCGTCACCACGCCGTGATCTACCAGATCGTTCTTTGTGCGATAAGGCCGAAAGCGCACAATGCGCGCCGCCCAGGTGCGCGTCATGCCAGGCACCGCCATTAGCTCGTCGAGGCTGGCGTGGTTCAGGTCCACCAGCCCATCCTTGGCGGGCACTGCGCCAGCGCGTAGCCGCAGCACGCTTGCGGCAGCGAACCCAACCAACCCCGCCAATAAATGTCGCCGGCTTAGCACCGCATTATTCTGCTCCTGCGCGCCGTGTGCCGCAAGAGTACGGCGGCGTCCACAGTCCGGTTCTCATGGACCGCCTTCGCCTGCCAAAATGGATTCATGGCCACTTCCTCCGCCCCACGCGGCGTCCACAAGAATGGTCGCGCACCCGTACTCGGCAAGTCCCGCCTCGGGTTGCTGCTCACGTTCGCCGCGCTCTTTGCCGTCTGCATCGTGTTCTCGTGGACATCGCAATCGGCGCTGCCCGGCGGCGGTCGCGGCGTGACCCTCGGCAAACGCACCCTCGTCGATCTCACTCCATGGCAAACCGCGCAGACCCTCAACGCCCTCGCCGTCACCGCGGAAGAGACCGAGTATGGCCGCGATGCGCTGCGTCTGGCAGATCACGAGGTCGACCAGGCCTTTGCCGCCGCCCTGCGTCAGGCGCGCCTCCAGTCCGAGCATCGCACCCTAACGGGCGAAGCGCAGGCACTGGCGCAGAAGGTCGCGCAGTTCCAGCAGATCGTCACGCAGGACCAGGCCCAGGTGCAGAGTCTTTCGGCGGCGTCGCAACCCAGCTCTGTAAAAAATCCGCAACCTGCCTCCAGCGACACTGGCGGCGACCTCGAAGTCGCCAAGGCGCAACTCGATCTCGACTCGAACGAACTCGCCGATGCCCAGCGCGATCTCGACCGCGCCTCCGGCGACAACAGCGCCCAGATTCAGGAAGAGCTCACCGCGCACCAGACCGCGCAACGGGAATATGAGAGTGCCTCTCACGGAACGGCGGAGGTCGCCGCCATCTCTGTCAATCGGCACGGCACGCTGGCCGGCCGTCTCTCCGGCTGGTTCAGCCAGATCGGCCGCAGCCGCGCAATCCAGCAGGCCCAGCAGCGCGCCCTGCAGGACGCAACCGCACTCACCACCCAGCACAACGCGCTCGAAGCCCAGTCCGATGCCGCGCAAAAGAACGCGCCCAATGCGGATCGCGCCGCCCGTCTCGCCGCCCTGCGCGACCGCGGTTCCGAGCGCCAGATTCTCAGCATCTACGACGACCGCATCCAGACCGACCAGCAGCTCGCCTCCGTCTACGGCAAATGGGCTGCGCAGGTCGCGCTGCAGCATGGCATCGTCGGCCGCCTCATCCTGCAATCCTGCGCCGTCATTCTGCTCATCCTCATCTGCATGATGCTCGCCGACGCGCTCATCCGTCAGGTCATGGACCGTGCTGCGCTCGAACGCCGTCAATCGCAGACTCTGCGCAGCGTGCTGCAACTCGGCGTGCAAGCTGTGGGCGTAGTGCTCATCCTGCTCGTCATCTTCGGCACGCCGCAGGAGACGCCCACCATACTCGGCCTCGCCACCGCCGCGCTCACCATCGCCCTGCAGGACTATATCCTCGCCTTTCTCGGCTGGTTCGCGCTCATGGGCAAAAACGGCATCCACATCGGCGACTGGGTAGAGATCAACGGTGTCGGCGGCGAGGTCACCGAAGTCGGTCTCTTCACCACCACCCTGCTTGAGACCGGCAGGCTCGAAGACAAGGGCCATCCCACCGGCCGCCGCATCACCTTCATGAACGGCTTCGCCATCCGCGGCACCTACTTCAACTTCTCCACCAGCGGCCAGTGGATGTGGGACGAGATCAGCGTCACAATCCCCGCTTCCGCAGACACCGCCGCAACCGTCGAGCGCATTCACCAGTTGGTGACGCGGGAGACCGAGGAAAATGTGCGCCTCGCCGGAAGTGAGTGGCGGCGCGGCACGCACGGCCTCGGCCTCGACCGCTTCAGCGCCGCGCCGGTCGTCAATCTGCGTCCCTCGTCCGCTGGAGTGGACACGCAGATCCGCTATGTCACGCGCGCGTCCGAGCGTTTCGCGCTGAGCAATCGCCTCTATCAGCGCATTGTCGAGATGTTGCAGAAGCCCACGCCCAAAGCCGGATGAGGCCGCACTTCCAGGGTTGACAGCCGCCGTGGTTTCGCCGTAACGTCGTAACCAGATGCAGACCCGCCGCCATCACGGTCACCACCATCATCATGGGACATCCATGCCGGCGGACTGCTGTGGCCTGAACTAGACGGCCCAATCAGATCAGAATCATTCCAGGCCCGCCGGCGACTCCGCCAGCGGGCTTTTTCATTTCACCTCAAACGGAATCATCAACACGAAGGAAGACACCACATGAACGCAATCGTCGATTTCGACAAAATGGATGGCCTCGTCCCCGGCATCGTGCAGGATGCCCGCAGCGGCGAAGTGCTCATGCTCGGATTCCTCAACTCAACCAGCTATGCCAAAACCCTGGAGACCGGCTTCGTCACTTTCTGGAGCCGCACCCGCCAAAAGCTTTGGATGAAGGGCGAGACCAGCGGCAACCGCTTGCGCATCGTCTCCGCCGCAACGGACTGCGACAACGACACACTGCTCTTCCATGTCGAAGTCGAAGGCGACGGACTCGTCTGCCACGAAGGCACCGTCAGTTGCTTCACCCGCCCAATCGCGCTCGACCCCAGTAAGGCCGCCAATGGCTAACAAACTTCGTCTCGGACTGCCCAAGGGCTCGCTGCAAGACGCCACCATCGCTCTCTTCAAGCGCGCCGGCTGGAACATCTACGCTGACGGCCGCTCCTACTTTCCTTCGATCGACGACCCCGAGATCGAGTGCATGCTCATCCGCGCGCAGGAGATGGCCCGCTACGTCGATCACGGCGTCCTCGACGCCGGCCTCACCGGCATCGACTGGGTCGTCGAGAGCGGCCTCGACCTCACCAGCGTCACCACCCTTACCTATGCAAAACAGTCCCGCCGCAAAGTGCGCTGGGTGCTCGCCGTACCGGAGGGCAGTGGCTTCGAGCGCGCCGAAGACCTCGAAGGAAAAATCATCGCCACCGAGCTCGTCGAAGTCACCAGGCGCTACTTCGCCGCCAAAGGTGTCAACGTCAAAGTCGAGTTCAGTTGGGGCGCAACGGAAGTCAAGCCGCCCACCCTCGCCGACGCCATCGTCGAAGTCACCGAGACCGGCAGTTCGCTCAAGGCCAACCACCTCAAAATTATCGACACGGTGATGGAGAGCGAAACCCACCTCATAGCCGGCAGGGCCGCGCTTGCGGACGCCTGGAAGCGCGAGAAGATTGACCAGATCGCCCTCATGCTGCGCGGCGCCATCGATGCACAGTCCCAGGTCGGCCTCATGCTCAACGTCAAGCGCGCGGATCTCGAAGCAGTCCTCGCCGTGCTCCCCGCGCTCAACTCGCCCACTGTCTCGCAGCTCTCCGACTCCGAGTGGGTCGCCGTCAACACCATCGTCGAGGAGCGCGTCGCCCGCGACGTGATCCCACACCTCAAGGCCGCCAAAGCCACCGGCATCGTCGAGTACCCGCTCAACAAAGTCGTCCTCTAACGAGAAGAGTCACGTGTCAGGGCACGACTTTAGTCGTGCCTCAAAACACACTAAGACGAGAGGGGCTTTAGCCCCAGAGGGAAGCAGATGAAGTTGATCCGAACCAAAGGCCGCGGTGCTGCGAATGCAGCCGCAATGCTCGCGGCCCTCGAAACCCGCGGCAGCGCGGCGCTCGACGCCGTGCTGCCCGCCGTCCGTCGCATTGTCTCCGCCGTGCGCCGCCAGGGCGACCCAGCTCTACTGCGCTTTGCCGCCAAGTTCGACAGTCTCCTCGGCCCCGAAACACTGCGCGTCACGCCGGAAGAAATGGCCGCCTCCTGGGACAGCATCGACAACAATCTCCGCGACGCGCTCTCCACAGCCGCTGCGCAAATCCGCGACTTCGCCGTCAACCAATTGCCCGCATCCTGGTCCAGCACGCCGATTGACGGACTCACGACCGGGCAGCTTGTCCGCGCGCTCGGTTCCGTCGGTTGTTATGTTCCCAGCGGCCGTCATCCGCTCCCATCCACGCTGCTCATGACCGCCATCCCCGCGCAGGTCGCCGGCGTCCCGCGCATCGTCGTCGTCTCACCCAGGCCGGCGCGTGAAACCCTCGCCGCTGCCCACCTGCTCGGCATAACGGAGTTCTACCGCGTGGGCGGCGCGCACGCCATCGCTGCGCTCGCCTACGGCACATCCACCACCGCCCGTGTCGACAAGATCGTCGGCCCCGGCAATCTCCACGTCACCGCCGCCAAGCGCCTCGTCGCCTTCGACTGCGCCATCGACATGCTCGCCGGCCCCACCGAGATCGTCGTCACCAGCGATAACGGCCACGCCGCCGACATTGCCGACGACCTCATCGCGCAGGCCGAGCACGACCCCGAAGCTCTGCCCATCTTCATCACCACCCGCGCCGATCTCGCCCGGCAGGTTCTCGCGGAAATCAAACAGCGCGCGAAGCACAACCCCATCGCGCGCCAGGCTCTCGAGCGCAACGGCCTCATCTTCCTCGCATCAAGCACTGGCGAAGCCCGCGCCCTCACCAATCGCATCGCCCCCGAGCATCTCACCATCGATTCGGCCCGCGACCTCGATTGGGTGCAAGACGCGGGCTCCGTCTTCATCGGCCGCTGGTCCCCGCAGCCCATGGGCGACTACATCTCCGGCCCCAATCACACGCTCCCCACCGGCGGCATGGCCCGCGTGCGCGGCGGCCTCAGCGTCAACGACTTCGTCAAACTCATCACCGTGCAGCAGTATTCATCACAGGCGCTTCGCGTGCTCGGCCCCAAAGCCGCGCTGCTCGCCGATGCAGAAGGCCTCACCGGCCACGCCGCCGCCATTCGCAATCGCCTCATCCGGAGAAGAGACAATGCCTGAAACCGTCATCACACAGCCCGCGCCGCGCCCGCGCGTGCAAGCCATGAAGGAGTATCACCCGCCCCTCGGCAACCGCGACAGCCTG
>DASQSP010000028.1:0-31376 GCA_035642355.1 Occallatibacter sp.
GCCCACATGCTCCAAACGACCAGGAAGCGTGTCCTTGATCCGCTCCCACTGCGCCTCGCTCAACTCGTATCGACTCGTCACAAACTCAAGGGAAACAAATCAAAACAACCCTGCAAAGTCTATATGTAGATACGGCCTAGGGGAAGAAGGGAAGGATGGCGCTCGCTCGCGCGAGAAATTGAAAGCGGCGATCGAGGAAATCAGGCCTGCCAGGGGTCGAGAACGGACACGCCCGTGGGTGCGAAATGACTGACGTCGCGCGTGACAACGGTCATGCCATGCACAAGGGCAGTGGCGGCGATCAGGGAGTCGCGAAAGGGACGTGGATTGGAAATGTGCAATGTGGCGCATCGCACGGCGACCTCGCGGTCAACCGCGAGGATGCGCCCGGAAAATACCAGTATGACCTGGTCCGTCATCCAGGAGCGAAGGCGCGATCCTTGCCGCTGATCCCGGCGTTCCATCAACTGAATTCCAATTTCCAATTCCAGCAGAGTGATTGCGGAAAGATAGAGCGACTGCGGATCGACGCGCTTGGACCATGCGAGCACATGCGGATCGACCGCGCGGGTGCGGGCCTTGCGCAATTCCGAGATCACATTGGTGTCGAGAATGTACATCAGGAGAAGTCGGCGGGCCGAGCCATCTCGTCATTGAGGCGGGGCGGGTTGAACTCAACCTGCGCCGCAGCGGGCATGGCCAGCAGGTCGGCGATATTCGTGCCCTTGCGCGTGATCTTCCGGTACTCCTCGATGCTGAGCAGGACATGCGCGGGGCGGCCGCGGTCGGTGATGAAGACCGGGCCCTTGCTTGCGGCTTTTTTGGCGCGGCTGGAGTCCTGGTTGAACTCGCGGCTGGATAGAGTGGTGATCGCCATTGCGCTCTCCCAATGTAGAAACGTTGCTACATCAGGGTAACATGGATTGCAGTTAGCAGCCTGTAGAGAAAGTAGAAATCTCCGGACAGCATCCCTCAGGGGCTAAAGCCCTCTTCACTCCAGGCTCTTTACGGCACGACTAAAGTCGTGCCCTTTCAAAACCAGACTTTTAGCACAGGCTGCTAGGCGAAGGTGAGCAGGACAACCTCAGAGTGGGTGCCCACCCGCATGGGCGGACCCCAGGTGCCGGCGCCGCTCGAGGTGAGCACTTGCAGCCCGCCGAAGCGTTGCAGGCCGTAGGTGAATTTGCCGAAGGCGCGGCGCGTGATCCAGGAGAAGGGAAAGACCTGGCCGCCGTGGGTGTGGCCGCAGAGCATGAGGCTTGCGCCGGACTGCTCCACGATGGGCAGGCGGTTGGGGACATGTTGCAGGACGATGCTGGTCGGGCCTTCGGCGAGGTGGAAATCGAGCAGGCACTTGCGCAGCGCGATGGGATGCGTGGAGGTGCGGTAGTCGATGCCGATGACTCGCAGTCCGTCGAGGTCGACGCGCTGGTCGTGGAGGACGCGGATGCCGCCTTCTCGCAGTCCGTCGAGGTAGTGATCGGCGCCGCCGATGTACTCATGATTGCCGGTGACGTAGAAGATGCCGAGCGGAGGCTTGAGCGCGAGGAGCGGAGCGGCGATGATGCGCGGGTCGACGCGCATGCCGTCGAAGAGGTCGCCGGGGAGGAAGATCACGTCGGGATTAAGCTGGCGCGCGATATGCGCAACGCGGGCTGCGAAGGGCGCTCCGTTGACGTGGCCCAGATGCACGTCGCTGATGACGAGAGCGGTGCGGCCGCGCCAGGGTGCGGGCAAGCGGTCAAGCGTGACGGTGACGCGGCGCACGCGCAGGATGCGGGCGTTGATGAGGCCGTAAAGGCAAAGCAGAAGTGAGACGGCGAGCAGCGCGCTCGCCAGCCAGGGGCGCACTGAGAGATGGGAGAGATGCTGCGCAGGCGGCAGCGCGATGCGCAGGATGAGATCGATGAGCCATGCGAGGCAGGCGCCGAAGAAGAGAAAGTTGAGCAGGCCGAGCCACAGGGCTGAGAGGCGATAGAGCAAAGTGACGGCCGGGCCGGTGAAGGTATGAGCGAGGACAGTTGAGACGATGAAGGTGAGAGAGAGCGCGCCGAGCGCGACGCGCAGCACGAGAGTGGCGGAGGCGCCGAGCGGCCAGCCGAAGTCGATCCATGTGCAATAAAGGAACCAGTGCGCCAGAAAAAGAATGGTCTGGACAATTGAGATGCCCAAGATCGGCCAGGATTTCAAACAGTCGTCTCCTCTTTCCATTCTGGCATGCGGCTGCGGGGCGGGTGGCCGCTTGCGTGAAAGAATAGAGAGATGGCAGGCACAGCGGTTGTTGATGATCGACTCGGCCTCTACATCTCGATTCCGTTTTGCCGCTCGAAGTGCACCTACTGCAACTTTGCTTCGGGTGTGTATCCGGCGAGCGACCACGCGCGCTATGTGGACCGGCTGATAGCGGACCTGCGCGGCGCGGGCGCGTGGGCCGCGGAGATGGGCGTGGCGCTGCCGCGAGCCGTGGATACGATTTATCTCGGCGGCGGAACGCCGAGCCTGCTGGAACCGGAGCTGGTGGCGCGGTTGTTTGCCGCCATGCGCGCGGAGTTCGCCGTCGAGGCCGATGCGGAGATCACGGTGGAGTGCGCGCCGGGACAGATTGCCGATGCGATCCTTGAGGCGATGGCGCAGGCGGGCGTGAACCGCGTGAGCATGGGCGTGCAGTCGTTCATCGATCGCGAGGCGCAGGTGAGCGGACGGCTGCATACACGCGCCGCCGTGCTGGACGACGTGCGCAGGCTGCGTGCGGCGGGTATTGCGAATATCAATCTCGACCTGATTGCGGGATTGGCGGGGCAGACCGTCGCCTCGTGGCAGGAATCGCTGGCCGTGCTGGTGGAGACGGGCGTGCCCCATGCGAGCGTTTACATGCTCGAGGTGGATGAGGACTCGCGTCTGGGGCGGGAGATGCTGGCGGGTGGCGCGCGCTATTACGCAGAACTGGTGCCGGCGGACGATGCGATTGCGAGCATGTACGAGACGGCGATTGAGACGCTGGCGCGCGCGAGGCTGGCGCAGTACGAGATCTCGAATTTCGCGCAACGGGGCTTTGCGTCGCGACATAATTTGCGCTACTGGCAGCGGCGGCCGTATCTCGGGCTGGGCTTGGATGCTTCTTCGGCACTGTACGAAAGCGAGAACATTGAGCGGGAATCCGGCTATGTGCTGCGGGCGACCACGACCGACGATCTGAAAGCGTATCTGGCCGGGCCGCAGACGGCGGAGACGGCGTGGCTTTCGCGTGAGCGCCAGCACGAGGAGGCGTGGTTTCTGGGCCTGCGGCTGAATGCGGGCGTGCGGCCCGCGGAGTTGCGCGCGGAGTTTGGTGCGAAGCCTGCGGCGCGCGCCATGGACGTGGCGGCTCGGCTTGTCGAGTCGGGCTTGCTGGTTAGCGAGGCCGATGCGTTGAAGCTCACGGCGCGGGGACGGCTGCTTTCGAACGATGTGTTTGCGGAGTTCCTGGGCGCGGGCGAGGAGATAGCCGAGCACGCTCATGCGACGGGTTGATAGCGGTGTGGTTTAGCAATTGCATTGTTGACAGACGGAACCAGAAACGGGTTGGCCAAGCCGAAATTCCTCAGGGGCTAAACAGGCTGCGGAAAAATACATTTCCGGTGAGGGAAGTTCAGCAGGTGCTGAAGCCCGGCGTTCGATTTACGGCATTTGCGGCACGAGTAAACTCGTGCCCTGAAAAGAAACAGAGCTGGTTGGAGGTCCATCCCCGGTCCCCAAAAGCGAGGGACCGGGGGCACCCAGTTTCGTCCATCGAGGCCGGAATCGCCGGTGGGGGAGTGTTACAAAACAGCCCTTTGACTGAGTTTCTCCGCAGCCTGTGTAACCTGCATGTCCCGCACGCGCACAATCAGGCAATCGATCAGGCAATCAGTCAGTCTACGAAATCGACCTGGGGCGGGATGGGAATCACGCCGCGGTGGTGGCCGGTTTCGAGCAGCTTGCGGATAGCCTCGCGGCCGTCGGGGCCGTAGTCCAGGGTGCGGTCGTTCACATACATGCTGACGAAGCGGTTGGCGAGCGAGCTGTCGAGGTCGCGCGCGAACTGCATGGCGTATTCAAGGGCCTGCTCGCGGTGATCGAGGGCGTGCTGGATGCTATCGCGCAGGGCCTTGGAGATGATCTTGTGCTGCTCCGCACCGAGCGAGCGGCGAATGGCGTTGCCGCCGAGCGGCAGCACCAGGCCGGTTTGCTCGCGCCACCACACGCCCAGGTCGAGCACGCGATAGAGGCCGCTGGAGCTATAGGTGAGCTGGCCCTCGTGGATGATGAGGCCCGCGTCGTATTTGCCGGCGAGGATCTCCGGAATGATCTGATCGAAGGGGACGGTGACGGTTTCGACGTTGGGGTTGAAGATTTTGAGCGCGAGGAAAGCCGTGGTCAACTCACCGGGCACGGCGATGCGGATGTTGCCCAGATCCTCTGGCGCGAGCGGCTTGATGGAGACGACCATGGGGCCGTAGCCCTCGCCCACGCTGCCGCCGCAACCCATCAGCATGTAGTCCTTCTGCACGTAGGGGTAGGCGTGGAAGCTGATGGCGCTGACGTCAAAGAAGGCTTCGTTCTGGGCGCGGCGGTTGAGGGTCTCGATGTCGCACAGCGTGTGGTTGAAGCGGTATCCCGGCACGCGCACCTTGTTGGTGGCGAGGCCGTAGAACATGAAGGCGTCGTCGGAGTCGGGGCTGTGCGCGATGGAGATGTCGATCACAGGCTGCGCGGTCGCCGATGGGGCGGTCTGAGTGTTCACGAGGGTACCAAGGTCCTTTCAACGGGAGCCGCAAAAAGTTGGATGCGGCAAAAAGGGGTTTACTTGCGCAGTTTCTGCCATCCGCGGGCAAGCCCCGCTGCGGCAGAAATTTTTAGCGCTTCGCCGGGCAGGAAGGGCAGGACCGCCAGTGCGAACGTGGAAGGCAGCGCGGCGTGGCTGCGGCCCGCAAGCCAGAGCGCTCCGCAGAGCAGGATGAGCAGGTCGCCGAGCGTGGCGCTGACGAGGCTTGCCGTAAAGCTGCGGCCGAGGCGGCGGCTGAGCAGAGCAATCAGCAGCGCCGCGGCCGGATAGGCCAGCAGATAACCGCCGGTGGGGCCAAGCAAATGCGCGATGCCAGCCAGCGGCGCGGCAGCGGGAGAGAAGACGGGCAGACCCAGTGCGCCCTCGGCCAGATAAGCGGCGAGAGTGCCGGCGGCCAGGCGTGGGCTCAGCAGCAGGCCCAGCACCAGCACACCGAAGGGCTGCAGCGTGAGCGGAATTGGCGTGAACCACAGTGGAATGGCGATGTGGGCGCAGGCCGCGAGAAACGCCGTGCCCAGCAGGATGGTTCCCGCAATGCGGAGGCTGGCGGGCAGGGTCGCGATGGGCGCAGCGGACGTGAGCGGAGTGGAGATTTGGTTGTTCACAGGCATTCCCTCAAGGCTCCGATTCAAGGTCTGTTTCGTCGGCTCGCGCAGCCAAATTGTTAGAAGGCTCGGAGACGCGCGGCCGGTGATGCTGCAGCCAGATATGGCGCGCCATGGCGGCTGCAGCTGCCAGCAGACCGGTGAGCGAAACTATCAAACCGATAACGAGCCAATGCATGACTGCAAGACCTAAGGATACCAGACGAGCCGCAGTTCAGCGGCAGCTACCGGTGATTGTGTTGTGGCTCAGTTTGCATGCGCGGAAAGCAGGTCAGCTTCAAATGGAGCGAGGACTTGGCTTCTTCGCTTCATCTGACGCCTCTAATGCCTCTGCTTCGGCAAGCAAAGAATCAGACTTTCGCAAAAGCTTGTCTGCTTGTCCTTTGAGCCTCAGAGCTTCAGCCCGCAGCCTGTCGGGCTCTGGGACGGGGCGTCGAACGACGTTGGTCTTCCATCGCATTCTGTGTGGTCACCTCAGCTCATTTTTCGCGATCCTATTTGCCTAGCCCCGACTTTGCAAACCGAATCTCAACCCGTCTACCGGTCGTCGAGGCTCCCGGACGTCTTTTCTCGGGCGTGCCTCACCGCGTTACGATGGGCCATGCGCTTTTTCGGCCGGATTCTCTTATCGACTCTCTTGATTCTTTGCGCCGGGCTTGCGGCGCCGTTGCGTGCCCAGTCTGCTGCATCCTCCACCTCCCCGGCGGCGGCCAAGCCCACCATCCGGCCCAACGATGCCGGCGCGCCGGTGCCCACGCGCTTTGACATGCTGCGCGGGGCCTACGGCCCGTTTCGCGCCAACAACGATCTGCTCTACTACCACCTCGACATCCGCATCGATCCGGAGAAGAAGTTCATCAGCGGCAAGAACACCATCCGCTTCCGCATGTTGAAGGACGGCACACGCATCCAGATCGATCTGACCGACAAACTGGACGTGGACAAGATTGTGTGGGGCGCGACGCCGCTCAAATATGAGCGCGACACCGATGCGGTGTTCATCGATTTTCCGCACATGCTGCGCGCCGGCCAAGTCTACTCCATCGATTTCTACTACTCCGGCCACCCGCCGGAGACCGGGCGCTTCGGCGCGTTCACCTTCAAGCAGGATCCCGCGGGCAAGGTGTGGATCAACACCGCGTGCGAGGGCACGGGGGCCAGCATCTGGTGGCCGGATAAGGATCAATGGCGCGACGAGGTCCAGTCGATGGACATCAGCGTGGCGATTCCCAACGGCCTTGTCGATGTTTCAAACGGCAAGTTTGTGGCCAAGACTGATCTGGGCGACGGTTACACGCGCTGGGACTGGCATGTGAGTTACCCGATTAATAACTACGATGTGGCGCTGAACATAGGCAACTATGTTCACTTTGGCGATAAGCTGGGCGATCTGCCGCTTGACTTCTATGTGCTGCCCGGCGACCTGGAGAAGGCCAAGGTGCAGTTTGCGCAGGCCAACGGGATGCTGGAGGCGTTTCAACATTACTTCGGCGCGTATCCTTTTGCGCGCGACGGCTACAAGCTGATTGAGGTGCCCTATCTGGGCATGGAACACCAGAGCGCCGTGGCCTATGGCAATCATTTCGAGAACGGCTACCTGGGCCGCGACTGGACCGGCGTGGGCATCAGCAAGCGCTTCGACTTCATCATTATTCACGAGAGCGCGCACGAGTGGTTCGGCAACAGCGTTTCGGCGGCGGATTCGGCGGACATGTGGATCCACGAAGGATGGGCCACTTATCTCGAAGGGCTTTATGTCGAGTATCGCTGGGGCAAGGACGACGACATTCGCTATCTGAACGGCCTGAGGTCCAAGATCGTGAACATGCGCCCCATTGTGGCCGAGAGCGGCGTGAATGCCGATCCCACGCAGGACCAGTACTTCAAGGGCGCGCTGATGCTGAACACGCTGCGCAGCGTGGTGAACGACGATGCGAAATGGTTCGCTCTGATTCGCGGCTTCTATCAGCGATTCAAGTACCAGAACATCGTGACCGACGATGCGGTCACCTATTTCAACCAACACACCGGCATGAACCTGACGCCGATCTTCAACCAATATCTGCGTCAGGCGCACATTCCGCGGCTGGAGTTGCTGTTTGGCGAAGCGCCCGGCATGGTGATGTACAAGTGGTCCGCCGATGAGGCTGACTTTGCGATGCCGGTGCGGGTGGGCACGCCGGGGCACTGGCAGATCGTGCATCCAACGACCAAGTGGCAGTGGATGCAGACGCCGCTGACCAAGGATCAGTTTCAGGTGGCGACGGATCTCTACTACATTGATGTGAACAAGCAATAGGGGTGGCGAGTTTGCCGGGCCGCACGGCGTGATGCAGCATGGACCTTGCAGGCGGCGAGAATCGGCGGAGGCGAACGATGAGCACAGCGATTAAATTCGGCACGTCGGGGTGGCGGGCCATTGTGGCCGACGAGTTTACGGTGGCTAACATCCGGCTGGCGGTGGCGGGCATCGCGGCTTATGTGAAGTCGCAGCCGGAGCCGTATCGTGTACTAGTCGGCCGCGATCCGAGATTCCTGGGCGAGAGCTTTGTGGCCGAGGCGGCGAGCGTGCTGGCGGCCGCGGGGGTTACGCCGATCGTGATTCCACGGCCCGCGCCCACTCCGGCGATTGCGTATGCGGTACGGCAGATGAAGACCTCCGGCGCGATCAACTTCACAGCGTCGCACAATCCGCCGGAGTACAACGGCATCAAGTTTTCGACGCACGATGGCGCGCCCGCGCTGCCTGATGTGACCCGGCAGATTGAGGCCGCGATTGCGAAGATTGGCAGCGGGGAAGTGGCGAAGGCTTCCGCTCCGGCGAATGGCTACGAGACGGCCGACGTGAAGCCGGATTTTCTCAAACGGCTGGCGGAGCTGGTGGATCTCAAGACCATCGCGAAGTCGGGCATCAAGGTGGTCTACGATCCGTTTTGGGGCGCGGGGCGCGGCTACAGTTGCCACATTTTGCGCGAGGCGGGCGTGACCGTGGAGACGGTGCATGACTATCGCGATGTGTTGTTTGGCGGGCATGCGCCGGAGCCCGACGATCATTTGTTGGGCGACACCAAGAAAAAAATGAAGGAGGTTGGCGCGAAGATCGGCATCGCCACCGATGGCGACGCGGATCGCTTTGGCATTGTGGATGAGGACGGCACGTTCATTCAGCCGAATTATGTGATCGCGCTGTTGTTCGACTATCTGGTGGAGACGCGCGGCTGGAAGAACGGCGTGGCCAAGAGCGTGGCCACCACCAACCTGATCAACGCGCTGGCCGAGCACCACAAGGTTCCACTCTATGAAACGCCGGTGGGCTTCAAATATATCGGCGAGCTCATCATCGCGGACAAGATCGCGATTGGCGGCGAGGAGTCGGCGGGGCTGACCATTCGCGGCCATGTGCCGGAGAAGGATGGCGTGATTGCCGGGCTGCTGGCTGCGGAGATGGTGGCGGCGCGCGGCAAGAGCCTGTGCGCGCAACTGCGGGCGCTGTTTGCCAAGGTTGGTTCCTGCTATCCGGTTCGGGAGAACTTCCGCTTGACCCCGGAAGGCATGGCCGCGTTCACTGAGAAGTTGAAGGCCGATCCAACGGAGCTGAGCGGGCGGCGCGTGGCCAGCATCGTGCGCACCGATGGGCTCAAGCTCGTGCTCGACGACGGCTCGTGGGTCTGCTACCGGCTCTCCGGCACCGAGCCGGTGGTGCGGGCTTATACAGAAGCGCGTAGCGAGAAAGATATGGAAACGCTGAGCGCGGCGGCTAAGAAGTTTGTGCTGGGTTAGATTTTGCTGGGCTAGTCCCGTGACCGTGAAGATTAGTGGTTTCCCAGGTCTCAAAATCGAGACCTGGGGCACCCAACTTCATCGGCATGATTACAAGATCATCCGGTCGCGGTACCAGAAAGGTTTGATGACGAGGGCCATGCAGGACGAGACGACACACGCGAAGACGACGCCGGCGGCGGAGACTGTGCCGCTGCGCAGCCGCGTGCTTGAGTGGGCGCAGCAGGGCTGGCGGCCGGCGGGCACGTTGATTGCCTTGGCGCTGATTCTGGTGTTTGGCTGGGGCGTGGTCAACGGCAGGCACGGTCTCTCCGCGTGGGAGCAGCAGCGGGTGAAGGACAAGGAGCTGCGCAAGGATATTGACGATCTGCAGCAGGAAAATTCCAAGCTGCGCGATCATGTAGACCGGCTCAAGTCTGACCCCGGCGCGATTGAGCACGAGGCGCGCGAGCAGTTGCACTATGCCAAGCCCGGCGAGGTGATTTACAACCTGCCCGCGCAACCACAGGGGCAGATGCCGACGGCGAATCCAGCCAAGTAGACTGGATTTTCGTGTTTCATCGCGGGAGGCGGAAGTTACCTGAAGTTATGCGGCATAATGGGGAGCTGGAGCTAGGCTGCGGTTGGTCGGGGTTTGTGCTTTCCCACGCTTCGCCCGCCGCGGCCGGCGAAGAATGTGGTATCCAGATTCGCGACTTGGATACGGTCAATCATGACAGGCTGGGGAACCTTCCCCTTCTCCTTGCTCTTGATTGAGCCGCATCGAATTTTCGCTTAACGGGATGGACATTTCATATGACGTTTGATTGGCGTACAGATTGGAAACGCCCCGTACTGTGGGCAGCAAGTTTTGGAGTGGCAGCAGCTCTGACGCTGTTTGTGTGCCTTGCGCTCATCCAGTGGTATTCGTCGCGTCCGAAAGGTTGGAATGCAGACGCGATAAAGGGCATTAGCTCTACTGCTTCCCAATACTTCTCTTTCGATGAAAGTGACAAAGTAAGCAAATTTAAGGGAGATGGATTCAATATATCCTTTGTCGTCGAGAACAAAACGGGCAAAGACTTCACCTTGCAGCAAAACACCAAGTTCTATAAGCGTGCAGTGAAGTCTCAAGCCTTAGAAGAAATCAAACTGACTTTAGAACACCCCTACATGATTCCAGCACATGAGCGCGCAGAAGTCGTTGCAGGTATAGAGTCGTCATGCCGTGAAGAAGATATTGATACGGGAATAACTAGGGAACGGGATGGGAAGGAATGTTTTCAGGATGCACTCGGAGACGTTTCGGAATTCGTTGTTTATGACTACGGTTCGCGGATTCGCCTCAGCCTACCAAAGCCATCCTTTTACGCTGGAGCAGAGTCAACGTCAAAATCTTCTAGCAAGGGCACCGCACCTGACAACGCAAAGGCAGGTGGCAAGCTCACAGCCTCTCAAGCTCAGCGTTGATATAAGTCAGGCTGTGCCACGTTTATCGCGGCTCTATCGCGATGAGCGGGTGATCCGTCGAGCGGTGCCCCATTCTTCGCGCATCTCCATCGTGCGAAGGGTGGGAAGGCTCGCCTCTCACGTAGCTACGATGAAAAGTCCGCTGCATGCAATGCCCTAAAAATCGATGTGGGCGCGGATGGCGTCGACCCAGGCCGTGCACCACGCATCGGGGGCATCATGATGAGTATGGCAACCATCCACATCTCGGAAGCAGATGCCGCCCGCGACTTCGCGGGCCTGATGGCTCGCGTCCGTCTGGGCGCGGAGATCGTCATCGAGAACGGTACGCATCCAGTGGCCGTTCTGCACACGGCAGCGCCCCCGCGCCGCTCCATCGAAGCGTGCATCGCCTTGCTGCCGGAGGACTCCCCGGCCGTGATCGACGAAGACTTCGCCCGCGATGTTGAAGAGGCCGTCGCAGCCCATCGTGAGCCTCTGAATCCTCCTGCATGGGACTGATACTCGACTCCCTCAGGGGTTAAAACCCCTGATTTTTCGGGCTCTTTTCGGCACGACTAAAGTCGTGCCCTTTCACAAGACATGTTCCCATTCATCGTCAGGTGGCCGACTCGTCCGCGCTGTGCCCCGTTCATCGCAGCTTCATCGCGATGAGCGGGTTGTCCGTCGAGCAGGCCCCCATTCCTCGCCAGCTGCGGCGAGCAAAGAGAGGTATTGCGAGGATGAAGAACTCAGCGGATGGTGGCACCCGCCCACTCATCGCGATAAAACTGCGATGAATGGGGCACACTCTTTCCTCTGCGATGCGACATGATCGATGAGCGGGCCACCTGCCAATGCTCTAAAAATCGATGTGGGCGCGGACGGCGCCTACCCAGGCGGGGCCGCGGTCGCGGTTGTAGCCGGGGTTGTCGAGGTGCTGCACGTCGAGGGCGTAGTAGAGGCCGCGCCAGGCGTGCCAGGTGTAGTAGCTCTCAACGATGTTTTCGCGGCCGTAGGTCAGGTTGCCGTCGCCGAGCAGGAAGCCGAGGCCGCCGAGGCGCAGATAGTTCTGGTGGTCGCGCTTGATGGCGTTGGTGACGAAGGCCACGCCGACCTTGTCCAGCGGGCGATGCCACTGATTGCCGGCGTAGTCGCCGCCGGCCTCGACGGTTTGATCGACTTCGGTGTAGGCGAAGTCCTCGTGCTGGCCCTCGTTCCATCCGAAGCGGCCGAAGAGGCGCAGATTCGCAGTAACTTCCTGCTCGGTGTTATAGCCGAAGCCGTATTTGAGCGCGCTGAAGTGCTCGTGGAGGGTGATGGTGGGCACGGTGACACCGTATTTGGCGGTGTCAGAGCCGTTGAGGAAGTCCTCCACCGCCTCGCGATAGGTGCCGAGGTGGGCGCGGTTGGCGAAGAAGAGCAGGCGCGTGGTGCCCTTGCGATTGGGCACGAGGCTCTTGCGCAGCTCGAACTCGCCGTTTTGCCCGTGGGCGCGGCTGAAGGCCCAGTCGAGGGCGATGCCGTTGGCCACGGTGGGCATGGCGAAGATGCCGTAACGGATGCTCCAGATGCGGTCGTCGTACTCGGCCAGGCCGCCCACGGTGTAGCCGCGCGTGTCGGCGGCGTAGTCCCACGCGCCGTTGTTGACGATGGTCCAGTTGAGGAATTGCAGATGGCTGTCGGAGCCGATGGAGTTGACGTCAAAGAAGTCGGGCAGGGTCAATTTGCCGAGGCGGAACTCGACGCGGCGCAGCGGCACCCAGTCGGCGAGGGCGAAGAAGTTGGAGTCCTGCTCGACGGTTGCGTCAGTGAGGCCGAAGACCTGATGGATCTGGTAGCGGGCGAGGTAGGGCACAGAGCCGAGGTTGGGGTTGCGCACTACGTCGATGTTGGTGAAGCCGGCCAATCCCAGGCCTTCGCTCAGGCCGCGGCCGCCGGCGCTTTCAAGATCGAGGATGAGGTCGGTGTTGTAGCGGATGGAGCGTGTAGGCCGCACCGCGCCGTAGAGGGTTCCGACCAGCGAGGTCTTGTACTCGGCGGAGTTGCGGAAGCTGTTTGTGCCCTGGTAATCCGAGTGAAACGCGGGCCGGCCCTGAAAGATGATGTTGGCCTGGCCGGAGAGCCAGTAGCGCGCGCCCTGGGGATGCGGCGCTATGGTGACGATGGGTTGGGGCGCGACTGTTGAGGGAGCCTGAGCGTAGGCGAATGGGGCGGCGCAGAGGGTGACGCATAGCAGCGCACGCACGAGGCGCGCGAGCGTAAAGATCTGATTTGCGCTGCCAGAGACAACCATGCATGCCTGCAGTCTATGGTACGGGGTGAAGGCGGCGAATCTCATTAAGGTTGCGTGGATTCGCCTCGCTATTGAGCTACAGGACTATTCCGCAGGGCTATTGCGCGGAACTCCCCTGTGGCGTAGCTGGCTCGCGGTATTGCTGGTAATGGGCCGAGCGGAAATTAATTGAGCCAGCGAGGCTGATTCATATGCTCAGGCGCGGCCGGCGAACTCGCGGGTCTCGGTGTAGACGCGCACTTTTTCACCTTCCTTGACGAAGAAGGGCACCTTGATTTCGAGGCCGGTCTCGAGCCTGGCGGGCTTGGTGACGTCGCCGCGCGAGGTGTCGCCGCGCACGGCGGGCTCGGTGTAGGTGACGGTGAGCTCGACCTTTTCGGGCAGTTGCAGGCCGATGGGGTTGCCGTTGAATTTGTCGATCTGGATGAGGACGCCCTCGAGCATGAACTCGAGCGCGTCGCCGAGCTTGTCGTTGGAGAGGGTGATGGTCTCGAAGCTCTCCTGATCGAGGAAGTGGGCGGCGTCGGAGTCTGAGTAGAGATAGGAGGCTTCGACGGTTTCGAGGTCGGGGACTTTGAATTTTTCGCCGGCCTTGAAGGTCTTGTCGAAGACGGCGCGGGTGAGCAGATTGCGCATCTTGAAGCGCACCAGCGTCTGGCCGCCGCGCGCGGTGGGGGTGGAGACTTCGACGTCCATGCAGTAGAAGGGGGCGTTCTCGAACTCGAAGTACATTTTGCGCTTTATGTCGATTGCGTCGATCAGGGCTGCCATGGGTTTATTTTAGCTGGGCAGGTGGCCCGGTCGTAGATTCAATTACGTGGCTGCCTCTGTCCGCGAAGAGTACCCATTCATCGCAGTTTTATCGCGATGAACGGGGCACGGCACGTCAGATTCCAGTGCTTGGATTCAGAGGCGACGAGTGAGCCACCTGCTCACCTCCTCACCCGCCACGGAATTATTTCGAATGTAACTTTTTAGGTCTCACGCGAATCCAAACCGTGATTGACACGATCTTAGCGCTCGTTCGAGCCACGCATCGGCAGAGTCGCACGAGCAGTTCGCATCCAAAGCGAGGAACAGGTGAAAGGGCAACAGATGAAAAAACATCACGTACTATCTCTCGCATTCATTTTGATGACTACGGCAGTCTCCGTCGGCCTGGCACAGTCAGGGCCTTCGGCTTCCAGAACCAGGAATGAAGTCGGTCTCGTGATCGGCGCAACGGTAACACCCAGCATTGGCCTCGAAGGCGGCGGCAACGTCGATCTCAATCCCAGCCTGGCCCTTGGCGCCGAGTATGATCGGTTGCTGCTGGGCCGGCATACCGCTCTCTATGGCGGAGTCGATTTCTTACTCTCTCCTCTCGATGTCAAGGCGAACCTTCCCGCATCGAACGTCAGCCCCCAGTATGCATCTCTCTTTCTTACGCCGCATGTGAGGGTCAAGTTTAATGCAACCGGCACATTTCAGCCCTGGCTGCTGTTCGGCGGCGGATATGCAAATTTTTCTCCGACACAGCCGAGGACCGGAGGTGTCAATGTGACGGGCCAGGGGAGCAGCGGGACTCTCGAATTCGGCGGAGGCGTGGACACACGGCCTCTGGTGCACCTCAAAGGCATTCCTATAATCGGAACGCTGCCGATTGGCGCCCGGTTTGAGGTGCGCGATTTCTACTCGGGTCAGCCCAGGTATGGCGTTCCCACGAATGGGAGCCTGCAGAACAATGTTGCGTTCACTGGCGGGCTCGTGCTTCATTTCTAAGAGCAGGTGCCCCGGTCATCGATCCTTTTATGCGGTTGCCTCGTGCAGGGAAGAGTGTGCCAGGATTTGTGGCGGGACGGAGTTCCGAGATGGACTGTGGGCCGCCCAACACAGGCCGTGAGATTTCAACGCCTAGAGTAAGAAGCGGTGAGTGGGTCGCCCGCCATGACCATGAGAATCCTCAGACGCTTTGGTCGATGTCCTGAATGGCGTATTCCAGCAGGAATGTGGGAGACACAACCACATGATAATGTTCATCCGGCCCATAGCCACAAGAGTGTCCCGATACCGCGCTACTTGTTCAATGACCTTATATCGCGCAGGAACTGCTTTCAACTCCACAGAATTGTCATGCCATGCCTGTCGCCAAACAGCAGATCGAATCTGCCGACGCCCCGGAAAGATTGCGACAGCCTTGTAGGACAAATCCACGGTTAGGAAAGAAATGTTCCGGGTTTTTAGCGATGAGGTCTTCCATCTCTTTCTCCAGCACTTGAATTCTCCTCTACCGCCTCAACGCAATACCCATTCGCCGGAGTTCTTGATCGCCCGATACATGGCATCCGGCGCCAGATCGATCTCACCGGGCCAGGTGACGGCACCGGATTCCACGCGTGCCTGCCGGAAGACCTCAGGCGACTTCAGCGCCTCGAAGACGCCGCTCAAATGACTCTGCTCAAATCGCACCTTGCCTTCGGTGCCGTCCTTAAATCGAACCGCCAGCTCCAAGGCTGACGTCGGCTCAACTGCTACCACGCTCCAATGCATCGTTCTACTCCATTCAAAACCTTATTCCAGCGGCTCAATCTTGAGGGGGTGCTGTTTGCTCCTGCACAGCTCCCAGTCCGCAAGTAACTCATCCTGGTGCAACCTTGCCCAGTCCAGGACAAGGTTCATGGCCCGGTTCGGGAGGGAACCCTCCAGAATCTCGAGTCGATGGATGTCGATCACGGCCTTATATTCGTTGTAATCGGCATGAAAATGCGGCGGCGGATGGTCATCGAAGTACATCCGTATGAAAATTCCGAAAAGTAGCAAATCGCGGGCATCTTCCGGCTCCGTCAACAGCTCATGCAGATTGCAGCATACCAAGCCAGTTGTGCGCTTCGCTACTCTGGCAGGTGGCCGGTCATCGATCCCTTTATGCGGTTGCCCCGTGCAGGGAAGAGTGTGCATAGTTTGTCGTCCGCTGCGGCAGACGACGAACGAGGCACACCCGCCGCTTTTTTGGGGGGCTGCTTGAAGTACGGACTGAAGCCGGTCCATTCACGCACAGGACGCGCGAAGATCGATCCGCACTGGAAGCCGAGGCCCATATTGAAGGCAGTCCTGTATGCTGTTCAGCGTATGAACCTGAATCGGGCGCCTCGTCGGCTTCTTATGAAGGATGTGTCTTGAGGGCCGGACCGGTATCGAGGCTCGTGCTGTTCCTTCCCGCAATCCTTTATTGTGCCGTGCAGTGGAAGTACACCGCGACCATGGGGGCGAGTACGATCTTCTCTTCCTCGCGAAGGATGGAGCGCGCCGACTTCGCGGACATGCTCAACGAGCTGTCCAATGCCACGCAGACAGCGTGCCGCGCGAATCCATTGACCAGGCTGTTTTTTGAAGATGGCGATAAGGCATTGCCCTATATGAAGCTCTCGGGGGACCGCTTAGGTGGTTGCTCGACGGTCCGCAATACGAATGTAACGCCATTTACCAAAGTTGAAATGGAGGACTGCAACGTCACCTTCATACGCGAACATATTCCGCCCGATACGGCCGAATTGCACATGGACAACACGCTGCACACGCGCCCGTGGATCGAAGTGGACCGTTGGTTCTCAAGCGATGGACAGTATGGATTCGCGCTGTATCGCCACGCGTGCCTTGCGGACAATGGCCGAGACGTGACTCACGATGAATGACGATCGCGATCAATGGCGGTATCGGATATTCGCTGGCGCGGCGGGATTATTGGTGTTTGCTCTTGCCTATGTAAACAGGACCACCTTTCCGTTTCCATGGAATGATGAGGCGAGATTTTACTTGCCGGCGTTGTGGTGGGCGGAGCACGGTTCGCTTTCCCCGGCCAATATTCATGCGCCATCCGGAATTTTCTGGGTCCCGGACGGCTTCACCATTTTCATTGGACTTGCGTTGCGTCTCTTTGGAGAGACCATGCAGGCCGCGCGTGGAGTTTGCGAGTGCGCTGTCGCGCTGGGCGTAACGCTGTTCGCCCTCGGATTCCGTAGACTTGGAGGCTCGTGGCAGGCTGGGGCGGCGGCGACGCTGCTGCTGCTAGCCCCTCCGGTAGTCTTCGCCGCAAATATGGTAAGGATGGAGGCGCCGCTCTTTCTGCTCATCGCCGTCGCGCTATTGCTGCATGTGCATAGGCACGCTCTCGCTGCGTCCGCGGTGCTTTTCGGCAGCCTGTTATTTCACCCCGCGCTCGGTATAGCCGCTATCGGATATGCGGCGATCGTTTGCTTGCTGCCAGGCAGTTTGCTGCCAGCCAGGAGAGCTTCAGGACGCAGCATCGCAGCGATGGACTGGGGCCTCGTTTTCGTGGTCGCGCTCTGCGCGCTGGGTGAGGTTGCGCGGATCGTGCATCATTGGGGCCTGTTTGAAGCACATATGATGTTTCAAGCCAGCCAGAAGCTGCGTGTGCCGCTTCGAGAAAAGCTGATGAGGCCGCAAGCATTGATTCTGCTGATGAGCTTCGCGACGGTCGCTACTCTTCTTTGGAGGCGGCACGTATACCCGAAGCTTGGCGACATGCGGGATATTTTGCCTGTGGCTGGAATTGCTCTTGGCATCCTGATCTATTCCGTCTTCGGAGACGAGATGCTATACGACGTATACAGCCTTTCAGTCTGTCCGGCGCTGGCGTTCTGTGTTATTTGCCGCGACTTCGGTGCGAGCGCCCCCAACCGCTTATCGTCTTGAGACGGCCTACTCCGTCATTCCGTCCTCGACCTGGGCGCAATCCATCCGCAGCGTTCCATTATCGTTGAACGCCAGGTCACTGAAGCGCAGCACGGCGGGTTACCCGGTCATCGATCCTGTCGTGCGGCCGGCTCGATGAACGGGGCGCCGGGGATGCGATTACGTGGCGTGGAGCAGGCTGTAGGCGAGGATGGCCAGTACGACGAGGCTGACGAGCGTGTAGAGGCGGTCGCGCTCGAGCGCGAAGCCCACGACGGCCAGGGCCACGCGCGCCACGGGTGTCGCGATCAAGAGCAGCAAACCGAACTGAATGAGGCCTTCGCTGTCAAGGTGCGCGGCGGATTGCGTAATGCCGGCGAGGGTGCGCGTGTCCGCGCCGCCGGCGACGAAGGTGCGATAGTTGGCCGGCTGGGCATGATGCTGGGCGAGAAAGAGAACGCCGCCGGCGAGAACGGTGGCCGCGGCGATGAGCACACCGGCGCGCAACAGGTTGCCGATGATGATTTCAAGGCGGCGGTCATTCATGACCAAACCCTCTCCGGCATAACCAAACCCTCTCCGGCATGACCAAACCCTCCCCGGCATGACTAGACCTTCCCCAGCGCGCCGTTGACGATCATTTCGAAGGCAAGCGCGAGAACCACGCAACCGAAGATGAGGCGCAGCGTGTGTACGCGGGCACGGGCGAGGACGCGCGTGCCGAGCAGTGCGCCGCCGAGCACGCCGAGCATCACCGGCATGGCGACGCGCGGATCGATATAGCCGCGGCTGAGATAAACGCCCGCGCTGGCCGCGGCGGTGACGCCGATCATGAAGTTGCTGGTGGTGGTGGAAACCTTGAAGGGAATCTTCATGGCGCGATCCATGGCGATGACTTTGACCGCGCCGGAGCCGATGCCGAGCAGGCCGGAGAGCGCGCCGGCGCCGAACATGAGGCCGAAGCCGGCGGGCACGTTGCGCACACCGTAGCTCTGCAGCTGGCCGCCAACCGGATAGGCGCCGCCGAGACGGAGCTTGCGGCTGAGCGTGTCGGACTCGACGAGTGCGCCTGAGACGTGGCCGGGCCGGAACGACTGATAGGCGGCCTGCAGCAGCACCAGGCCGAAGACGATGGCGATGGCATGGGTGGTGACGTGGGCGGCGATGACCGCGCCGATGACCGCGCCGAAGGTGGTGGCGATCTCAAGCAGCATGCCGATGCGGATATTGGAGTAGCCCTCGCGCACATAGGCCGCGGCCGCGCCGGAGGAGGTGGCGATGACGGCGACCAGCGATGCGCCGATGGCGTATTTGATGTCGACGCCGAGAGCCAGCGTGAGCACGGGAACGACAACCACGCCGCCGCCCAGGCCGGTGAGCGCGCCGAGAAAGCCGGCGAGCGCGGAGACGGCGAGCACGATGAGCGTGAAGGTGAGAGTGGTCATGAATGCGACGCAGCGGTGCAGAGAAATTCAAGTATAGCTGTGCTGGCCCAATGGCAAACGGCTGCGCTGTGCGGGATGGAGGCACACGGGCCAAGAGTTCGACGCTCGCGCGAAATGGAGCTGTCTCCGGCGCCGGGGGATAGAAGGTTTCGGAGAAGTTGCCGATGAGTTAAGCGGGTGGTGACGCGATGCGTGACAGGCTGGTGTCCGAAATCGGCAATCGGCAGGGAATAATCGCCGGCCATCGGCAGTTGCAGCGCGATCTTTTTCAAGAGCTTCCGGATGTTCCTGTCCTGCCGGAGACACTGCTGCTGCTTGATCTCAAGATGCGTGAGCCGCGCGTCAACATGCGCGTGCTCTCGCAGGCCGTTCTGAGCGATCTGGGCGCGGCGCTGCAGGTGTTTCGCGCGGCGGGCGAGGGCGCCGATCCGGAACTGCGCGCCGGGCGCATCGAAGATTGCATTCGCGGCCTCAATCTGGAAGGACTGCTGGAGACGATGGCCAGCCCGACGGTGCGCTACGCCGCGCGCAGGAGGGGCATCCTGGAGGCGTGGAGCCACGCGCGCCGCATTGCGACCTATTGCAGGCTGATGACGGAGGACTTTGCGCCTGGTATCGCGCCTGACCTTTCGCCAGACATCACGCCAGACATGACGCCAGATCAGGCATATCTTGTGGGCCTGTTTCATGAGCTGGGCTGGCTGCCCGCGCTGCTGGGCTGGAGCCAGACGGCGCCGAACGCAGGCGAACCGGCCGCCGCGGGCCTGCGCATTGCGGAAGAGTGGTCGCTGCCCCGGTGCGTGCGCGCGTACTTCCGCGAGCAGCAGGCGCCCGGCCCGATGAATCACTGGACGGCGATTGTGCACACGGCGCACGAGCTGGCCAGCATGCCGTGGATCGAGAGCTGCTTCAGCGCGGGCATCGGCGTGCAGGCGCCGGCCCGCGCATAAGGCCCGCGAGGTTCAGAGCAGGTTAAAACGAGTCGTGCAAGCTAAGATGCGCGAGGCTCTCCGCGGCGACAAGAGCGAGGGTCAATATGGAGAGGACGATCTGGAGCATCTCCGAGCGCTTCTGCCTGGCAGTCGTTTGCTGAGTTCGCCACTGCGCACTGGGCCGCGATCGAAGTGAACGTATCCTCCACAGGACGTAAAGGTTCGCCACAGAGCCGAGAACGGCGAACGTCATCATTGGAATGCGAATCCATCGGGTGTGAATCGTGAAGACGAATCCCGGAATGATCGAGGCGGCTGCGAAAGAGGTCGCTCCGATGAGCAACCCTACGCCACTGAGAGCCATGACGGCGGTACACGCGCTTTGCAGGAGAATGAAGGCGAAGCTGGTGACCCCGACGAGCCAGGTGCCGCGGCTCATTGTTTTGGATTTGATCAATTCGGTTTCTTGTACCGCCATCGGCCTTTCCTCTCATCGGTTGAGGGTGTGACTTGAGGTCAATCAGCCGATCGTGCAGGGGGCTTCCCCGGGTTTCAGTTTACACCGCGCGGTGTATCCAGGACGATTCATCGGCGCCTCTCTCAAGCGCTCGGCTACACTGAAGCGAGTGTCACGCGAGAGCGGCAGGGCAGGTGCTCGCGCGTGCTGGATGCCCGGTGAATGGCAATGAAGAATCCAACGGATCGAATCGTCCGCGTCGCAATTGCGCAGGTTGCGCCCGTCTATCACAACAAGGCCGCGAGCCTGGCCAGGGCGCTTGACGTGGTTCGAGACGCGGCCGGCCGCGGAGCCGCGTTGATCGCGTTCGGGGAGACCTGGATTCCCGGATACCCCGTCTGGCTCGACATTTGCCCTGGGGCGGCGCTTTGGAATCACGAGCCGGCGAAAGAGGTCTTTGCGGAGCTGCGAGCAAACAGCATCTCCATCGATGGACCGGAAGTCGCTCAACTGGCGCAGGCCGCGCGCGATCTCCAGATCGGTATTGTCATCGGGGTCAATGAACGGGTTGAGCGGGGACCCGGCTCGAAGACGCTCTATAACAGCCTTCTTACGTTTTCGCCCGATGGCCGCCTCGCGAACCATCACCCCAAACTCGTGCCCACATTTACGGAACGCCTTGTTTGGGGCCCCGGAGATGGCCGTGGCCTGAAGTCTGTCGATATGGGGCAAGCACGGGTGGGGGGATTGATTTGCTGGGAGCATTGGATGCCCCTTGCGCGAATGGCGATGCATCAGGCTGGAGAGCACATCCATGTCGCGGTGTGGCCTACGGCGAACGAGAGGGCGCAACTCGCAAGCCGTCATTATGCCTTCGAAGGCCGATGCTTCGTCCTATCCGTTGGTCTTATGATGCCTGCCGCGGATGTTCCGCGCCAACTGCCTCATAACGTCACGGACACATGGGTGGAGCGGGGAGGAAGTTCTATCGTTGCGCCGGACTCGTCGTACATCGTCGAGCCTGTTTTCGATCGGGACGAACTCATCATCGCGGATTTGGATCTCGCAATGATTGACCGGGAAAGCATGGCTCTCGATGTGACAGGTCACTATGCGCGTCCCGATGTTTTTCGCTTCTCGCATGGGGCAGTCTGCCCGCCGGAGTGACTTCCGGGCTGAAGCTCTGGAAGCATTCGCAACGAGAAGGCGAGAGGCCAAATCAAGATTATCAGGCAGGCAACTGGCGCAAGCGATTAAGGAGAGTTATGAATGATGCGGGGAATGACCTGAAAAGGGAAATCGAGGCATTCAGGGATGGCCGTGCAACATTGGATCAATTGCGCGACTTGGCGGCAGGTATTGGGCGCCAACATTGGTTGACCGAAGCGCCCATTCTGGTTGAACTACTCCAAAATGGAGATGAAATCGTTCGTTACAACGCGATTATGTCACTCGGATTCGAATTGAAGCTGCACGTTGTGACAGATTCCCTCATCAAAATGGTGGAAGAAGATCCGGATGGGGACTGTAGAGACGCGGCCGCTGGGGCCTTGGGCGTGATGTGGAGGAGTTCGAAAGATCACCGGATCATAGAACAACTTTCCAAAGTCGCGCTCGAAGATTCGGATGAAGATGTTCGCAAAGCCGCATATTTTGCCTTGATCGTTGTCAATGGCATCTCAGACGAGGAGTATCTGGAAATGTTAAGGCACAAAAGGGCGGAAGTGAATTGGGATAAAGTAGCGGCGATCCGAGCGGAAATTGCTGGGCAGATTAGAGGAGAGCCCAGTTCTCGCATCTGAGACCTGTAGTTATACCTACGATGGACCGCCCACACATCTACGACTATCTCCGCCGTCTGTGCAACTGACGCGCATCTTTCGCGATCCCGTTATACCGGCAAAGAACGAGATGTGGAGAGTGGCAACGACAAGCGCGCAAATCCCCTATGCCCCAGCACCCTTCAATTCGAGATCGAGCCGCGCATGCAAGCGCTCGCTGAAGCCGGCAGGCAGCTCGAAGACACGGTCATCCGCCGTCAAAATGATGATGTTTCGCGTCGAGTCCAGGATTGCCGAGCAGACTTCGCAATGATCGAGGTGCTTCTGGACGGTCTTCCGGGTCTCTTCAGGCAGCGTCCCGTCCAGATACTCGGAGATGTAGTTCCAGACGTGTTTGCAGTCTATGACCATGAGAGCCACTTCCTTTTAGAGGTTCGATCGACTGTCTTCATTTGAGGCACCAGTTGCTTTTGCAGCATCATGCGCGCACGATGCAGCCGGACCTTGACGCTGTTAATGCTGATATTCAACGTCTGGGCTGTCTCGTTGCTGTTAAGCTCCTCTACTTCGCGAAGAAGGAAAACCTGACGATAAATCGCGGGGAGGCTGGTAACCGCCTGGTAAAGCATCTGACGAATCTCCCGCCGTTCCACAACCTCGGAAGGAATTTCGCGCCAGTCCCGGAGCAAAGCCGGAGAAACAACCGCCCCGTCATCGGGAGCCTCGTCAAGCGACTCCATGCGGACTGCCGACTCTTTACGGAGGCGCCCCCTGGCTTCGTTCAAGGTAATGCTGATCAGCCAGGTGCTGAATTTCGACTCCGCGCGGAAGGAAGCCAGACTCCGAAACGCCTTCATGAAAGCCTCTTGCGCCACATCTTCCGCATCGGCTTCGTTCTTCATAAAAGACAAGGCCATCAAGTACACGCGGCGCTCATGGGGATGGATCAATTCGTGGTAGAGCTGCGTATCCCCATCGAGAATGGCGGCAATCATCTCGGCTTCGGTTCGAATTAAGGAGTGCTGTTCCATCGTTAAGGGCTGTCCTCGCCTTCTTCGAGCTATGAGCGTCTACGGAGAAGAGTCCAGCGCCCAGGATGAATGCCGTCGGCGCCGCGGACAGGAAGGTGCAGAGATGGGCGACGAAGAACCTTCCTGAATCTGAGCCGGAAACGGTTCATCCGCCTCGAATCGTTAGAGAACCGGAAGTAAATTTGGTTACACCGGGGCGGTTTCAATGTAGGCGTACCCAACTTTGTACTATCCCCGGTCCCTCCGCCGCGGCGGACGAGGGACCGGGGGCACCCAAAGTGGGTATAGCAATGGTGAAATCGCTCTAGTGTCTCTCAGGCCGCGGTTGCAGCCAGCTGCGCAGGCGCGGCATGAGCGACCATCGCGCTTCGGGTTCGCCGATGATGAATGCAGCAAAACACGCGATAAAAACGGACCACTCCAGCGAGGCGCCAAAATAGCGCCATAGGGCGACGTGCGGCCCAGGGTAGCCGGCTGACGCCAGCAGGAGCGCCATCAACAGGATGCCAAACCCGCTCGCGGCGCGCGTCAGCACGCCGGTTACAAGCCCCAACCCGATCATCAGCTCGCCATAGGCAGTCAGAAATGCACATGCCCGCGCGTGCGGCAATACGACGTTCACGAGAACAGGCTTCATCCAGGGGTAAGCGCTTTGGGCGAGGAAGCCTCGGACCCACTCTTCGAATTGGCCATGCAGGGTGAAGTCCGTGCCAAAAACTTTGTACTCGCCAAAGATCACAAAAAAAAGTCCGACGACGATGCGCAATGCCGCGAGCGCCGTGGCGTTTCGGTCATGTCCGTTTGTCATATGTCCAGAATCAGATCTGCGCAAATCCGCCGTCAACACATATCTCGCTGGCATTCACGAAGCTGGAGTCGTCGGAGGCAAGAAACAGAGCCGTCGTCGCAATCTCTTCCGGGCGTCCGAACTCCTTGCGAGGGATGGCTGAGAGAAAGTACGCCTTCCCTTCTGCAGGGATGTTCGCCAGAGCGTTGGTAGCGATCGGTCCGGGGCTGAGCACGTTTACGCGAATCCTGCGCTCTGCCAGCTCCACCGCCCATGACCGCGCGAACGACCGCAGCGCTGCCTTGCTTCCCGCGTAAACGCCCATCCCCGGCATGCCCTTGAGGTGAGCGATCGATCCGTTCATGATGATCGATCCGCCATTCCGCATCATGGAAAGCGCCTTCTGCACGGTAAAGAGTGTTCCACGGGTGTTCAGGCCAAAGATGCTATCGAAGTGCTCTTCGGTGATCTCCCCCAGCGGAGTGCGACCGCCGTGGCCGGCGCTGGCAAACACCACATCGATATGACCCTTCTCCCGCTTGACCGTCTCGTAGAGGCGATCGAGATCGGCCAGCTTCGCCGAATCGCCCTGCACGCCGGTCACATTGCGCCCAATCGCTTTGACCGCGTTGTCGAGGCTGTCCTGCTTCCGGCCCGTGATGAATACGTACGCGCCTTCTTCGACAAACAGCTTGGCCGACGCCAGCGCCATTCCGGAGGTTGCTCCGGTAATCACCGCTACCTTACCGTCCAACTTGCCCATCTCCACTCTCCTTCTCATTTACGTTGAAAGTTCGGGAATATTGAAAGCCGGCTCGCTCATCGAGCGCTCGAATAAAACGCCCGTCACCTTGGCGATGAAGGGCTTTAATCTGACGCCTGAATTCACGAAAGGTTGCAAAATACCGCGCAGGCGCACGGCCGGCAACATCACCGGCCGCGGAGGAAGAAACGCGGACACGGCACGGCGGTAAAGGCGTAGCAACTGAATTATGGTTCCCAATCGGCGAATGCCCGGCACTGCTACATCAAGCGATCGCCAGGTCGCACTATTAGGGGCTCTTGCGCGCCCTCTCCGTGACGATGCTTGACGCGGCCAACTCGCTCTGCGTATTATTTCCTCGGCTGCCCCCGACTCTGGAGCAGATGTGAGGTTTGCGGCCGCAGGTCATCTGCCGAAGCCGCTTTATTATGATTGCCGTTCTTACGGACGAAACTGACCGATCAAATGTTCTGCGTGGAGAAAATAACGGCAAGCTCCTTCATTAATGTTTCCGTTGCGCGCTCGTTGATGCGCGCGGCGGCGATTGACGAACACGCGGCGGAGTCGGTTCATATTCCTCTGCGCAATGGCTTTAGCCTTGGCGGTGAAGCCGGTGATCCCATCGTCCTGCTGGCTCTGGAAAAGCAGCAGGGCCACTTTGGGTGTCACGGCGAGGCCTCTCCGAATTTGGAGGTTTGTCTGTAACTAACCGCCGCCCCAAGCTTCAAATATGTGACACGTGAGGGGGCAACATTTCCCGATCGTGATTCCGGCTCTCTCCGGTCGTCCCTAGCAGGTCGAAATCCAACGCCCAGGCTCAGCGCCTGGCCTAACCGAAGAAAGGAACTCTTCATGAAGACCACCACTATCGGTAACCTCGCACTGGCCGCGGCTTTCGCAGGCCTCCTCGGCGGCACGACCGCGCGCCTCAACGCTCAGCCCACTTCCACCAATGCCACCGCCAGCGCCACCGCATTTGCCGGTGTTGCCGTGGCCGCCGACTCGAAGGATCTGCCCAAGCACGCCTGCAAGGGTCAGAACGATTGCAAGGGCCAGGGCGGCGGCGACAAGAAGCACGCTGGAAAGAATGCCTGCAAGGGCCAGGGCGCTTGCGCCACGGACGGCTCCAAGAAGTAGTCTCAACCCGTGTAGGAGGCCCAGTTTTCTATGGACCTCCTACACGATTTCTTTTGTCATCCAGCATCGGAGTGCTCATGCCAGCCAATCGTTTCAACGGATATACAGATTATGGTGTCGGCATCGGCCTGAGAGTGCCGCACTACGATCACATCTTCTCCCAGAAGCCGGTAGTCGATTGGTTCGAGATTATCTCGGAGAACTACATGGTCGATGGCGGGCGGCCACTGAAAACTCTCGATCGGATTCTCGATCAATATCGAGTCGTTCAACATGGCGTGTCCATGTACTTTGGCAGCGCGCAGCCGTTGCACCGAGACCATCTCAAGCGGATCAAGGAACTGACGAAGCGGACCGGGACCCCCTGGCTGTCCGACCATCTTTGCTGGGGCAGCGTGGACGGCCGCTACACGCACGATCTCCTTCCACTTCCTTATACGTTTGAAGCCATTCGTACTACTGCCGAGCGCGTGCGCACGGTTCAGGATTACCTTGAGATTCCCGTAGCCGTGGAGAACGTGAGCAGCTATGCCGAGTACCACGACTCGGAGATGACCGAGTGGGAGTTCCTGAACGAGGTCGTTCATGCGGCCGATTGCGGGATTCTTCTCGACGTCAACAATATCTATGTCTCTTCTCAGAATCACGATTTCGATCCGATGGTGTACGTCAACAGCATCCCCGCGGAACGTGTAGCGCAGATCCATATCGCGGGCCACTCGAAGTTCGAGAAGTACACCCTCGATACGCACGATCACCCGGTCCTCGATCCCGTCTGGAAGCTCTATGAGCGCGCCATCGAGCGTTGCGGACCAACCGCGACGCTGCTGGAGTGGGATGACAATATCCCCTCGTTTGAAGAAGTGCATGGGGAGGCGCTCAAGGCCAACCGCTTTCTTCTCGCTGCAGAATCCCGTATTCCGCAGGAATCATCGCTGGTAGGGGCGGCGTACTAATGAACCTGCTCGAATTGCAGCGGCGGATGATGGCGGACGTCAGCAGGCCGTTGACTGCGGATTTCAGGATGCAAAAGACCATCGAAGATGGCGGGTCGATGAATGAGGTCGCAGCGAGCTACGTTGCGCCCAATGCACGCCTCTCCTCCTTCGAGCGCCTTGAAATTTACAACCGTCAGTATTGGTTTCGTCTCATCAGCGCGGTGTCTGAAGATTACCCGACCCTCAACGCAGTGCTGGGGCCGAAGCGGTTCGACGCATTGATCCTGGCTTACATTGCGGAAAATCCTTCCACGTCCTGGACCCTGCGGGATCTCGGCGCGAAGCTCCCGGCGTTCGTCGAAAGACATCCCGAGCTGACCGGCAAACGTCACCGTCTCGCGGTGGATGTGGCAAGCCTCGAGTGGGTGTACGTCGAAGCCTTCGATGGCAAACATTTGCCCCCGATTTCGGAGGAAGGCGCCTCTTCAGTCGGGCCGGACTCAAGGCTTCTCCTGCAGCCGCACCTGCAACTGCTTGAGCTGAGCTATCCGGTGGACACCCTCGTGCTTGCCGTAAAGAAGGGCGCGCCCGAGGTCGACATCGTGAGCAGCGCGGCGAGTCAGCGTGAAGCGCATGCGCGCGTGAAACTTCCTCCGATGCGGCAGCAGCGCGTCTATCTCGCCATTCATCGCTTTCAGGATTCCGTGTACTATCGCAGGATCGCGCGAGAGACTTTCCTGCTGCTGAAGGCATTGCGCTCCGACGCCACCGTGGCGGAGGCCGTGCAACAAGCCTTTGAAAAGACGAAGCTGACGGCCGAAGAGCAGAACGAACTGCTGCGCGAGAGCTTTGCTCACGCCTCGGAGTTGGGCTGGTTATGCCAGTGCGTTGAAAATGGAGAGAAGCCCTCCACTCTCGTCATGTAGTTCATCGCAGGCGGAGAACCTCATGTCCGGCGCTCCGAGTCTCTGGAAAAAGGATGCAGCTCGTGCATACGTTCTCCTGCGCGTCACGCTGGGGCTGAATATCTGCCTTCATGGCGCCGTTCGCTGGTTTGGAGGGCTTAGAGGCTTCGCGGAGTCGCTGGCGCCCATGTTCCAGAAGACACCCTTACCTTCCTGGTCCGTATATGGGTTCGGCTATCTGCTGCCGATTCTGGAGGCCATCGTAGGCGCCTCGATACTGGTCGGCTTCCAGACTCGGCGTGCTTTGATTGCCGGCGCGGCTCTTATGCTCATCCTGACGTTCGGCTCGTCCTTGCGTGAGGACTGGGCAACTGTGGGCATACAACTGACGTACTCTCTCGCCTACTGCGTTCTTGTGGCGGGCGCGCAACTGGACAGCTATAGCCTGGATCGTATATTTAGCCGGACGATGTAAGAAGCTGTAACCCTTCTCCGGGTCCGGATCTGGGTCCGAGTCTGGGTCCGGGTCCGAGTGTCAGGTCAATATTTTCGGCCGGCAGTGTCTGTCCATGTCCACGCAGGATGAAGGGTGTCGGGGGCGACGCGATCAACGCCATGCTTGCGGCTGCGGCAATGAACTTCCAGAAGCTGCTCAGGGCCGTTGGGCGTCATCTTGTGTGCGAAGTCTTCGCCACGCTCAGCCGGCTTCAATCGCTATGGAACTCTATCGGCACGCAAATGCCCGTACAAATCACCTGAATTGAACTTTTTGTGATCGACTAGTTTAATCAACTAGTTTGGTGTAGAGTGATGGCGGAAGGGAGCTTCTGCCATGGCTGGCCGTGCTTATACCGAAATTGGGGCGTTTGACGCCAAGACCCGGCTCTCCGAGCTGCTGCGGCGGGTGGAGAAGGGCGAGCGGTTCACGATCACCGTGCGCGGGCGGGCGGTGGCGGATGTGGTGCCCAGTGAAGATCAGCGCAAATTGCGCGCGGCTGCTGCCATAGACGCTCTGCGGAAGATGCCGAAGATTGAGGGCGTGCCGCCTGAGACTGTCCGCGCGTGGATTGAGGAAGGCCGCGAGTGAGTCAGGTTCTCGACGCCTCGATGGCGTTGGCGTGGCTGTTTCTCCGTGTGGATGAGGCAGAGAAATCGCGCGCGGCAGAAGCTCTCGGCCGGTTGGACAAGACCGAAACCCTTGTGCCTGGGCTGTGGTTTGCGGAGATTGCCAATGGCGTTCTCCGCGGGGAACGCGCGGGTATGGCGTCTCCGGCACAGTCGCAGCTCTTTCTGAACGGGCTGGCGGCCGCAAATATCGTGACCGACTCCGAATCGCCCTCCGGCAGGCAACAGCATGTGCTGGCGCTGGCTCGCGCCCATGGCCTGACCGCCTATGACGCCGCCTACCTCGATCTCGCTTTGAGGACGCATTCCAGCCTCCTTACATTCGACAGAAAATTGGCTGCTGCGGCGCGGGCAAGTGGTCTCGATGTCTTCGGGGACGAGGCCTGATTTACCTCTTTGCCCGCCGGGTGGAGCGGCATGCTTTGACGACTTGCGGAACACCGCGCCGCCCTGCGCATGAGAATCTCCACAAGGAAACCGCACGACGCCACCTCTACTGAATGGACCGCAGGTAGGCGATGATCTGCCAGCGCTGGGCCTGGGGCAGGCTGGACCACGAGGGCATGCCGTGGGCAAGGTCGCCCTGGCGCAGGAACCACTGGATATCCCCATCGGTGGCCGCTTTGATGCTGTCGCTGCGCAGTGACGGGCGCTTGTGCCCGTCGCCCCTGGCGTCCGCGTGGTGGCACTGCTGGCAGTGGTCGCCGTAGAGCAGCGCTCCGGCGGCAACCGCCTCCGCTTTGCCGGCCAGAGGGTTGAGCTGTGCATGATCCTTTGCCGGCACATGAGCCCAATGCGGGTTCAGGCCGGCTGCCAGGCCCGCGCTCAGGCCCGCGCCCAGGGCGAGCGCGCTGCTCAAACAAAGACAGAAAACTCCAATGGCACGCTGCATCATTGCGCGCTCTCCTTCGCATGGTGGAACCAGTTGCCCAGCTGCGGCAGCTCAAAGGCCAGACCGACGCGGTAGACGCGGTTGAGGCTTGAACGCGTGAGCCCGAAGCCGGGGGAAAAGCTGAGCCTTGCCCCGCGTGGCAACTGCCAGCCCACGAGCGGGGCCACATAGTGCGAGGTGTCGCGCAGGGTCAGCGCCGACACATCGCCGAGTCCGCCGTAAGCCTCGGCTCCGGCCGTGAACTTGTCTGCGCAAAAGGCGCACGCACGGCCGCTGGCCTGGCTGCGCAGAGGCCGCGTGGCTCCCACCGCGTAGCCAAACTCCCAGGGCGCATGGTTCAGATCTTTTTCCGCGATAAAGTTCTCGGCGATGTTCCAGTCCTTCAGGTTGGAAGAGAGGATGAGCTTGAGCTCCGCCTCGTGCTGGTGCTCACGACGCGCCGTGCCGTTGGGCTCGGCCAGGTCGGTCTGGCTGTCGTGGCCCACTACTTCGAGGATGGTCTTGTCGGCGCCGGAAGTGTTCTCGTACTCCACATAGAGCACAGGGTTGATGACGTGCTCCCGCAACAGGGGCCGCACCCGGTTCTCCAGCCGGAAGCCCGTATAAAGGGTCGAGTCGTCCCCGGTGGCCTGTCCATCCAGATACAGCTCTGAGGTCCACCACGCGCGCACGCCGTACTCCAGCTCGGTGGCGGTTGCGCCGTAGTTCCCACTGCCGTTGGGCCGGGCCAGGGCGGTCTTGGTTTCAATCTCAAGATTGCCCGGCTCCTCGAGATCGTGCTGGTAGGTCACGAAGTAGGGCTTCTCCTGCGCGCGCGCGGCCATGTGGCAGCTGAGACAAAGGCAGGCCGCGATCAGAAACCTGCATGGCAAAGTGTTTCGACCCATGGACAAAATGAGTAGTCCTCCAGAGGTGGTCCGAATTCAAAGGCTGCGGTATGCGAACGGATTCTTGAACTGCGACTGAATTTGTCGCATATCGAGTTCGTAATTGAGACTAATTTAGTCGTATATATTTTGCAATGACAGGAATTTCAGATCGCGGGACGGTGGCGCAGCGGTAAAGTGAATAGCACGGAGCGATCTCTAATGGATATTGAGTCAACAAAAGTTGACACAAAGTGACTCAATGATGCATCCTAACTAGTGTCAGAAATCTATCGGCAGGCAGGACATACACATCATGGCAAAAATCATTGGAATTGACCTGGGCACGACCAACTCGTGCGTAGCGGTGCTGGAGGGCGGCGAGCCCAAAGTGATTGCGAATGAAGAGGGTGCGCGGACTACGCCCTCGATCGTCGGCTTCTCGAAGAGCGGCGAGCGGCTGGTGGGGCAGGTGGCCAAGCGCCAGGCCATTACCAACCCGGAGAACACGATTTTCTCCATCAAGCGTTTTATGGGCCGTCGTTACGACGAAGTGTCGGACGAGATGAAGATGGTGCCCTACAAGGTCGTCAAACAGGGCGATCACGTGGTGATTGTGGCCCAGGGCAAGGACTATACCCCGCCCGAGATCTCGGCCATGATCCTTCAGAAATTGAAAAAGGCAGCCGAGGACTACCTGGGGACGACGGTTACGGAAGCAGTCATCACCGTA
>DASQSP010000029.1:0-5578 GCA_035642355.1 Occallatibacter sp.
CCAGTGGGCGGCTGTGGCTCCGACGTTGCCGGCTCCGACGATGCTGACTTTCTTGCGCATTGCTTGACTCCCTCATGGGCTAAAGCCCCGTTGCCTTATTGGGGTGTTTGTGGCACGGCTAAAGCCGTGCCCTTTCCCGAAAGTTGCTGCCTCTTACATGTTGCCGATGATGCGGGTGGCGAATTCGCTGGTGCCGACTTTGGTTGCGCCGGCGGTCTGGCGCTCGAAGTCGTAGGTGACGAACTTTTGCTGGATGGTCTTCTCCATGGCGTTCTCGATCATCCTGGAGGCTTCCTTCCAGCCGATGAAGTCGAGGAGCATGACGCCGGAGAGGATGACGGAGCCGGGGTTGATGACATCTTTGTCCGCGTACTTGGGCGCGGTGCCGTGGGTGGCTTCAAAGACTGCGTAGCCGTCGCCGATGTTGGCGCCGGGCGCGATGCCCAGGCCGCCGACCTGCGCCGCGGCGGCGTCGGAGATGTAGTCGCCGTTGAGGTTGGAGGTGGCGAGAATGCTGTAGTCGGCGGGGCGAATGATGATCTGCTGGAAGATGGAGTCGGCGATGCGGTCGTTGGTGAGAACCTTTTTCTTCCATGCGCCGTTGCCGTGGGTCTGGCCGATGGAGTCGATGACCGATTTGACCTCGGCGTAGAGCTCGTTTCTAAAGGCTTGTGAACCGAACTCGAGACCGGGTTCGATGAGCGCTGCGTTCTGCTCGACGGTTAGGCCGGGGTTGGCTTCGATGTTGCCGAGGATCCAGCTTTCGCGCTCGGTCACGGTCTGGTCGCGGAACTCCTGGACTGCGACTTCGTAGCCCCACTCGCGGAATGCGCCCTCGGTGAACTTCTGTATGTTGCCCTTGTGGACCAGGGTGACGGTTTTGCGGCCGGTCTCAAGCGCGTGGCGGATGGCGTAGCGGACGAGGCGCTTGGTGCCGAAGATGGAGATGGGCTTGATGCCGACGCCGGAATCAGAGCGGATTTTTTTCTTTCCACCCTTGAGCAGGTCTTTGTTGATGAACTCGATGAGGCGCGCGGCATCGGGGCTGCCTTCCTTGAACTCGATGCCGGAGTACACGTCCTCCGTGTTCTCGCGGAAGATAACGATGTCGACGTTCTCGGGGTGCTTCACGGGGCTGGGCACGCCCTGGTAGTAGCGGACGGGGCGGATGCAGGCGTAGAGGTCGAGAAGCTGGCGCAGGGCCACGTTGAGCGAGCGGATGCCGCCGCCGACGGGCGTGGTGAGCGGCCCCTTGATGGAGACGTGGAGGTCGCGGGCGGCGGAGACGGAGTCATCGGGCAGCCAGTTGTTTGTCTGGCGGAAGGCCTTTTCGCCGGCGAGAATTTCAAACCACTTGATGGAGCGCTTGCCGCCGTAGGCCTTTTCGACGGCGGCGTCGAAGACGCGCTGCGAGGCCTTCCAGATGTCGCGGCCGGTGCCGTCGCCTTCAATGAAGGGAATGATGGGGTTGTCGGGAATGGTGTACTGGCCGTTGGCGTATTGGATGGCTGCGCCATCGTGGGGCAGTGCTAGCCCGTTGTAGGTAGTTTGCATGGAGTGCGATGTCCCTTTCTTCTCTACATTGGCAAACCGGGCCTATGATCGGCAAGCCCAGGATCGGCAAGCCCAGAATCGGCAAATCGGGGCAGGCGCCTGGTGAAAAGGTATTTGACTGGATTGAATTGTGGAGCACAAGTTCAGATTGGTTCAAAGCCGAGCCTGGCGGTATGCCGCGCGTAATGGTGCGGAAGTTGGCAGGGCATGTTTCATAAACACGGCGATGGCTGGAATGGAGCTTCGCAGGGGTTAAAGCCCCCTCAAATCCGCGAGCCTTTTCGGCGCGACTAAACAGGCTGCGGAAAAATGCATTTTCGGTGAGGAAAGTTTGGCAGGGGCTGAAGCCCTCCGTTCTATTTGTGGTTTTTGCTGCACGAGTCCGCCGCGGCGGATCGCGCCCTGGAAAGAAACTGAGCTGGGTGAAGGTCTGTGCTTTCCCACCCATCGTCCGCCGCGGCGGACGATGGATGGGGCACCCAGTTTCATCCGTCGAGGTTGGAATCGCCGGTGGGGGACTGTTACAAAACAGCCTTGCGACAGAGTTTTTCAACAGCCTGTGAAGCCGTGCCCTGACACAAAGCGTGTTTATGAAACAAGGTCTATGAGACTAAGGATAGCAACTCGGGAGAATTTATACGCAAATTGACCGAAGGAAAATGCACAGCATAATCAGCCACTTACCGGCTGTTCTTCGCGTGCGCTATTGACGGGCCCGACATGAGCACCGTTTTACTGCCGGGTCTGGTTGCCGAGGCCGCCGGCGTCAAAGCGCGGAATGCCGAAGTGGCCGCGCAGATGGAGGATGTCGACGGGATTGAGGTTGCCGGCGATGGTGACGAGGGTGAGCGAGCGCGGAGTTTCCGACAGGACGACCGCGCCGCGGACGTTGACGCCGTCGAGGACGACCCAGACATCGGTGGTTCCGTTGTGGACCGGACCGCCGGCGCCGGTGCTGGTGACGACGTGCTTCCAGCCGCGCAGGTGATAGGCGGCTCGGATGGACTCGACCTCGCGCTCGTCGGGAATGCCGGCCTCGCCGAAGCGCATGGTGTGGACGCTGACGCCGTCGAGCTTGCGAATCACCTGGCGGTCTTCGGCCTCGGAATCTGGAATGAGGGCGGATGCGGCGGCGAGCAGATTGCGGTCGAGGGTGAAGTTGGATTTGACGGCCGCCTCGGCGCTGAGATGGGCGAGCGCTGGGGGTGTCCACTCGAGGGGAACGGGGGAGGAATCAGCCTGAGCTTGCTGGGGTGGAGCGGAGGAGTGGGATGGGGGAGGGCTGACGGGTTCCTGCGCCGCGGCACACGCGAGGAGGGCTGCGTACAGAGCGATGCCGGGCGCAAGAATCTTCTTCATGCATGTAAGAACCCGGCGTGGCGGAAAAAGTTTCAACGCGAGACGTTGAATCTTGTTGGCAGGGCTGAAGGCGGCGCAGAGAAATGCCTGGGTATGAAAGCGGGATGAAATCACTGGGCGCGCTGTTGCCGCACGCCAATATGCGATACACTCATGCGGGAACGCAACAAAATCACGACCGTCAAAGTCACGGAGGGTACATAGAAATTGGGCAAAAGCATGGTCCCGAAGCAGATGTTCTTCACGAAGGGTGTGGGCAAGCACAAGGAACGTTTGACGAGCTTTGAGCTGGCCCTTCGCGATGCGGGAATCGCATCGCAGAATCTGGTGCGGGTGTCGTCGATCTTTCCGCCGCAGTGCAAGGTGATTACGCGCAAAGAGGGCTTGAAGTATCTGCACCACGGCGAGGTGGTGTTTGCCGTGATCGCGGAGAACTCGACGCGCGAGCCGCACCGGCTGGTGGTTTCGAGCATTGGCGTAGCGATTCCTGCGGACCGCGATACCTACGGCTACCTGAGCGAGCACCACAGCTTTGGCGAGACCGAAGAGCAGGCCGGCGAATACGCCGAGGAGCTTGCCGCTGAGATGCTGGCGACCACGCTGGACGTGGACTTTGACCCCGACAAGAGCTGGGACGAGAAGAAAGAGATATATCGCATCTCGAACAAGATCGTGCGCACCAGCAACGTGACGCAGTCGGCGGTGGGCGACAAGCGCGGACTGTGGACGACGACGATTGCGGCGGCGGTGCTGATTCTCGAAGAGTAGGCACTTCGTGCGGTGGACTCTAGGATGAGAGTGGAGGCTGACCTAAGGAATCTCAGATTAAGTCAATCAAAGGCCCCGCAGGGGCTAAAGCCCTCTTCATTTCAGGTTCTTTACGGCACGATCCGCCGCGGCGGATCGTGCCCTTTCAAAACCAGACTTTCACCACAGGCTGTTAGGGGCGAATTTTCAAGCAGGGTTTTGAGGGCCAATCTCGCCGAGCGGGATTGGCCTTGTTCTATAGGCGAAGGGAAAGAGCGGGCGCGATGACGGAGAAGCGGAAGTACAACGTAGGCCTGGTGCAGATGAAGATGGGGCCCGACCCGGAGGCGAACTTTGCCGCGGCGGTGCGCCATGTGCGCGAGGCGGCGCGGCTGGGCGCGCAGGTGGTGTGCCTGCCGGAGCTTTTCAAGGCGCAGTATTTTTGCCAGCGCGAGGATTTGCGGCTGTTCGATCTGGCGGAGCCGATTCCGGGGCCTTCGACCGAGAAGCTGGGCGAGGTGGCGCGTGAGGCGCGGGTGGCGATTGTGGCCTCGCTGTTCGAGCGGCGCGCGCCGGGGCTTTATCACAACACGGCGGTGACGCTGAATGTGGACGGGCAGATAGCAGGCGTGTATCGCAAGATGCATATTCCGGACGATCCGCTGTACTACGAGAAGTACTACTTCACGCCGGGCGATCTTGGTTTTCAGGCGGTGGACACGGCGTTTGGGCGCGTGGGCACGCTGGTGTGCTGGGATCAGTGGTATCCCGAGGGCGCGCGGCTGACGGCGCTGCAAGGAGCCGAGGTGCTGTTTTATCCGACGGCGATTGGCTGGCACCCGGCGGAGAAGGACGAGTTTGGCGCGGCGCAGTATGACGCTTGGCAGACCATTCAGCGGGCGCATGCGATTGCCAACGGGGTGTATGTGGCGGGCGTGAACCGCGTGGGCAAGGAGCATGGCGACGTGCTGGGCAATCGCATCGAAGGTGCGGGGCTGGAGTTCTGGGGCGGGAGTTTTCTAGCGGATCCGTTTGGGCGGATCATTGCGAAGGCTTCGCACGATGCGGAGGAGATTCTGCTGGGCGAGATCGATCTGGCGCTGATCGAAGACACACGGCGCAACTGGCCTTTCCTGCGCGACCGGCGGATCGATGCGTATGCGCCGATTACGGAGCGGTTTCTTGATCCGGTGCGGGCATGGGCGCCGGATGGAGAGCCGAAATAGCGATGGCGGCAGCGATGGAAGGGAAGACGCCGCGAGAGCTTGGCTTTCGCATGCCGGCCGAGTGGGAGCGGCACGAGGCGACGTGGCTGGCGTGGCCGCATAATCGCGAGGACTGGCCGGGGAAGTATCAGCCGATTCCGTGGGTCTACGCGGAGATTGTGCGGCTGCTGGCGGCGCGCGAGCGGGTGTACATTCTGGTGGAGGATGAGGCGGCGGAGAAGCGCGCGCGCGGCATTCTGAAGCGGGCCGGGGCGGATCTGGCGCAGGTGGATTTTCATGCGTGGCCTACGGATCGTGTTTGGACACGAGACTCGGGGCCTATTTTTGTGCGTGATGTTGCGGGAAAAATTGCGATCACCGACTGGCACTTTAATGCGTGGGCCAAGTACGACGACTGGCGCAAGGACGATGTGGTGCCGGGGCGCGTGGCGGAGCTTCTCGATATGCAACAGTGGCAGCCAACAATTGATGTGGATGGATCGCAGCGGCGGATCGTGCTCGAGGGCGGGTCTATCGATACGGATGGGCAGGGGACGGTGTTGACGACCGAAGAATGTCTGCTGAGCGAGGTGCAGCAGCGGAATCCGGGGGTGAGCCGGGAGCGGCTGGAGCGGATTTTTTCGGATTATCTTGGCATCGATCATGTGATCTGGCTTGGGCGCGGCGTGGCGGGTGACGACACGCACGGGCAT
>DASQSP010000030.1:0-17124 GCA_035642355.1 Occallatibacter sp.
GGGACATTCGAAACCTCAACATATTCAAGCTCGTAGCCGCAGCCGGGGTTGTGGGAAAGGTGGAAAGCGCACTTCAGCTTTCCACCTTTTCCATAACCCTCCGTCACCCAATCGCCTGGCTCGATGTAAACAACCTCTTGAGACACGACATTTAGCCCCTGCGGAGCCTTCGCTTGACTTGATCGGAGCTTCCTTACGTAACTGTATAAGCAATGCGCTTTTGATCCATTCAAAAACGGGACGCAGCAGGGCCGTAATGTGGGACAGCCAATGCGCTGCGCGGTTTGCTGCCTGCCCAACGCAAGTTGCCTGGATTCATGCAGTAACCCTCATGCCGCCAGGGCGGCTCGGGCAGAGTCCCTGCGCCAGCGTAAGAGCAGCGTGAGGGAGATGACGATCAGCGCCAGGGTGAGACCGATCCAGGTGCCGTAAATCCCCCAATGCAGGACAAAGCAAAGGGTGAAGCCGAGCGGAAGGCCGATGACCCAGTAGCCCACAAGGTTGGCGAACATGGGGATGCGGGTTTCGCCGAGGCCGCGTAGTGCACCGGTCGAGACCGTCTGAATGCCGTCGAAGACCTGAAAAGCGGCGGCCACCCAGAGCAGACTGGGGCCGACGGCGAGCACACGGGGATCGCGCGTGTAGAGGGCGATGAGCGGGCCGGGCGCAACCAGGAACACCACCGCGGCGCAGAGCATGAAGGCTGTGCCGAGGCCGAGGGCAAGCCATCCGGCGCGGCGGGCACGGGCTGGATCGCCGGCTCCGATAGCGTGGCCCACGGAGACCGCAGCCGCCGCGGAGACTCCGAGCGGGACCATGTACGTAAGGCTGGCGTAGCTGAGTGCGATGGAGTGCGTCGCGAGGGCCACGGGATCGAGATAGCCAGCGGAGAAGGTGGCGAGGTTCCACGCGCCGACCTCCAACACAATTTGTCCCGCGGCGGGCGCGCCCAGCCGAACCAGTTGCCGGAGCCGCGCCAGTTGCGGGCCGGCCCAGTGCTCAAAGAGCGGATGGCCGCGCTTGCGCTCGTAGCGCCATGCAAAGGCGATGAGCGCCACGGCCATGCTGACCCGCGCAATGCAGGTTGAGAGCGCGGAACCGCTGACGCCCATGGCCGGGAAGCCGAGCTTGCCGTAGATAAGCACCCAGTTGCCGCCCCAGTTGAGCAGGTTGGCAAGGACGTAGGTGACGGTGATGACGCGGACCTGTCCGACGCCCTGCAAATAGCGGCGCGTGCCGCCATAAAGCAGCAACGGCAGCGTGCCCCAATTGAGAATGCGCAGATAGCTCGCGGCCGGCCCGGCGACTGCCGCATTGACGCCGAAGTGCGAAATGCCGAAGCTGAGCGTGGCCACCAGAATCATGAGCGGAGGCGTGACGATGCAGGCCAGATAGACGCCCTGTGCGAGCCAGCGATGGCACTCGTCGTGGTCCTTGCGGCCGTAGGCCTGGGCCACGAGCGTGTCGAGGCCGAGCAGCAGGCCGATGCCGAACAGCGATGGCGTGTAATAGACGGCATTGCCCAGCGCGACCGCGCCGATGGCGACCGGACCGAGCCGGCCGACCATGATGGTGTCGACCACGCCCTGAGCCATCCAGCCCAGTTCGCTCAGCACCACGGGAAGGGCAAGCGCGATCATGCCCCCTAGTTCCCTTCTCCACAGTGCGTTCTCGCGAGCCATCTGTCTACTCTACCCGCTGCGTTTGCGGAGTTATGTAAAGACGCCACTGTTGGGAATATTGGTATACTTCGAGACCATGAGAACCTCCGCCGTCGCCCCCGAACTTGTGTCGAACTCGACGCCTCCCACGACCAATAAGCACCTGATTCGCTGGGTAGAGAAGATGGCCGAGCTATGCCGGCCGGATGCCATCCACTGGGTCGATGGCTCGCAGGCCGAGTATGACGCGCTCTGCGACAAACTGATGGCGGCGGGCACCTATGTGCGGCTGAATCAGGAGCGCTGGCCGGGATGTTTTTATGCGCGCAGCGTGCCGGGCGACGTGGCGCGCGTCGAAGACCGCACCTATATCTGTTCGCTCTCCCGCGAGGCAGCGGGGCCAACCAACAATTGGGAAGACCCCTATGTGATGCGGCGTAAGCTCAAGCAGCTTTTTCGCGGCGCCATGCAGGGGCGCACCATGTATGTGCTGCCCTTCAGCATGGGGCCGGTGGGCTCGCCGATGTCGGGGATTGGCGTACAACTGACCGACTCGCCCTATGTGGTGACGCAGATGCGCACCATGGCGCGGATTGGCGCGCCGGTGTTTGCGGAGATCGACAAGGACGAGAAGCGCGTGGTGCCCTGCCTGCACTCGGTGGGCGCGCCGCTCAAGGCGGGCGAGGCAGATGTGCCGTGGCCCTGCAACGAGACCAAATATATTGTTCACTTCCCGGAGAGCCGAGAGATCTGGTCGTATGGGTCGGGCTACGGCGGCAATGCGCTGCTGAGCAAGAAGTGCTTTGCCCTGCGCATTGCGTCGAACATTGCGCGCGACGAGGGCTGGATGGCCGAGCACATGCTGATTCTGGGCGTGGAAAGCCCCGAGGGCGAGAAGACCTATGTGGCCGCGGCGTTTCCTTCGGCCTGCGGCAAAACCAATTTCGCCATGTTGATTCCGCCCAAAGCCATGAAGGGCTGGAAGGTGTGGACGGTGGGCGACGACATTGCCTGGCTCAAGCCCGATGCGCAGGGACGGCTGCGCGCGATCAACCCCGAGGCGGGATTTTTCGGGGTAGCGCCAGGCACGGGCAACAAGACCAACCCAATGGCGATGGCCACGCTGGCGCGCAATTCAATTTTCACAAATGTGGCGCTGACGCCCGATGGCGGCGTGTGGTGGGAGGGCATGACCGACGAGCCTCCCGCGGAGTGCCTGGACTGGCGCGGTGAGCGCTGGACGCCGGAGATCGGCAAAACCACGGGGCGGACGGCCTCGCACCCAAATGGGCGCTTTACGGCGCCGGCATCGCAGTGCCCCAGCATCGACCCGGCGTGGGAGTCGCCCGATGGCGTGCCCATCAGCGCGATCATCTTTGGCGGGCGGCGCTCGACGACACTGCCGCTGGTGTATCAGGCCTTCAACTGGTCGAGCGGCGTATATACGGGCGCGACCATGAGCTCTGAGACCACTGCCGCGGCCACCGGCGCGGTGGGCCAGGTGCGGCGCGACCCCATGGCCATGCTTCCCTTCTGCGGCTATCACATGGGCGACTACTTCCGGCACTGGATCCGCATGCAGCGGCAGCTCGAAGTGACGCCGCGCGTGTTTCATGTGAACTGGTTCCGCAAGGATGAGGATGGAAAGTTCTTGTGGCCCGGCTTCGGCGAGAACATGCGCGTGCTGCGCTGGATTGTGGAGCGTGTGCATGGGCGCACCCACGGACGCGAGACGCCCATCGGATGGGTTCCGCAGTATGAGGATCTCGACTGGACGGGGCTGGACTTTCCGCGTGCCAAATTCGACGAACTGATGGCCGTGGACCGCGCCGCCTGGCGCAAGGAAGTGATGACGCACGAGGAACTGTTCATCAATCTGCACGATCATCTGCCGCCGGAGATGATCTACGAGCGCGAGCTGCTGATTTGCAGGCTGTAGGCGACTGTCCGCGTAATTTCCGGCGGCAACTCTTCACTGACTCATTCGAATCAACCGTTCACATATGCATTCTTGTCGGCTTGTTTCCCGCAATGAAGTGTGGGAGCTCGACGCAAATAGGCCCAAATGTAAAACAGGGCAACGAGCAACAGCAGTAAAGGAATCGGAATCATCTGCCATTCCGGGTGGGTGGAAATGCTAACCGGCATGAATGGTAACCGGTCAATCAACCCAACAGTGAGCGTCCACTGTATGTCCCCGGCAAACGTTAGCAGCAGCGCATTCAATGTAAGCGCCACCCAAGCAGTCGCTCCTCCCTCCCTCCAGAGGATCGAGAACGCTGGAATTGTCAAGATGAGTAGTTTCGCGTCATACATCCGGTGGTAAACAGGCAGCATTGTCAAGGCGGCGCATGCGGCCAGCGCGAACCATGAGGTCCGGCGGGTTGCAGGCTTCATAACCAACATCGCCACCCAGATCAAGCAGACAGCACCGCACACCGTGTAGCTAAGCGCACTGACGAAGCTTGCGTCGCCCGTTAATGCGGAGATCGCCGCCGGAAGTTCAATAACCCGCTCCAAACCATGTCCCGCCATCGAGCGAGCGCTAAAATCATTCAACCCCCCAGGCACCGAAATCGCCCCCAGGTTCTCCCGGAGTTCCGTCGGCCAGTGCGGAGAAATTGCGGTGGCCCACAGAAAGAGGGGGAGGCTCGCTGCTGCCGACACTGCCGCAGTTTGAATCGCATATCTTCTGTACGACCGACCCGCGACTAGGAAGAACAGCCAGATCAATCCGGCGTCGTGGGGCTTTAGCATGAGTCCGAATGCCAGGCAGCAGATGCCAAGCCAGATAAGCTGTCCCTCTATAAAGCTCCATGCAGCAACCAGACAAAGGCCGACAACCAAACCAGCTACATTGCCCAAAATGAGAAGGACCCAGCTGGTTGCGAGAGCAATGGCCAAGCTTCCACCCGCAAGAACTGGTGCATACTGAGCGCTTACACGCCAAATCAGGACGCACCCCGCGATAAGCGAACCGGCCGTGAGCCCCCACCAGGCGATCTCAGCCCAACTCCACGGCAGAAATCCTAGTGGCAGAATCACCGCACTGGAGGGCAAATACATATGATGCGCCATTTCGAGATGCCTGACACGTTGCTGTCCAGTCCCGAACTGGCCGCCGTCCGCCTCGTAAACCCTGACGAACTCTTCGTACTTGTATGCATCAACGCCTCGAATCAAACAGCGGACCCCGTTGTAGACAAATCGAAAGTCCGAATTCGGACGGCCTCCACTCACCGCCAGCGCTAGTCCGCACAACACAAATAGGGCAATACCCAGCACGAGAAGGAGACGCCCGTCCCTCATTTGCTCAAGTTCGCTGGCCATGCGTCCGGTTGTCCCTCGTCTCAAATCGAAAGTTGCAGTGGCAGCTTTCAGTTTAGCTGCTTATGCAAGGATTCTCTCCGTTGCTCACAGCATTGACGTTACCGCCTGGCGCAAGGAAGTGATGACGCACGAGAAACTGTTCATCAATCTGCACGATCATCTGCCGCCGGAGATGATCTACGAGCGCGAGCTGCTGATTTGCAGGCTCTGACGAGGGTTGAAGCTGCGACTCAAGTCGGTGCGCTTTTCGAGCGCACGAACCTTCGTCTACAATAGTAAGTTCAGCGAAAACCCACGCTTGATGAGGCCCAATACCAGGGCATCTTCCAAAACTTACCCCGTGCGACTTGACCAAGTCTCGCCTCGGGAGTTGTGTATTCGGCCCAAACGCAACGATACGCACCGCATTTTTTCTTAGTTTCAAGAAGGGTTGCCATGCAAACCACGGATTCCCGTCCCCGCATGCCTGAGGCCCAGGGCCTCTATCACCCACGCAACGAACACGACGCCTGCGGTATGGGCCTGGTGGCCAGCATTCGCGGCGAGAAGAGCCACGAAATTATTCGCAAAGGCCTCGAAGTGCTGATCAACCTGACGCACCGCGGCGCGGCGGGGTGCGATCCGGAGACGGGCGACGGCGCGGGCATCCTGATTCAGATTCCCCATGTTTTTTTTGCGCGCGAGTGCGGCGAGCTTGGCATGCAACTGCCGGGGCCGGGCGAGTATGGCGTGGCCATGTGCTTTCTGCCGGTGGACAAGCACAGCCGCCTGCAGTGCGAGGGCGTGTTTGAGCGGATGGCGCAGGCCGAAGGGCTCACGGTGGTGGGCTGGCGCGACACGCCGGTGAATGGCGACGCGATTGGACGCGAAGCGCGCGCATCGCAGCCGTATATTGAGCAGCTTTTTGTGGGGCGGCCCAAGGGCCTGGACGAGGAGGCTTTTGAACGGCTTCTCTACCGTGTGCGGCGCCGCACCGAGAACGAAATTGCCGCGTCGGAGATCGAAGGCCGAGACGATTTTTATGTGCCGTCGTTTTCCTGTCGCACCATTATCTACAAAGGGCTGATGCTGGCTCCGCAGATTGAGAAATTTTATTTCGAGCTGGCCAACCCGCTGGTGACGAGCGCGCTGACGCTGGTGCATCAGCGCTTCTCAACCAATACGTTTCCGAGTTGGAAGCTGGCGCATCCCTATCGCTACGTGGCGCACAACGGCGAAATCAACACCGTGCGCGGCAATGTGAGCTGGATGAATGCGCGGCAGTCGGTGCTGGCGAGCGCGCTCTACGGGGACAAAATCAAGGACCTGTTTCCGGTGGTTGTGCCTGGCGGCAGCGACTCGGCTTCACTCGACAACGCGGCGGAGTTTCTCTATCAGTCGGGCCGTTCCCTGCCCCACGTAATGGCAATGCTGATTCCCGAGGCGTGGTCCGGCAACCCGGATATGAGCGAAGACAAGCGCGCGTTCTACGAGTACCACGCATCGCTGATGGAGCCGTGGGATGGGCCGGCGGCGATTGCCTTCACCGATGGGCGCGTGATTGGCGCGACCCTGGACCGCAACGGACTGCGGCCGGGGCGCTACATCGTGACCAGGGACGACATCGTGGTGCTGGCCTCGGAAGCCGGCGTGATCGAAGTGCCCGCCGAGGATGTGCGCAAAAAGGGGCGGCTGCAGCCAGGGCGCATGTTCCTGGTGGACACGGTCGAGAAGCGCATCATTTCCGACGCCGAGATCAAGCAGGAGTTGGCGGCGCGGCAGCCCTACGGCAAGTGGCTCGAAGAGCAGCAGGTGACGATGGAGCAGTTGCCCGAGCCTTCGCGCACGATTGCATCGAACCATGAGACGCTGCAGCGGCGGCAGCGCGCGTTTGGCTACAGCGAAGAGGATTTGCGGATCATTCTGGGACCGATGGGCGCCAACGGCGAGGAGCCGATTGGCTCGATGGGCACCGACGTGCCGCTGGCCTGCCTTTCCGACCGGCCGCAGCCGCTGTTCAACTACTTCAAGCAGTTGTTCGCGCAGGTCACCAATCCGCCCATCGATCCGATCCGCGAAGAGCTGGTGATGTCTCTCATCAGCTACATCGGCACAGAGCGCAACATTCTGGATGAGGCGCCGGAGAACTGCCACACCCTGAAACTGCCGCACCCGCTGCTGACCAATCGCGATCTTGAGAAGCTGCGGCGGGTGTCGTCGGGCGATCTGCTGGCGACGACGCTGCCGACATTGTTTCGCGCGTCGGATGGAGAAGACGGGCTGCGGCACTCGCTCGATGACTTGAGCAACCGCGCCGCTCATGCGGTGGCCTCTGGCTACACGCTGCTGATTCTGTCGGACCGCGGCGTGGACGCGACCTATGCGCCGATTCCGAGTTTGCTGGCGATGGCCGCGGTACACAACCGGCTGGTACGCGAGAAGACGCGGACCCAGGTGGCGCTGATTATCGAGAGCGGCGAGCCGCGCGAGGTGATGCACTTTGCGCTGCTGATCGGCTACGGCGCGAGCGCCATCAATCCCTATCTGGCGTTTGAGTCGCTGCACGACCTGAAGCGCCGCGAGCTGTTGCCGCGCGACGTGACGGCGGAGTACGCGGAGAAGAACTTCATCAAAGCGATCAACAAGGGATTGCTGAAGACCTTCTCCAAGATGGGCATCTCGACGTTGCAGAGCTATCGCGGCGCGCAGGTGTTTGAGGCGGTGGGGTTGAATCAGGCCCTGGTTGACCGCTATTTCTCGGGGACCGCGTCGCGCATTGAAGGGGTGGGGCTGGGCGTGCTGGCGCGCGAAGCGCAGATGAAGCACGCGCATGCCTTCCAGCCGCTGACCGACTCAGAGACAGAGCTGGTGGTCGGCGGACACTATCAGTATCGCGAAGGCGGCGAGTATCACCTGCTGAATCCGCTGACGATCAGCAAGCTGCAGCACGCGGTGCGGCAGAACAATCCGGCAACCTTTCAGGAATATACGGACCTGATCGACGCCGAGAACCGGACGCTGTGCACGCTGCGCGGGCTGCTGAAGCTGAAGTATGCCGAAGAGCCAATCTCTCTGGACGAAGTGGAGCCCGCCAAGGAGATTGTGAAGCGCTTTACCACCGGCGCGATGAGCTACGGGTCCATCAGTAAAGAAGCGCACGAGACACTCGCGATCGCAATGAACCGGCTGGGCGGCATGTCCAACACCGGAGAGGGCGGCGAAGACGAAGAGCGCTTCAAGCGCGATGCGAACGGCGACCTGCGGCGCAGCGCCGTCAAGCAGGTGGCGAGCGGCCGCTTCGGCGTGACGACCAACTATCTGGTGAACGCCGATGAGCTGCAGATCAAGATGGCGCAGGGCGCGAAACCCGGCGAGGGCGGGCAGTTGCCGGGGCACAAGGTGGATGAGGTGATCGCGAAGACGCGGCACTCAATCGCCGGCGTGGGATTGATTTCGCCGCCGCCGCATCACGATATTTACTCAATCGAAGACCTGGCGCAGTTGATCTACGACCTGAAAAACGTGAACCCGCACGCGCGCATCGCGGTCAAGCTGGTGTCGGAAGTGGGCGTGGGCACGGTGGCCGCTGGCGTGGCCAAGGCGCACGCGGATGTGGTGCTGATTTCAGGCGACACCGGCGGCACGGGCGCATCGCCATTGAGCTCCATCAAACACGCAGGCCTGCCGTGGGAGCTGGGCCTGGCCGAGGCGCAGCAGGTGCTGCTGTTGAACGATCTGCGCGGGCGCATCAAGGTGCAGACCGACGGCAAGTTGCAGACGGGCCGCGATGTAGTGATTGCGGCGCTGCTGGGCGCGGAGGAGTTCGGCTTCGCCACCACGCCGCTGATCGCCATGGGCTGCATCATGATGCGCAAGTGCCACCTGAATACCTGCGCGGTGGGCATCGCCACACAGGACCCGGTGCTGCGTGCGCGCTTTCAGGGGCAGCCGGAGAATGTCATCAACTTCTTCTTCTTCCTCGCCGAGCAGATCCGCGAGCACATGGCGAAGCTGGGCTTCCGCACCGTGGACGAGATGGTGGGCCGTGTGGACCGCATCGATGCCGCGGTTGCCGCGGAGCACTGGAAGGCCAAAGGCATCGACCTTGCGGAGATTTTGTATGTGCCGACCGTGCCCTCGCGCGTGGCGCGGCGCAAGGTGCAGGCGCAGGATCATGGGCTGGAGCAGGTGCTGGATCATGCTTTGATCTCCAAAGCCAAGCCGGCGCTCGAAGAGAAGACGCCGGTGACGGGCAGCTTCACGATCCGCAACGTGCATCGCACGGTGGGCGGCATGCTGGGCGGCGAGATTGCGCGGCGCTACGGCTCGGCGGGACTGCCGGACGAGACGATTCACTTCAAATTTGCGGGCTCAGCCGGGCAGAGCTTTGGCGCGTTTGTGCCGTCCGGCGTGACGCTCGAGCTTGAGGGAGACTCGAACGACTATCTGGGCAAGGGCCTCTCGGGCGCACGCATCATTGTCTATCCGCCGAAGACGTCGAGCTTCCTGCCTGAAGAGAGCATCCTCGTGGGCAACGTAGTGCTTTACGGCGCGACCAGCGGCGAGGCCTTTCTGAATGGCATTGCCGGCGAGCGGTTCGCGGTGCGCAACTCCGGCGCAACCGCGGTCGTCGAAGGCGTGGGCGACCACGGTTGCGAGTACATGACCAATGGCCGCGTGGTGGTGATTGGGACCACTGGCCGCAACTTTGCCGCGGGCATGAGCGGCGGACGCGCCTTTGTCTATGACGATCAGGGCGACTTCACTGCGCGGCGATGCAACAAGACCAGCGTGGACCTGGAGCCGCTGGTGAACGAAGAAGACACTGCCGAGGTGCGCGGACTTCTGGAGCGGCATCGCGACTTGACCGGAAGCCCGCGCGCAGCGTGGATTCTGGAACACTGGGCCGACGCACAGCAGCGATTCATCAAGGTGTTCCCGCATGAGTACAAACGCGTGCTGGGCGTTCCGCGCACCGAGGATGTCTACAGCGCTCCTTCCACTGCGCCGTCGCTGGCGGCGGCAAGCGCCGAGGTGAAACATGGGTAAGGTCACGGGATTTCTGGAAATCGAGCGCGAGCAGCCGGCGCGTCGCAAAGCGACGGAACGCATTCACGACTGGTTCGAGATTTATCAGCCCTTTCCCGAAGAGAAACAGCAGGAGCAGGGCGCGCGCTGCATGGATTGCGGCGTGCCTTTTTGCCATACGGGCTGCCCGGTCAACAACCTCATCCCCGACTGGAACGATCTGGTCTACAACGGCCGCTGGGAGAGCGCGATTCGGCGGCTGCATGCGACGAACAACTTCCCCGAGTTCACGGGGCGCATCTGCCCCGCTCCGTGCGAGGCCGCGTGCGTGCTGGGCATCAACCAGCCGCCGGTTTCGATCAAGCTGATTGAGCGCTCTATCGTGGAACGGGGATGGGACGAGGGCTGGATTCGCCCCGAGCCGCCGGAGCACAACACCGGCAAGCGTGTTGCGGTGGTGGGCAGCGGACCCGCCGGGCTTGCGGCCGCGCAGCAGTTGCGGCGCGCCGGCCACTCGGTGACCGTGTACGAGAAGAACGACCGCATCGGTGGACTGCTGCGCTATGGCATTCCCAACTTCAAGCTCGAAAAGCATGTGATCGACCGGCGCATTGAGCAACTGAAAGCCGAGGGCGTGACCTTTCTGACCAACGCGCATGTGGGCGCCAATGTGCCCGTGGATGCGCTTACCGGGCACTACGATGCGATTCTGCTGTGCGGCGGAGCGGAGCATCCACGCGACCTGAAGATTCCGGGCCGCGAGTTGAAGGGCATTCACTACGCGATGGAGTTTTTGCCGCAGCAGAACCGCCGCAATGAAGGCGACTGGATCAACCCCGACTCCGAGATCAGCGCGGAGGGCAAGCGGGTACTGATTATCGGCGGCGGCGACACCGGCGCCGATTGCCTGGGCACCAGTCATCGACAGAATGCCAAGAGCGTGCATCAGTTTGAGATCATGCCCAAGCCGCCGGAGTCCCGCGCCGGGTCAACACCGTGGCCGTTGTGGCCGCTGCAACTGCGCACCGAGAGCGCCCACGAGGAAGGCGGCGTGCGCGACTGGAGTATCAACAGCATTCAGTTCACCGGCGATGCAGAGGGCAACGTGACCCAACTGCACGCGACGCGTGTGGGAGCTCCGCCGAAGTTCGAACCGCAAGCGGGATCGGAGTTCACACTCAATGTAGATCTGGTCCTGCTGGCGATGGGCTTTCTGGGACCAGTACGCGGCGGCATGATCGAGCAGCTCGGCCTGGCTCTGGACGCGCGCGGCAATGTGGCAACCACGGAGTACATGTCGTCTGTCGATGGCGTATTCGCAGCGGGCGATATGCGCCGCGGTCAGTCGCTGGTAGTGTGGGCCATTGCCGAAGGGCGCAAAGCCGCAGCCGCGGTGGACAGCTATCTAGCGACCAGGGAAGCGCCTTCGCAGCCGCTGCGGGCGCGCGCCTGAGCGGGCAAAATCACGTCCTCTGCTGCCAGCGCACGGCACAAGCTGCCGCGTTGCCAGCAAGGCTGCTTTCCCGGTACACTCGTAGAGGCCGGATCGCCCGCAGCTAAGGAGAGGTGGCAGAGCCCGGTTGAATGCACCTGACTCGAAATCAGGCATAGTCGAAAGGCTATCGGGGGTTCGAATCCCTCCCTCTCCGCCACACACCTTCTACTGCTCCTCACAAGCAAGAAGCCCTTACGCCGTTCCTGTGCGGAAGGCAGTGCCAGCTCTGGTTGCTCGCCGCAGCGCTCGGCGGCATTGCGCGATGCAATCCTGACGGACGGTGCGACGAGGGCTTTTTCGATTCCCGTGCGGAAATCAGCTCCGCGAACGCGGGCCACTGTGGGAGAACGGCGTTCAACCGGGCCTATGACTTTTCCTTTTCGAATCTCGATCGGAGTGCTGCTTGCCGCGGCGCTCGGGTGCGTCCCGTTCGCCGCGGCAACCGTTCAAGGCGAACGCAGCTAGCTGCGCAGCTTGCTCAGCAGATCCTGCGGATGCACCGGCTTGGCCAGAATCTCGAACTCGTAGCCCTGGGCGCGCGCCTTGTCCAGCAGACCGGCGGTGGCGGCCTGACCCGAAAACAGCAGAATCTTGATCCTGGGCAGCAGGGCGCGAATCATGATAGCCGCATCGATGCCGTTCAAATCGGCCATGATGACATCCGTGATGAGCATGTCGGGCGCAAAAGTCTCCGCCAATTCCACCGCTTTCTCGCCGGAATACACAGCCTGCGCATCGAATCCGCTCAGGTTGAGAATCGTGGCAAGGGTATCGGCAATCACGCGCTCATCGTCGACGACAAGAACCTTGGGTTTAACGCGATCTTCGGACATACTCTCCTGGGCGCGGCATCGGTTCGTCGATCCGCGCATGGGGATAGGTTCTCACGGCAACGTACGCACTCGAGTCAGAATGGAATGCAGGCAGCCACAACCATATCGTTGCTCTTATGATACGCTCCAGCAGCAGCCCGGTCAGCTTTCATCCCGTTGCAACCCGGCAATCATAGACTAGCAATACCACCCGGCCGCGGCACACGCCAGCAGACACCCGAACGGAGAACGTCGCATGCAGAAGACGGCCATTCAAGACCCCGCCGTGCCCCAGACCGACGCCATCATCCGCGCTGAGCGGATCGAGAAATTCTACGCCCAGCCCAGCGAGAACCGCATCCAGGTCATCTCCGCCACTGACCTCAGCATCGTTCCGGGTGAAATCGTCGCGCTGCTGGGCCCGTCCGGCTCGGGCAAATCCACCATGCTGCGCATGCTCACCGGCCTCTCCAAGCCATCCGCCGGGCAGGTCTACTGGCACGAGAAGCCCATTAGCGAAGCCGAAATCAACGTGTCCATCGTCTTCCAGAGCTTTGCGCTCTTCCCCTGGCTCACCGTGCTTGAAAACGTCGAGGCCCCGCTCCAAGCCCTCGGTGTCACTCCCGTGGAACGCCGCGAGCGCAGCAGGAAGATGCTCAACACCGTGGGCCTCGACGGCTTCGAGTCCGCTTACCCCAAGGAATTGTCCGGCGGCATGCGCCAGCGTGTCGGCTTCGCGCGCGCCCTCGTCGTAGAGCCGGAAGTCCTCTTCATGGACGAGCCCTTCTCCGCGCTCGACGTGCTCACCGCGGAGAATCTGCGCAGCGAGCTGCTCGAGCTGTGGGCCAACAAAACCATGCCCACCCGGTCGGTCTTCATCGTCACCCACAACATTGAAGAAGCGGTGCTCCTTGCCGATCGCATCATCGTGCTGGGCCGCAATCCCGGCCACATCCGCACCGACTTTCATGTGCAGCTCGCCCAGCCCCGCGACCGCAAATCCGAGCCCTTCACCCAGCTCGTCGACTACATCTACAAAGTCCTCACCAGGCCCGACGTAGCCCCCGCCGAAGCCCCCGATCGGCAAGGACCGAAGGTCCGCGATCAGCGCCAGATGCGTTACCAGATGCTGCCCCACGCCCGCCCCGGCGGCATCGCCGGCCTGCTCGAGCTGCTGCTCGACAAAGGCGGACGCGACGACATCTACCGTCTAGCCGACGACCTCGCCTTCGAGATCGACGACCTGCTGCCCATCGTCGATGCCGCGCAGTTGTTGAGCTTCCTCAAGATCGAAGAAGGCGACGCGGCCGCCACCGAGCGCGGCGCGGAGTACGCCAACAGCGAAATCCTGCGCCAGAAAGAGCTCTTTCGCGATGCCGCCATCGAGAACGTCCTCCTGCTCCGCCAGATTCGCCGCGCCCTCGAATCCAAGAGCGACCACACCGTCTCCGAGGAGTTCTTCCTCGACATGCTCGACGAGCAGTTCAGCGAGGAGGAGAGCCGGCGCCAGATTGAGACCGCCGTCACCTGGGGCCGCTATGCCGAACTGTTCGACTTCGACGCCGGGAGACGGCGCTTCGTCATGCTCGACGCACTCGATGAAGAGGTCGCGGCCAACGAGGATGCCGAGTGAAGCCCCAACCCCTCGCGCGCTCCCTCGTCACCGCCCGCACCTGGCCCTTCCTCATCGATTGCGGCGTGGCCGCCGCCGGACTGGCTCTCTTTTTCGCATTTATCAGCACAGGCCGGTACTGGCTCGGCAAACCCATGCCGGTGGTCGCAATCTCCCACTCCATCGGCGCCCTGCCCCTCTACGCCTTCTACTCCGTCACCCGCATCGGCCTTGCTTACCTGCTCAGCCTCGTCTTTGCCGTCGCCTATGGCTACATCGCCGCCTACAACCCCCGCATTGAAGCCTGGATGGTCGCCACTCTCGACATCCTCCAGTCCATCCCCGTCCTCAGCTTCCTGCCGCCGGTGGTCCTTTTTATGGTCGCCCTCATCCCCGGCCATCAGCTCGGTATTGAGATGGCCGTCATCCTGCTCATCTTCACCGGGCAGGTGTGGAACCTCGCCTTCAGCTTTTACTCTTCGCTCAAAAGCATCCCGCGCGAAATGCTCGAAGCCTCGCGCATCTATCGATACTCCGCCTGGCAGCGCTTCTGGCAGCTTGAGATGCCCTACGCCACCATCGGCCTTGTGTGGAACTCCATCGTCTCCGTCGCCGGCGGGTGGTTCGCCCTCATCGCCTGTGAAATCTCCCCCTTCAGCAACTACACCTATCAGCTTCCCGGCCTGGGCAGCTACCTCCAGGTCGCCACCAACTCAGGCGACTACAAAGCCCTCCTCAGCGGCATCGCCACGGTCATCCTCATCGTCGTTGCAACAGACCAATTAGTCTGGCGGCCTCTCATCGCCTGGAGCGACAAGTTCAAATTCGAGCAAGTGGAGTCTGCTGACCGCGTCACTTCGCCGATTCTCGAGCTGCTGCGCCGCTCCGCGCTCTTCGGTTCCGTACCGGGCCGGCTTTGGGAGCGCATCGAGGAACCGCTCTACCAACGACTTGCACGCACTCCTCAAGCGCACCGAGTGCAACCGCTTGACGAAGAGGCGAAGACTAAAAAGCCTTCGGCCATTCTGTGGACTCTGGCCGTGCTGGCCCTCACCGTGCTCGCCTGGGGCGCCGCGCAGGCGGTCCTCATGCTGCGCACCGTCTCCTGGCCTGACCTCAAGCTTCTGCTTGAAGGCGCCGCCGCCACGTTCTCGCGGGTCAACGCCGCCCTGCTCATCTCCGCACTCTGGACCGTCCCCGTCGGCGTCGCCATCGGCCTCAATCCCCGGCTCGCCCGCATCGTTCAGCCCACCGCCCAGGTGCTCGCATCCATACCGGCCACCGCCTTCTTTCCCATCATCCTCATCGGTCTCGTGCGCATCGGCGGCGGCCTCGGCATCGGCTCCATCGCCCTCATGCTGCTCGGCACCCAGTGGTACATTCTCTTCAACGTCATCGCCGGCGCCATGTCCATCCCCTCCGACCTGCGCGAAGTCGCCTCCCTTTACCGCTTCACGCTCTGGCAGCGCTGGACAAAACTTATCCTTCCCGGCATCTTCCCCTACCTCATCACCGGCATGGTCACCGCCTCCGGCGGAGCCTGGAACGCCAGCGTCTACGCCGAGTACTCGCACCTCAAGGACAGTACCCTCCAAACCATCGGCCTCGGCTCCCAGATCAGCGCCGCCACCGACAGTGGGCGCTTCCCCATCATTTTGCTGGCCACCATCCTCATCTCGCTAATGGTGGTTACCATGAACCGCCTGGTGTGGCGAAAGCTCTATCGCCTGGCCGAAACCCGGTATAAGCTGGAAGGCTAATGACGCGGGCCCAAAATCGGCGCGAGCCATAATCGGCACGAGCCCCAAGCGACGCGAGCAAGCTCGGCACAGGCCCCGCAATGGAGAGCAAATCGATGATCCGTGTAGGGCTGGTGGGATTTGGCCTGGCTGGGCGCGTCTTTCACGCGCCGCTGATCTCCTCGATCGAGGGCCTGGAGCTTGCTGCGGTGGTCGAGCGCAACTCCGACAACGCGGCAGCACGCTACCCCGGCATCACCACCTATCGCACGGTGGAAGAGCTGCTCGCCGATAGCACCATCAAGCTGATTGTGGTCGCATCGCCCAACGCCACGCACTTCGACATCGCGATGCTGGCCCTCGAGGCCGCCAAAAACGTCGTCGTCGACAAGCCCGCCGCCATCACCTCCGCCGAGATCGCCCAACTCACCGAGCTGGCCGGCGGCATCGGCCTGCACATTATCCCCTTCCACAACCGGCGCTGGGACGGCGACTTCAAAACCGTCCAAACCATCCTGGACGAGAAGCAACTCGGCACGCTAGCGCACTTCGAGTCCACATTTGACCGCTGGAGTCCGGGGCCATCCCGGCGTGCATGGAAAGAGGATGCGGGGGAGGGCGGAGTCCTGCTCGACCTGGGCACCCATCTCGTCGATCAGGCGCTGGTGCTCTTTGGGATTCCCGCCTTCGTCGGCGCCGACGTGCGGCGAGAGCGCGAAGGCGAAGGCGCCAACGACGCATTCACCATCCGGCTGCGCTACTTTACAGGCTTGACCGTGACCCTGGGAGCCAACTGCCTTTCGTCGCTGCCGCGCCCGCGCTTCCACCTGCGTGGCACCAGGGGAAACTACGGCAAATGGGGCCTCGACCCGCAGGAAGAAGCCCTCGGCGCCATCACGCGCATTGAATCGGCCGATTGGGGCACAGAGCCAGCGGACCGCTGGGGCACGCTCTTCACCGATACCGGCGGCGCGGCCATCTCCAAGCCTGTGCCAACCGCGGCCGGCGACTATCGCGAGTTTTATGCCGGCGTGCGCGATGCCCTGCTCGGCACAGCCCCCGTGCCCGTCACCGCACTCGACGCCTGGCGCACTGCGCGAATCCTGGAGTGGGCCATCGAAAGCTCAAAAACCAGCCGCGACATCGAATGCGACTGGACCGCAGTGCCCGACTAAGGTTCCAGTGGCCTCCACCATACAGATAGTCATTCCCTAAGGAACCTCTGAACAAGTCAGCTTTGTAACAGGGCACGATCCGCCGCGGCGGATCGTGCCGAAAATAGCCCAAAATCGCTGGGGCTTTAGCCCCCGAGGGGCCTTCGCCGGGTGCCCCAGGTCTCGTCCGCCGCGGCGGAAGACCTGGGAAACCACGAATCTTCACGGTCACGGTACCAGTTCCGCCGCATGAAAACCCCTTGTCAACCCCCAATCCTCCCAACCCCCTCAATCCAGGCCACATCCCTTTACGC
>DASQSP010000031.1:0-14902 GCA_035642355.1 Occallatibacter sp.
CTCGCCGACGGTGCCGAGCAGGCGCAGCGAGCTGAGGTCGTGCTTTTCAACGTGCTGGTCACCCCACTTGATGAAGGCGCGGATGGCGGTGGGCGCGGTGTAGAAGATGGTGACCTTGTGGTCGTCGACGATCTTCCAGAAGCGGGAGAAGTCGGGCCAGTTGGGCGCGCCCTCATACATGAGGACGGTTGCGCCGTTCAGCAGCGGCCCGTACACAACATAGGAGTGGCCTGTGACCCAGCCGATGTCGGCGGTGCACCAGTAGATGTCGCTGTCCTGGATGTCGAAGACGTACTTTGTGGTGAGGTAGGTGCCGACTGCGTAGCCGCCGGTGGTGTGGACCAGACCCTTGGGTTTGCCCGTGGTGCCGGAGGTGTAGAGGATATAGAGCGGGTCTTCGGAATCGAGATGCTCGGCGGGGCATTCGGTGGGGGCATTGGCGACCACGTCGTGCCACCACCAGTCGCGGCCGGTGACCATGGTGACAGGCGTGCCGGTGCGCTTGTAGACAAGCACATGCTCGACGGTGGGGCAGGAGACGAGGGCTTCGTCGACGGTCTTTTTGAGCTGGATTTCGCTGCCGCGGCGGAAGCTGGTGTCCTGCGTGATAACGGCGACGCAGCCGGAGTCGTTGACGCGGTCGGAGATGGCGTGGGCGGCGAAGCCGCCGAAGATGACAGAGTGAACCGCGCCGATGCGGGCGCAGGCCAGCAGCGCGATGGCCAGCTCCGGCGTCATGCCCATGTAGACGGCGACGCGGTCGCCTTTCCGGATGCCGAGGGCTTTGAGCGCGTTGGCGCACTTCTGCACTTCGACGTGCAGCTCTGCGTAGGTGAGGCGGCGGATTTCGCCGGGCTCGCCCTCCCAGATGAGTGCGGTCTTGTCGCGGCGCGCGCCGAGTGCGTGGCGATCGACGCAGTTGTAGCTGAGATTGGTTTTGCCGCCGACGAACCATTTGGCGATGGGCAGATTCCAATCGAGAACCTTGTTCCAGGGCTTGAACCAATGCAGCTCGCTGGCTGCCTCTGCCCAGAAGGCTTCAGGATCTTCGATGGATTTCTTGTAGAGGGCTTCGTACTCTTCGAGGCTCTGGATGTGGGCTTTGGAGGCGAACTCCGCAGGCGGGGGGAAGACGCGGTTCTCGCGGAGGGTGGACTCTAGGTCCTGACTGGAGAGAGACGAGGCGGGATGGGATGACATGCTGGATCCTTTGGCTGCGGGAAAAGGTGCAGCGGGCAGTTGAGGCGATGCCTGGAAGATGAAAGTCCGCGTGGGTGCAACTTTATCGAGCCGGGGGGGTGTGGAGCAAGTGGACAGGCGCGGCATCGGGTACGGCAGGTTGTAGCATCCAAGGAGCAGGAGACTAAAGCCAATGCGGAGAGGACGAGCGGCGTTGTGGGCAGCAGTGTGGATTGGATGCGCGGCAGCGGGAGTGGCTCAGGGTCCGGCAACGGCAGCGCCGGCAATTGCCGTGCCGGCAGCGACCGCTCCGCCGCCTTCCGCCGTGCTGCAGCCGGCGTTGGACGCGGTTCGCGGCACGCTGGCCGGGGTGCGGACCGACAAGTGGAAGCGCGGCAGCGTGCGCGACGAAGCGGGCACGGAGATTGGGTCGATCACGACGGATATGCAGGTGAATCTGCCGCCGCTGGTGCATGACGCCGACGCCGCGCCGGGCATGGTAAGCAAGCAGTTGGCGCTGGTGCGCCATGTGGACGCGCTCTACGACGTGCTGCTGCGCGTGGTGGAGGCAGCGCGAATTTCCGCACCAGGCGACCAGGCAGGCGCGTTGCAGCAGGCGCTGGAGACATTTGGCAAGGCGCGGCTGGGGCTCTACGACGCGATGCTGAAGGCGGCGATGGGCGAAGAGAAACAGGTGGTGGATTTGCGGGCGACGGTGGCGAAACAGGCTGCGTTCAAGTGCCCTGCGCCGCCCCCCGTGAAGCCCTGCCCGCCGCCGGTGCACAGGAGGGCGAAGCCGAAGGCTGCTGCGCCGAAGAAGCCCGCTGCGCCGGCAACGGGGACTGCGCCGAAGACAAAGACACCGTAGAAAATCGCGGCTATTGGTAGCGCTTCCGGTGCCAGAGCCAGGCGGTGCGGAGGATGTCGTCGAGCTGAGTGTAGCGCGGCTTCCAGCCGAGTTCGCGCGTGGCTTTTTCGGAGCTGGCGATGAGAAAAGCGGGATCGCCGGGGCGGCGGGGCTGCACCTCGACCGGAATGGGATGGCCGGTGACGCGGCGGGCGGATTCGACCACCTGTTTGACGCTGAAGCCCTGGCCATTGCCCAGGTTGTAGATGAGCCGGTCCTTTCCCGGTTCACTGGTTTCGAGAGCATTCAAAGCTAATAGATGAGCGTCGGCCAGGTCGGCGACATGAATGTAGTCGCGGACGCAGGTGCCGTCGGGGGTGGGATAGTCCTCGCCGTAGATGCGGATTGAATCGCGGCGGCCGAGGGCGACATCGAGGATGAGCGGGATAAGGTGGGACTCGGGCTGGTGCATCTCGCCGCGGGTGACGCCATTGGGGCCTTCGGGCGCGCCGGCCACGTTGAAGTAGCGCAGCGAGGCGTAGCGCAGGCCATGGATATTGTTGAACCAGCGCAACATGTGCTCGACCAGGAGCTTGGACTCGCCGTAGACGTTAGTGGGGTTGAGGGGCGCGTCCTCGGGGATGGGGACGGACTGGGGCTCGCCGTAGACGGCGGCGGTGGAGGAAAAGACTAGCTTCTTGGGGCCGCAGGCGAGGACAGCTTCGAGCAGGGCGAGGGTAGAGGCGGTGTTGTTGCGGAAGAAGGTTTCGGGGGTGCGCATGGACTCGCCGGCCTCGATGAGAGCGGCGAAGTGAAGGACGGCGTGGAAGGGATTTGCGGGGTCGCTAAAAAGATTTTCCAGGAGTGCGCGATCGGCGATGTCGCCTTCGACAAACTCCGCGCCTGTCGGAAGCTGATCGCGACGGCTATGGCTGAGGTTATCCAGGACCACCGGCTGATGACCGCAGGCGGCTAAAAGTCCCGCAACGGTACCGCCTACATATCCCGTTCCGCCGGTAACCAACACCCTCACAAAAAGTCTGTCCTTCCCCGAGCACTTTGGTTTAAGTTGAGTCTATTACATCAGGCAGGGCAGGAATGGCGGATGCCATTCCTGCCCCAGACCGCCCCCCGAGCGGCCGCCGCGCGTTGAATTTTCACCCCATCCCCCAGGGTGCGGCGAGTTCACAACTCTATACGCGCTACACTAGGGCAGACCGAGCTTAGTCCCCTTCAATCGGGGGTACATCTGTTTTCCGTTTTTCCGTTGCACAGCCGCCTTGGATGATGGGAGCGTGTTCTATGTCCAGGGCATGTATAGATTGCGGACTCTATCGCGCGGCTGACCGGCCTGTCCGGACCGCTTTTGACCATGAAGTTCTATCGGCGGCACCCGGAGCTCGACCGGCGTTCCAGCCTGCATCCCCTATCGGCGCATGATCGCGGACAGTCAGCACAGGTGGCTGGAGGACTGTTTCCGGCGGCAGAAGGAAATCCGGCAGCACACCGATTTGCGTTCGATTGCATCCCGTTCATTTTGCCCACCCGGTAGTCGCGCTATGCTCCGACCACCGGCTGTGATTGAGGACCCGGAGAGATGTCGATGAATCAGTATCCGAATCAATATCCCGGACGCGCAAGTTTCGGCCTGCTCCCCGAGCCGGAGGGCAGGCGAGGATCCTTCATTACCGCCACGATCGTCAACATGACGATTCTGGCGCTGGCGTTGTACATCGGGCTTACGGCCAGGCATGTGATCGAACAGCATCATTTCGAGCAGACGGAGCTTGTCTTCCCCACGACGCCTCCGCCACAGCCGAAGGTGACGCTGCCTCCGCCACCCAAGCTGCCTCCTCCGCCCAGGCCGGCCCCAGCCGAAATAAAGCTCGACGCGCCCAGGATCAATCTGCCCAAGCCGGAACCCAAGCCCGCGCTGAAGCCGATTGAGATGGAATCCAGGCTGAAGATGCCGGAGATGAAGGCAGCTAAGCCAGCCATCATTCTTGCGCCGCAGCCCAAGGCCGCGCTGACCGCAGCGGCTCCGGCGCAGAACGTGCAACTGCATCCTTCCACGGCCCCGGTACACCTGGGAGAGACGTTTGGCGTGACACCGAATCCCAATGCAACACGGCCGGCGACGGTCGCGGCGATCGGCAATCCCTACGGCGGCTTGCAGGGCCCGTCGGTTGCGCCGCGCGGCGTGGTGGGCTCAACCGGCATCGGCAACGGCACGCGCTCGGGCTCGAATACGGGGGTAGTCGGCCGCGTGGCTTCGGCAGGCATTCCCGGCGCCAGCGGAACGAGCGCCGGACTGACCGGACATGTGGGCTCGGCGGGCATTCCGCAGATAACCGCGGCGGCTCCCGCGGCGACGATGAAGGCGACGCCCGCGTCGACGAATCTCGAGGTGCTGTCCAAGCCGCCGGTGCAGTACACCAGCGAAGCGCGGCAACTGAAGGTGCAGGGCGATGTGATTTTGCGCGTGACCTTTACCGCGGCGGGTGGTGTGGTGGTGGAAGGCATTGTGCATGGACTGGGCCACGGACTGGATGAGGAAGCGCGGCGGGTTGCGCAGCAGATTCGCTTCCGCCCGGCCACCCGCAACGGACAGGCGGTGGACCTGACCACTAACATTACGATTACGTTCCAACTGGCGTAAATACGCATCCTAACCACAATGTAAAGAACTGCCCCGCGCCGCAGGATGGGCCCAACGCAGGGGCAAAGAACTACGGGAAGATAAAAATCAGGAGCATGCAATGACTTTTCGGAATATCTCTTTGACCCTAATCACCCTGGTATTTGGTGTCTCTTGCGCTTACGCCAGAAACAAGCAACCCAAGTACGAACAGGCGCACCAGCTCACCCCGGACCAGGCCGCGCTGGTGGAGAAGGCGATTGGGCAGGAGAAGGTGCTCATCAAGGCCATCCAGGAGCACACGCCTCTGGTGGAGACCTATATCCAGGACACCCGCCCCGACGAGAAGCTCTATGAAGTTCCGGTGGACGACCAGTACTTTCTGAGCCGGGTGGACTTCGGCAAAGGCTTTTTCGACAAGTCGTACGAGCCGCGCACGGTGAACAAGAAGGGATTTTTCAAGAACTCGAAGGCCTCGATCGCGGGGCTGACCAAGGCGCTGGGACTGGACCGGCGGTTCACCTATAACCCGACGGGCTTCACGCAGATGATGTTCCTGGACCCTACGGGCTTTGACCAGCAGCACTACGTGTTCAGCTATGTGCGGCGGGAGTTTCTTGGCCAGGTGCGCGCGTGGGTGTTCGACGTGCATCCCAAGGTGAGCGGCGTGGGCCGCTTCTATGGCCGCGTCTGGATCGAGGATCAGGATGGCAACGTGGTGCGCTTCAACGGCACCTACACCGGACCCTCGGCGGATGACGATTCGCGGCACTTCTTCCACTTCGACAGTTGGCGGATGAACGTGCAGCCAGGGGTGTGGCTGCCGGTGGCGATCTATGTGGAAGAGAGCAACCGCGATGGCGGCGACAAGCCCCTGGGCCTGAAGGCGCAGACGCACTTCTGGGGCTACAGCCTGAAGCTGCCCACGAGCGACAGCGAGAACGTGAGCATCACGGTAGATGACGCGGTGGACAAGAGCGACGACTCGCAGGACGTGAGCCCGCTGCAGGCCTCGCGCAACTGGGTGACGCAGGCCGAGAACAATGTGATCGACCGCCTGGAAGTGGCCGGCCTGGTGTCTCCGCTGACCCCGAACGGCTATGAGCAGACGGTGCTGGACCAGATACTGATCAACCTGGCGGTGCCCAACAATCTGGCCTTTTCGAGCCCCGTACACTGCCGCATCCTGCTGACCGACACGGTGGAAGCGACCACGGTGGGCAACACGATTCTGATCTCCAAGGGCCTGATCGACACGCTGCCGAGCGAGGAGGCGATTGGCTCGGTAGTGGCGCTGGAACTGGCGCACATCGTGCTCGGCCACCATATCGACACCCGCTATGCCTTCAACGACCGGCTGCTCTTCCCCGATGAAGCGACCTTCAAGCGCATCGAGATGAACCACACGGACGCCGACGACGCCACGGCGGTGAAGACGGCGATGGGGTATATGGAAGCCTCGATGTACAAGGACAAGCTGGCGACGGCCGGCCTGTTCTGGGAGCAACTCGCTGAGCGCTCCAAGGAACTGAAGGCGCTGAACACACCGTTGCTGGGCGACAGCTTGCTGAAAGCCGACGGCACCCCGTGGATGGCGGAGCTGACCCACGATGCGCCCAAGATCAACTGGGACGACCTGACGCAGTTTGCCGCGCTGCCCCTGGGAAGCTGGCTGAAGACCGACCCGTGGGACGACAAGGTGAAGCTGCTGAACGCCAAGCGGTATGCGCCGTTGAACCCGCGCGACAAGATGCCGCTGGAAGTGACGCCGATCTACTTCAAGCTGCAGCGCTATGAGGTGGCCAACGCAGCGCCGGCCCCGGCAGCGGCCCCGGCCGCGGCCCCGACAGGCGACCAGCCCGCCGCGGCGGGCCAGCCCCCAGCGCAACCGGCTGCACAGCCTGCTGCTCCGGTGGATCCATCGCAGGCTGCACAAACTCCGGCGACGAATCCACCCGCACCGCAGTAGACGGGCTATCGAGGAGAGCCGAAGACGGCAATTCATCTTCGGCCCTGCCTGCCGATATGGCAATCTACAAGGAACACCTGCCAGGAGATCTCAGCGCCCAGAACGACTATAGAAGGACGGGACGCATCCCAACCCCCATGAAAACAACGAGCACTGGACTGATCTGGTTGTCGATTCTGTTCGCCGGAACCCTTGCCGCGCCTGCGCAGGTGGCTCCCTCGGCCACGCGCCAGCAGATAACACTGCGCTTGGGGGCACTGGGCTCGGTCTTCCAGCCCGATTACGCGGGCAACGGGATTCCGCAGGAGGCGCCCAACCGGCTCTTCGGCGTGGGCGCGTACGCGGACCTGGAGCTGCGCCACTGGATCCAGTTGGAGGCCGAGGCCCGCTGGCTGCGCTTCAACGTGCGCGAGGATGTGCGCGAGGACAATTATCTGATCGGGCCGCGCGTGCCGCTGCCCCGCTACTGGCGCCTGCACCCTTATGCCAAGGCACTGTTCGGCTACAGCCGGATGAACTTCCAGTTCAACTACGCTTACGGACGGTTCGCGGACATTGCGCTGGGCGGCGGCGTGGACATTCCGTTGACGCGGCGGATTGATGTGCGGCCATTCGACTTTGAATATCAATTCTGGCCCAACTGGAATTCCGGTGGACCGGTTCAGACCCTCAGGCCCTACGGCGGCAGCGCGGGCATTTCGTACCGGATTTTCTGAGAACAGTATTGAATTAGGGCAACCTGAGCGCACGGGCGATGCGTTTTTGCAGCGCGGATTCCCTTTGCCCTGTACGATGAAAACGTTCATGGAACGAACACGCTCACATGCGGATGGGCTAATTTTTCTGAGCCTGGGAATCCTCTTCTTTCTCTCCTTGGGATTCTCGATTCTGCGCGGCCCCACAGACCTGTTGCAGGATTTCAAAATCGTTTACTACAGCACCCGCTGCCTGCTGCAGTGGCACGATCCGTACCTTCCGCCCAATGTGCTGCGCGTGTACGCGGCAGAGAACGGCGTCAATGCCGCGGATGATGCTGTTGCGAGGCAGGCCGAGGTCATCACATACACGGTCTATTTCCCATCCATGTTCGTGGTGATTGCGCCATTTGCACTGCTGCCCTGGAGCATGGCGCATGTCGCCTGGGACGTTCTGACAGCGCTCAGCCTGATTCTGGCCGCAGTCTCCGTCTGGCGAAGATTCTGCAGTGAGACTTCGGCGTTCTCCGGTCTGCTGGCCGGGCTTCTGCTTGCCAACCTATTTCCTCTGCTGTGGGTAGGCAACGCGGCAGGACTGGCGGTGGGCCTGGGCATCGCCGGAGTTCTTTGCTTCCTCGAAGAGCGCTTCACGCTGTGGGGCACAATCCTGCTGACTGCCGCACTGATGCTGAAGCCACACGACCTATGGCTGATATGGGGCTTTCTGCTGCTATCGAATAGATCGAGCCGCAGGCATGCGTTGCGCGTGCTGGCGGTTGTGCTTGCGCTCAGCGCGGTGGCGGCATCGTGGGTATGGCTGGTAGCGCCGCACTGGACAGAGGAATTGCACAAGAACCTTCTGGTCGTGTCGGGGCCGGCGGCATTGGCGGTCGGCGCGCTGACCGCGGGTATGATTGTCGACCTGCAATCGGCATTCAGCGTGTTTATGGAAAATACGCGATTGGTAGACGCGGCGAGCTATCTGCTGGGCGGCGGATTGATTGCGGTGTGGGCGCGGCTGGTTGTAAAAGCGCCGCGCACGCGTACAGGAGACGCGCTCGCGCTTGCAGCGGCGGCCGTACTTACGCCGCTGCCCAACTACCACCGGGTGTGGGATCTAAGCCTGCTGCTGCTTAGCGTACCGGCCGCGGCGCTGTTGTGGCAGCGCGGTGGCGCGGCACGGTGGCTCTCGGGTCTGCTGAACGGTGCGGCTGTGCTTCTTACTTCGCCGTTCGTTCTGACAGCGCTCGTGAGCTTTGCAGAGCGGCTGCGGCTTACGACGGCTACACTTTCAAACAAACTGCTGATGCTCATGCTGGAGCGGCCCATACCACTGGTGTTGCTCGCCCTGTCTGGGCTCTATCTGTGGGCGCTGGCTCGCGAAGGGCGAACGGAAGAAGTTCCCATTCCAGCAGCGTGATCACGCCCAGCGCAGCGTTCCCGATGCGTGGAGCTCCCCCGAAGTGCAGCCCTTGGCTTTTGCGTTGAGGCTATCGCTCACGGGGATTGACGGGACACTGAAGTCGTAATCGCGGCAGCGTTGGCGTGGCTTACCAGATATTCTGATCTCAATCGAGTGCCGGACACGCCGAAGTTACCCAGGGATCAGGACGGGATTGCCCCGCTTCCGCGCGAAGTCATGGAGCGCCTTGTCGAAAGTGACCAGCGTTGCCCCGCTGCCCGCCGCGATTGCGAGCAGCCAGCAGTCGCCCACCCACTTCGACGCGGGCCTGGACGCGAACGGCTCGGTGGCTTTTCTGAATTCAGCATCGATGCTGCGCGGCTCCGGATAGAACTCTACGCGCGGATCTTCCAGCCATCGGTCAAAGACGCGCCATGCCCTGCGCAGAACGAGTGTCTGGTCTCCCATGACCGATGTATTTGTCAGAAGGCGCAGCAATCCGATCTGCGTATAGCGGGAAAAGATGAGGCGGGCGTCTGGAGAGATATTCCCCATCCACGTCCAGGCTTTGGAGCTGTGGGAATGACCGGCCACGGAGAGCGCGAGCCACACGTTGAGATCAGGAAAAAACGAGATCATGCGGGTTTTCATCCTTGGGGAATCGAGGACCCAGCTTCCCGGTCTCGCGAATGAGCGGGCCCGTCACCGGCTCCTTCTTGCCGGAGCCGGTATACGCTTGTTCTACGGCGCGAACAATGAGAGAGCGAATGGACGTTCCCGAAGTCTCGGCGCGACGTCGCAACTCGTCGTGGAGCGGAGCCGGAATGTCGACGGTGGTTCTGACGGGCATGCCATGATGATGGCGTAGGCGACATAAAGGTGTCAAACCATACTTTTGGAGATTCGCAATTGACGGCTTCCTCCAACAACACGAAGGCCGCTCCCAATGGGAGCGGCCTTCGTGTCGAGTTGAAGCGGCAGGTGGCGGCGCAAGCCGCGTCTGCCGCACGTAGTGCCTAAGCGGGTGAGGGTGAGCCTTCGGGGAAGCCGCCGGAGCCGCGGGTCTCGGGCTTGAGAACCTGCTGGCCGCCGCTGCTGCCGGAGCCGTCGCTGGGCGAGGCCAGCACGGAGCGCATGGGGGGCAGTTCCTGGCCCTCGATGAGCAGGCGCACCTCTTCGGCGTCGATGGTTTCGCGCTCGAGCAGGGCCGCGGCGACGCGGTGCATGGCGTCCTTGTGCGCGCCGAGGATGGCGTTGGCCGACTGGTAGGCGTCGTCGATGAGGCGGCGGACTTCCATGTCGATCTGGCGGGCGGTTTCCTCGGAGAAGTCGCGGTGCTGGGCGATCTCGCGGCCGAGGAAGATCTGCTCTTCCTTCTTGCCGAAGGTGAGCGGGCCGAGGCGGCTCATGCCGTACTCGCAGACCATGCGGCGGGCGAGGTCGGTGGCGGTCTCGATGTCGGAGCCCGCGCCGGTGGACATCTGGTTGAGGAAGATCTCCTCGGCCACGCGGCCACCGTAAGCGGTGGCGAGGCGCGTCTCCAGATAATCGAGAGTGTAGTTGTGGCGATCGTCGGGCAGATAGACGGTGACGCCGAGGGCCATGCCTCGGGGGATGATGGTGACCTTGTGGATGGGGTCGGAGTTGCCGCGGAAGAACGAGACCATGGCGTGACCGGCCTCGTGATAGGCGGTCACCTTCTTCTCCGCATCGGTGAGGAGCATGGACTTGCGCTCCGCGCCCATGAGGACCTTGTCCTTGGCCAGCTCGAAGTCGTACATGAGGACCTGTTTGCGATTGGCGCGCGCGGCGGCTAGGGCGGCCTCGTTGACCATGTTGGCGAGATCGGCGCCGGAGAAGCCCGGTGTGCCGCGGGCCAGGATGTTGAGGTTGACGTCGTCGCCGACGGGAACCTTCTTGACGTGGACGCGGAGGACTTCCTCGCGGCCGCGCACGTCGGGCAGGCCGACGACCACGCGGCGGTCGAAACGGCCGGGGCGCAGCAGGGCGGGATCGAGCACGTCGGGCCGGTTGGTGGCCGCGACCAGGATTACGCCGTCGTTCGATTCAAAGCCGTCCATCTCGACGAGGAGCTGATTGAGCGTCTGCTCGCGCTCGTCGTGTCCGCCGCCGAGGCCGGCGCCGCGGTGGCGGCCGACGGCGTCGATTTCGTCGATGAAGATGATGCAGGGAGCGTTCTTTTTGCCCTGCTCGAAGAGGTCGCGGACGCGGCTTGCGCCGACGCCGACGAACATCTCCACAAAGTCAGAGCCGGAGATGGAGAAGAACGGCACGTTGGCCTCGCCGGCCACGGCGCGGGCCAGCAGAGTCTTGCCGGTTCCGGGAGGTCCGACGAGCAGCACGCCCTTGGGGATGCGGCCACCGAGCTTTTGGAACTTCTGCGGCTCGCGCAGGTACTCGATAATCTCCTTCAGCTCTTCCTTGGCTTCGTCCACGCCGGCCACATCCTTGAACGTGACCTTTTTCTGCTGCATGGAGAGCAGGCGCGCGCGGCTCTTGCCGAAGCTGAGTGCCTTGTTGCCGCCGGACTGCATCTGGCGAAGCATGAAGAACCAGATGGCGCCGAGCAGGATGAACGGGCCCACGTTGAAGAGCAACTGCAAGAGCAAACCGCTGTTCTGCGGATCCTTGAGAGTGACGGAGACCTTGGACGCGTAGAGCTTGTTCATCAAGGTGTCGGAACTCTGCGGGATCGTGGTGTGGAACTGATCCTTGGGGTCGGCTTTGAGGTGGCCGTGCAGCTCGGAGCCCTGAATCACGACGTCCTGCACCTGCTCGGCATCGATCTTGGTCAGCAGGTCGGAATAATTGACCTCGGCGTCTTTGCCGCCCAGGTTGGTGCCGTGACTGACCACGCCCCAGAGCAGCATGAGGCAGACAAGGATAATGACCCAGAACATGATCGTCTTGACGGTCGAATTCACCAGGATTCCTCTTTCCCGGCGGGGGAAGTCCAGCTTGGACCTCCAGCGCCGCCCGCTACCTCCCTTTAGACGCTCGCCGCGCTCCCGAAGTCACAGAAAGTGCGGCTGCTTGTCGCGGGAGACACGGGTGCCTTCCGCAAGGAGGAGCAGCAAGCTCGATTGTACCGCGAAGGATGAATATTCGGAGACAAGGGCAGGAAATTCTGCGGTGTACGGAAGGGGTTCTGCGGTACGGCGGTACTGCATTGGCCTGATCAAACGAGAGGCACGGCGGCGATGCGTAGGTCGGCTTGCTGGCCGTTTGGGGGGTCGAGTTCAACGCCGCGCATCCAGACGATGTGGCCGTCGAGCTCGAGGACCGGCCAGAGGGCGCGATCGCTGCCGGTAACTTTCATGCGCTCCAGCACTTCCTTGACCTTGCGCGGGCCGGCGGAGTGGCGGATGCGGACCCGGTCGCCGGGCTGCCAGGCGCGGAGGGTGGCTTGTTTGCCTTGGGGGTTGTCGCTCTCGACGGTGAGGGTGAGGCCGAAGGCGGGGGCCTGGGCTGTGCCGGGAATGGGCACGATGTACTCGGGCGCGGGCTCGGCGTCGGCGGGCGCGGAGGTGAGGCGCAGCTCGCGGTGGGTGCGCTCGGCGCGCAGGCTCTGGGCCAGGTCCAATTTTTGACTGGCGCGGCCGGTGAGGGCGAGGGCGCGCAGAGACTCGGTAGCGGCGAAGTCCGGGGCTGCGCCGAACTGGGCGGCGGCGTGGCGCAGCAGGCGGCGCTGCAGTGCGGGCGCGAGTGCGGCGAAACGGGTGACGTCGAGGGCTAGCGTGTCACCGGCGGCGCGCCCCCCGCTGCGGACCGGCGTACCGGGCAGCAGAAGCTGCGGCGCGATGCGCGCGAGTTCGGTTTGCCACCAGGCTTCCTCATCGCGGGCCAGGGTGGCCATTTGCGCAAAGTGCTGGCGGAGGCGGGGGTTTTCGGTTTCAAGCATTGGCAGAAGTTGGTGGCGGATGCGGTTGCGGGTGAAGGCGGTGTCGCGGTTGGAGGCGTCCTCACGCCAGGGCTGGTTGAGGGCGCGGAGATACTGCTCGATTTCGGCGCGCGAGACGGCGAGCAGCGGGCGGATGATGCGGCCCTCGCCGAGGGTGACGACGGGATGGATTGCCGAGAGTCCTTCGGTCCATGCCCCGCGCAGGAGCTTGGCGAGGACGGTTTCGGCCTGATCGTCGAGGGTGTGCGCGGTGGCCATTGCATCGAGCGGAACTTCGGACAGGAGTTGTCGAAACCATGAGTAACGCAGGCGGCGGGCGGCTTCCTCGATGGACTCGGCGGGCTTGCCGGGGCGGGCCTTGGCCTCGGCGGCGGTGTCGACGCGGGCGTGATGGAAAGGAATGTCGAGTTGCTCGGCGAGAGATTGCGCAAAGGCCAGATCGGCGTCGGCTTCCGCGCCACGCAGGCCGTGGTGCAAGTGCGCCGCGTGGAGGACGAGGCCCAGTTCCCTGGCCTGCTGAGCCAGCGCGCGTAGCAGCGCGACAGAGTCTGCTCCGCCTGAGAGGCCGACGGCGAGACGCAGGCCGGGGGTGAGCAGAGAGGCGTCGAGCGTGAGCGAAGTGGCCACGAAAAGATGATACGGGCATTGCATGCAGCGGTGGCTCGTATGACGTTCGAGTCTCTGCGGCGTGAAAGATACACCGCGACGGAACCGATCGCAGATGGAAAGATGTTGACACTTCCAATTCACCCGAATATCCTATGCATAGGATTCAGAGGTACTCAATGAATTTCAAAGGCACACTTCCCACGCTGATTCTGGAAGCGCTAGCGCGCCAGCCTGACCACGGCTACTCGATTGCGCAGCAGATCAAGGTACGATCGCGCGGCGTGCTGGACTTCAAGGAAGGCACACTGTATCCGGCGCTGCACAAGCTGGAGAACGAGGGGCTGGTGGAGTCCTATGAAGGCGCGGAGAATGGGCGAACGCGGCGCTGCTATCGCATCACGAAAGCGGGGCGTGGTGCGCTGGCACGCGACCGCGCGGAGTGGCGCGCGCTGGCGGGGGCGGTGACGACGATCCTGGGGGAGGCATAACAATGACGGCTTTGGAGATGTGGCTGGAGCAGGCGACGCGGGATTTGTCCTCGGATGCGGCGGAACGGGTGCGCGCGGAGATCGCGGAGCACTTTGAAGCGGCGCGAGTGGCGGCGATGCAGGACGGTGAGAACGAAACCGCTGCTGAAAAAACGGCCCTGGCCGCACTGGGCGATGCCAAAATGGCGAACCGGCAGTACCGCCGTGTGCTGCTGACGAAGCGCGAAGCCCAGGTGCTGCGCCAGAGTGGGTGGGATGCGCAGGCCGACTACGAGCGCGGTTGGCTGCGGTGGTTTGTTCTTTTTTGGACTGTGGTTACAGTGGCCTCTGGGCTGGGGGCCTGGACTGCCGGATATGGCTATCTGTCAGGGGTGTTGCTTATCCCCGGTATCGCTCTGGCGATGTGCGGGATCCCGATGTTCTTTAAGATTTTCACGCCGAGGCGCAGCCGCGTCTATCGTGCGGCGAAGTGGCTATACCTTGTGGGAGTGGCGGTTATTGCATGGAGCGCATTCAAGCACTCCGTGCTTTTCATTGTCTGCGTCAGCATCTGGCCGAGCTTGTCGATCGGATGGACGCGGATGTCGATTCGCAGAAAGATGCCTGTGAGCGAGTGGCCGAAGCATCTGTACCTTTAGCGCCGTTCCAATCACGCCGTCCCAGACGCGGCAAGAAGGTCACCGTATGCCTGCACCGTTCCTTATACTCAGCCCATGGTTGTGACACTTATTGCTGCAGTGCAGGATGCGGCGCTGATTGCCGCTCACCGGCGCGCGATGTTACGGATCGCGGGCAATAACGGCTGAAGCACGCGGGCGTTGTATACTCCACGAGTTATGCAGGTATTCGCGATTCTTCCCGCGGCAGGGCTCGGCACACGGATGGCCGGGCCGCAGCCCAAGCAGTTTCTCATCCTCGATGGAGCGCCGATTTTGATTCACTCGCTGCGCGCGTTTGCCGCGGTGGAGCGCGTGACCGCGATTTATGTAGCCGTGCGCAAGCCGGAGATGGAGCGCGTGGCGGCCGAGGTGGCCGAGTATGGCTGCGCGGCCAAGGTGCATGTGGTGGAGGGCGGCGACAACCGGCAGGAGAGCGTGGCGCACGCGCTGGCTGCGCTGCCGGCTGCTGCGGACGACATTGTGCTGGTGCACGA
>DASQSP010000032.1:0-36920 GCA_035642355.1 Occallatibacter sp.
GCCGGGAAAGTAGCAGGGTAGGGAATCGTCATAGCAGTTGTCTCTGCTGCAACTCTTCCTCAATCTCCGCAGAGGGCGGCTGTTCCGTCCGCGCCGGCCCGCTCGCCACCAGCCCTACGCCGAGCGTGATAAGCGTAACGCCGAGCCAGCGCTGCCAGGAGACGGCCTCATGGAGCCAGAAGCGCGCCAGCAACTCGACAATCACGTTGCCAAAGGCCGTCGCGGGCAGCACAAACGTCAAATCCGCCCACGAAAGCGCGGTCAGGTAGCTCGCAAAAAATCCGATCAGCAGCACAATGCCCAGTGCAATCCACGGCGTGAATACCGCTGCCACCAGCGATGCGGGATGCGCCAGCGTGATCGGCCCCAGGCGCGTCATGCCCCGCGACAGGCAGGTGTCGCCCAGCGGCGCGCACAGTGCGACTAAACCCAAAATCGCATACTGCCGCGGCGAGAGTGTGTGATGCGCCATCCGTAGAGTGCCTGTCTCTGTGTAAAGAGATGCAAGAAAAGGAGGGCGGACTCAAAACGAGCGCCGCCCTCACCGGGTCATTCTGTTGCGGTGTTTATGCGCCCGCGCCCACTACCGCCGGCGGATCGGGCTGCTTGGCGCGCGCTTCCTTCACCATGCGGTTGCGCTGGGCGCGCAGCTTCAGGAAGGCCTTTGCTTCAACATAAAGCCGCGGCACATCGCGATTCACAATCGCCTTCCAGATCACGCGCGCGGCTGCCTTGGGCCGGAAGTAGTACTCGTCGTAGAACCGATGCACCATCTCCATCACGTAGTCGACAGGCAGGCCAGGGTATTCGATGTGCGCCATCTGGTGGCCGCCGCCGTCTTCCATCTTCTCGTTGGTGATAAACCCATTCGACTTCGCGTAGTCGTAGAACTCCGTGCCCGGATACGCGTGCGCAATCGAAACCTGAATCGTCTCCACGTCCAGCGTCTTGGCAAAGCTGATCGTGTTGCGAATCGACTCCTTGGTCTCGCCCGGCAGCCCCAGAATAAAGTCGCCGTGAACGGTCAGGCCCAGGTCGCTGCAGTCCTTCGCAAAGGCCCGCGCGCGCTCGACTGTCGCGCCCTTCTTGATGTTCTTCAGTATCTGCGGATCGCCTGACTCAAAGCCGACAATCAGCAGTCTGCATCCGGCTTCTTTCATCGCCTTCAGCGTCTCGCGGTCGGTGGTCACGCGCGAGGTGCAGCTCCACGTCAGGCCCAGCGGCTTCAGCTTCGCGCAGAGTTCAATGGTCCGCGCCTTCTGGATGTTGAATGTGTCGTCGTCGAAGAAAAACTCTTTCACCTCGGGGAAGTTCTGTTTCGCCCAGGCCAGCTCGGCGGCCACGTCGTCGGTTGAGCGCTTGCGCCATGCATGTCCGCTCAGCGTCTGCGGCCACAGGCAGAAGGTGCACTGCGCCGGGCAGCCGCGCGTCGAGTAGAGCGAAATGTACGGGTGCAGCAGGAACGGCACGTTGTAGCGCGTCACGTCCAGGTCGCGCTTGTAGATCTTCGTCGCCCACGGCATCGCGTCCAGATCCTCGATCTGCGGACGATCGGGATTGTGCATGATCTTGCCGTTCTGCTTGTAGCTGATGCCCAGAATCTCGTTCAGCGGTTTGCCCTGCGCGAACTCCACAATGGAGTGGTCGAACTCGCGCCGGCAGATAAAGTCCAGCACCGCGCATTCGTTCAGCGCGCGGTCGGGGTCCGTCGTCACCGGCGGCCCAACAAAGGCCACGCGGATCGACGGGTTTGCCGCCTTGATCGCCTCGGCCAGCCGCTGGTCGCCCTCCCAGCCCACCGTCGAGGTGAACAGCACCAGGAACTCGAAATCCTTGCAGATCTCGATCGTCTCCTGCGCCGACACATGGTGCGGAGGCGCATCGAGCAGCCGCGAACCCTCCAGCAGCCCGGCCGGATACGTCAGCCATACCGGGTACCAGTAGGATTCAATCTCGCGCGTGGCAGGCCAGCGCGAACTCGCGCCACCGTCAAAGTTCTCAAACGACGGTGGGTTCAGAAGCAGGGTCTTGAGAGGCGTAGACATCCCTTTAAGTTTACCATTCTTGCGGTTTTTGGTCCCGCCGGGGAGCAGGTGCCTTCCGGGGTTCGCCCTATTTCCCGTGCAGTTCCCGCACCCAGTCTTCCATGTGGCCCAGCGCGCGCAGCAGCCCCAGCCGCGCCTTGGCCAGCTCGAAACTCGCTTCCATCGCCTCGCCTTTTTTCTCGTTGGCGTCGATCTTCGCCAGTTGCTCCGCCTTGGGCGATAGCTGAGGCGTCGACCCCGGTCCGCTGCCCGTTCCATTGCCATATTGGAGCTGCGTCTCGACTGTCTTCAAGTCGCCATCCGCAATCTGCTGCTTCAGCGCGGCAATCTCTGCCTGGGTCTCAAGCTCTCGAATGCTCCCGGTCACAGTGGCAATCTGGATATCGTTCTGTCTCTCAGCCTGCTCCGCTTCCACCGTGGAGCGCAGCGCCTCGGCCGCGGACTCCCGCCCCTTGGCGCGATGCACCAGGTCGAAGAGCGGCACCTGGATCGAAAATCCCGAGCTGAAGTTGCTTGCAGGCAGGTTGTGGCTGTAGAAGAAGTCGGCGTTGTTCTGCAGCGTCGTGTTGCGGTTGTACTGCGCAAAAAAGCTCAGTTGCGGCAGATAATTGATCTCTTCATCGCCCTTGGCCAGCAGTTGCCGCGAGCGAGCGGCAAGGCGCGCCGACTCGACGCCCGCCAGTGTCTGCGGCCGCACCTCGCCGCTCACCGCCGGAATCTCCGGAATGCTGGCGTGGTCGGGCGCAATGGCGCCCACCGGCATTCCCGTCAGCGCGGCAAGCTGCGCGGCCAGGGTCGCGGCCCGCGTTTCGAGATGAAGCCGCTTCAGCTTGATCTCCTTGGCGCTTAGTTGCGCGTGCAGCAGATCGTTCAGCGGATCCACGCCGGCCTCCGACCGCTCCTGCTCAATCTCCACCATGCGTCCGGCGTCGCTCTCTTCCAGGTGAGCCGCCGTCAACTCGCGATTCACGGTGTCCATCTCGATGTACGCCGTGGCCGCGTCCAGGGCCGCCTGCTCCCGCGCGTCTTTCAGGTTTGCGGTGGCCGCGCGCAGTCCTGACGCCGCGCCCGCGATGTATTGCTTCTGCGGAATGCTGAACACCAGCGACTGCACTGTGCCGCTATAGATCGAATCAGGCGATCCGTTGAAACCCAGCGAGGGGAATGCGGGCAGCCCGGAGCTGAACTGCAGCGATGGGATGTACACATCCTTGCTCTCGGAGAGCAGTGCGGCAGCCTTGCGTTGGTCGGCCGCGGCCAGGCGCACCGCCGCGCTTTGCCGCTGGGCAAGGTCCACAACAGTCGCAAGCGAAACCTGCGCGGATATAGGCGCAGGCATCAGGACAGGCATCAGAGCAGCGCCCAGAAAAACTGCGAAGGCGACCGCGCGTATTGGAGTCTCCGAGTGCAATCGATCGCTGCCCCTCAAAATTTCATGTCCAGCGCAGGCTTGTAGTCATGCGCCAGGGCCAGTGCCGAGGCGCGCTCCTGGGCCGCGCCCGCTTTGTCGCCCAGTTGCGCCTTCAGCTTCGCCAGCTGCGTATAGGCGGCGAAGGCCGGGGCTTCTTCGGCCTTCGACGGGCTGGTCAGATACTCCTCCAGCATCCGCGCCGCCAGCGCCGGGTTGCGATTGGCCCGGATCAGCACCGATGCGCCGTTGTAAAGCGCCACGCCCGCTTCCGGGTCCTGCCGCGCCGCTTTCATGCCGTCCGCGACCGCCGCATCAACATCGTTCAAACGCTGCCGCCGCCGGTAAAAGCTCGCCAGCGCCATCCATGCAAATGCCGGATGCGGATCCTTGGCGATCGTCGCTTTCAAGTCTTGTTCCGCCGTGCCGTAATCCTTTTCGCTTTCCGCCGTCCAGCCGCGCAACTGCTCCGCCCGCGCCGGGTCCACCTTGTCCAGTTGCACCGCCGTCGCCTCGGCCTTGTCCACGCCGCCGCCCACAATTCCCGGAGCGGAGTGGTAAAACTCGCCCAGATCGGCCAGCGCGTCGGCATTGCGCGGGTCCAGCCGCACCGCGGTCTCAAACTCCGCGCGCACCCGCTTGACCAGCCCATACGCCGACAGAAACGACGCCCGGCTGGCCCGCTCGCCCAGCGCCCGCGCCAGCCACATGTGGTCGATCGAGCTTTGCCCGTCCAGCCGCACCGCCTCCTGGCACTCGCTCGCCGCGGCATCCCAGCGCTCCAGCGTCAGCAGCACGCGGCAGCGCAGATTATGCGTCTCCGCGGTGGCGGGCAGGGAACCGAGCAACGCCAGTGCCTTGTCCGCCTCGCCGTTCTCGAGCGCCGTATGGGCCTGCGCAACGCCGTCGCGGCTCGATTCGGCCGCCGCGCACTGCGCCAGCAGCGCGCACAGCAAGCTCGCTGCAAACCATCGCCTCACTGCACAACGCTTCACTGCACAACCTTGACCGGAACGCCGGTCTGCAGCGGCTGTCCTGTCATCGAGCCCGTCGCCACCGCGTCGCCTTCCTGCAATCCCGAGAGGATCGACACCTGCGTCAGGTTCAGCGTGCCCACCACCACCGGCGTCTTCACCAGTTGCGAGCCGTTCTTCGCGACCTTGTACACATACGGCTTGCCGTTCTCCGAGTAGAGCGCCTCGCGCGGCACGCTCAACACATTCGGCATGCTCGAAGTTGTCACCGTCACGGTCACATCCGTATCCGGCAACAGCCCGCCGTCGCCGCCGTCCAGCGCCACTATCACTTCGCCAACAGTCCGCGTGGTGTAGGTAATCACCGTGATCGGCGTCCGCACAATGTGCCCGTGCCACACCTTGCCCGGCGCCGCATCCCACTTGATCTCGATGGCCTGCCCCACCGCGAGCCGCCCAATCTCCGGCTCGTCGAAGTAGGCGCGCACCCGCTCGTGGCGCAGGTCCGCCATCTGCAGCAGCACCTTGCCCTGCTCGGTAAACTCCGTCGCATTGGCGTCCACGCTGTAGACCGTGCCGGCAACCGGCGCGCGCATCCGGGTCTTGTCCAGAACCGCGCGCGCCGCTTCCGCGTTGATCTCGGCATCGGTCAGCGCCGCCTGCTCCCTCGCCACGTCCGCCGGTGCGTACCGTTCCGCCGCGCTCTGTTGCGCGGCGCTCAGCGCCGCCTCGCTCGACTGCAACTGCTGACGCGCCGCCGCCACCTCGCTCGGCGAGGCTGCGCCCGTCGCATTCAGTTTCGTCAGCGCATCAAGATTCTGCTTGGCCTGGTCGCGGTCAAGCCGGTCGTGCGTAATCTCCGCCGCCGAAGCCTGCCGCTGTGCCAGGGTCCCGTTGTGCTTCACCGCGTCCAGCGCAGCCTGAGCCGTGCGCACGCCGTTTTCGGCCGTGGCCAGCCGTGCCCGCGCCTCGGTGTCGTCCATCGCCAGCAGCAGCTTGCCCGCAGGCACCATTTCGCCCTGCTGCACATACACGGCCTTGATCGTCCCCGCGATGGGGCTTGGAAAGGTGTAGTTGACCTCGGGCTCCACGCGGCCGTTCGTGCTCAACCCGCTGGTCAGCGTCTGCCGCGCGGCCACCGCGATGTGGATGGGCAGCCGCTGCCGCGTAAGTTCGCGCACGGAGAAGAACACGATTGTCAAAATGAGGGCCGCTCCAATCCACAACCAGCGGCGGTCCAGTTCTTTTCTTGCTCTTGCCATCCCTATGACCTGACTCAGTATATAGGACTCACTGCGCGTCGCCGAGGGTGCGCAAATATGGTGCTCGGCCCTCTCTGGCCGTTGCGCCGCACCCCTCGTACAATGGAGAAATGGCAGCCGAACCCCGCTATACCGACGATCACGCCAAAGCCGGCCTCGACTTCCCGTTCCCGGCCATCGAGACCTGGCAAAATCACTTTCCCGGCTACGAAATCACCATCGACGACCCCGAGCTGACCTCCGTCTGCCCCAAAACCGGCCTGCCCGACTTCGGCTCGCTCTCCATCCGCTACATGCCCCGCGAGCGCTGCCTCGAGCTCAAGTCGCTCAAGGAGTATCTCTACAGCTACCGCAACCTCGGCATCTTCCAGGAAAACATCGTCAATCAGGTACTCGAAGACGTAGTCAAGGCCGCCGAGCCGGTCTGGGCCGTCGTCCGCGGCGAGTTCCGCCCCCGCGGCGGCATAGCCACCACCGTAGAAGCCCGCTGGCCCCGCCCCAAGGAGTAGAGGAACGCCCCGAGCGAAGAATGCGCCACCCGCCATTGAGGCGAAGACAGGGTGAATAAAGGGGGGGAGGGGGGTACGCCTCTGTAAGCGATCTGGAATCAGCCGGCGTTGCCGAAACACCCGCGTTTTGGCGAAGATAAAGAGAAAGTCAGGATTTGGAGTTGGAACGGGTTTGGGTTCCGGGCGTTTTTCGGTTTGTGCCATTTTCGGCCATGACTCTATTGTGACGGAAGCGTGGAATTGATGTGCAAAGAGAATGAGCTTTGGAATCAGGGAGTTGGGTGAGGCGGCGCTTGACAGGGGCTCTTGCTTTCCCACCCATCACCCGCTGCGGCGGGCGATGGATGGGGCGCCCGGTGGACCACCCGGCCAAATGGATTATCGGTCAAGAACAATCAGATTGCGGGGAGCGTCGAAGAATATGCGGAACTGCGAAAGGAAGGCACTGCCTAGTTGTCCATCGGTCTCAGAACTGGCAGAAACGCCGATTGGCGACTTGGCATACTGCGTCTCGGGACCAGGAAACCGCGCAGTCCCAAGCTGAATCGCCGAGACCTCGCCCCGCATTTGTTCAATGTCGTCTCCACAGCCGCCTCGTATACCAGGCGCCGGGTCGGAGCGTGCCGTATTCTGCGTGGCTTGCACCGCAACGTGCTTCTGAACGAATGGTCCGTGGAGGTCAAGACCGCCGTAGTATCCGGTGTCCACAATTAATTTCGCTTCAGCCTGCGAGCCATCTGGAAGCTCCATCTTTGCCGCAACAACAGGGGGATTCGTATCGACAAGCGGGATTGAAGTCCCTGGTCCGCGGTATTGCACTCGCTTGTCTCCAAAAATGGTAATCGTTTTTGCGCGGTAGTCGAACAGCATGGGAAATTGCCGGATATAGTCAAATCCAATAATCCCGCTCAACGTAAATCCAAAGCCTTTCTCGAACTGGCTGAAATCGGATACAGGTGTGATGCCGCGTATAAGTTCGACCTTTCCGAACTTAATTTCTACACCCCGGGCAGCTACAACTATGGCGCACGACTTACCCAGAGAATTCGCATTCCCTGTATTTGGAACAATTGTCAAGTGAGCCGCGTCTTTCATGTGTGCCGCATCGGCGGCTCTTCGGTCCAACGCTGTGTGGTCGGTTCCGGTATCGACAATAAAGTTCCCCGGCATGCCGTTCAACGACAGCCGAACCACGATCTGATTGTTGATGAATTCAAACGGCACAACCACTCTTTCCTTTGAACTCCAAATGGAAGAATGAAATTGAGCGCCTTCATCACTGCAAGATATAGCTGGCGGCAATGGCAGAGACAAGGCCACCAGCGCCGCGAGATAAGTCAGCTTGTGTTTCAAGTTCATATCACATGCTTCCTGTTAGTTGGTAGGTGGCTGATCAGGTTGTACAGGGCAGTTAGATCCACACTTTGGCCCAGACGGTGCAAGGCCGATGGCCGATGATCCGATGCCAAGGAGGCCAGTCGCGTTGCTGTTAATTTGGCCAGAGATCGTGTAGAGGCCTGGGTTGCCGAGGGGTAGAAGTGGAAGGCCGCTGGAGCCAGATATCTGTAATGTCGAGATCGTATTTGCCTCGATGTTCTGTGTCCAGGCTTCGAGTTGCGGTGAGTTGACTACCGACCATGTGTAAACAGCATCGCCGGGATTCACGGGTAATGTAGTCGATGTGACTTGCTGAAGATCTACGGTAACCGACGCTGTGTATCCAGTGTCCGTAGTTGCAGTGATTGTGCTCTGCGCTGGCTGATTCCGATTGACAATGAAATTCGAGGCAGGAGCACTGGCGATAAGTGTAAAGCTCGTTGCCGGGCTTGCTTCGAAATCGCTGAGAGCGAGCTGAGGTGCAGGTTTTGTTGGGCTAGGTCCATTACCACCGCTGACTGAATACGTACAACTGACTGCGCCTGTCTGGAAGTTTTGGGTGCAGTTACGCTTCCTGTTATCGTTACGTGAGTGCATCCGGTTGGAGTTAACAGCAGAAATGTCGCAGGAAGGACAATGATCCGTCGCCACCCGATAAGCTCGCTGAGATGTCGCATCATGCTGATTTATTCTCTCTTGGTTGGAACGCAGATGGGGTCTCAATTGAGAGTGACGCTCCGACTTTTGACTGCGAGGAAATATATCTGGCCACTTGCAGGCCGTCAAGAGAAATCTGCTTCTGGCCTAATTGTTCGAATGTGTGTGTTGCATACCCTCCATGTGTGCCTTTATCGCAGCCACAACCCGAGGGTGCCCACGGTTGTGCTGGGGATGATCTGTGAAAGGTCGGTTCCTTGCTTTCCCACCCATCACCCGCTGCGGCGGGCGATGGATGGGGCACACCCCTCTACCTGCGCTACGGCAGCTTGAAGGCTTTGACGGCGATGGCGTTGGGCGCGCGGCCGGCGGGGAGCAGGGTGAAGAGCGAGTGCGAGGCGGTGCGGACGACGGCTACGTCGCCGGAGCCGGCATCGACGACGAAGAGCAGATGGCCGGCGGCGGAGAAGGCGAGCGCCGATGGCCCGTCGCCGGCGCGGATGGAGCCCTCGCGCTTGCCGTCGTCGATGGCGTAGATGGTGACCTCCTGCGAGCGCAGGTTGGCTACGTAGATGAGCGCGTTGTCGGCGGAGACGAGTCCGTAGACGGGGTCCGCGCCCATGAGGTATGCGCCCTGCACGTCGTCGGTGCCGGTGATGACCTCGGAGATGGAGTCGCTCTGCGAATTGAGAACGAAGATCTCGCCGGCGGGTGGCCCCGGTCCCGATGGCCATTCCGATCAATGATGATGGTGCCCCCGGTCTCTCGCCTTTGGGGACCGGGGAGGGAAACGTCAGGTGCCCCGGAATCGCCGGTTGATGTATTCTCGCAGGTCATGAAAGGCAAGCGCATTCGCTATCAGCAGACCGGGGAGTTTCACTTTTTCACATTCAGCTGTTATCGCCGGCAGGCGTACTTGTCGCCGGTCGCGGCCATGGAAATGTTCGAAGATGCCCTCGAGCGAGTGCGCCGACGCTATCTGTTTGCGGTCGCCGGTTATGTGGTCATGCCCGAACACGTGCATCTGCTGGTAAGCGAGCCGCGGCGCGCGCTTTTATCCAAGGCGATCCAGGCACTCAAGCTTTCGGTTTCGGTGCGGAGCCGGCAAAGGCCCTTCTGGCAAGCTCATTACTACGACTTCAACGTCCCGGATCATAAGAAGCATGTGGAGAAGCTACGGTATATGCACCGCAATCCGGTAGTGCGCGGTCTGGCGGCCCGCTCCGAAGATTGGAAGTGGTCGAGCTTCCGTCACTACGCGACAGGCGAGCGCGGGACAGTAGAGATTGAGTCGGAGTGGACGGCTCGACTGAGAGGATGGCGGCTGCCCGAGTGGACGAAGGTCCAGCACGTCGGCTCTAAATCCCCGGTCCCCAAAGGCAAGGGACCGGGGGCACCATCAACTGGGGAGAATCCCTCATGAGACCGGGGCCACCTGCCCTTGCGCTTTAGCCTCTAAAAATTCAAACCTTCGATCATATATTGCCTGTCCCCTGTGCGCCCCGCCGCCGTCTGTGATATTTCTTGGGCCTCCGCTGTTTCAGCCGGATTTGCATACATTGCCCGCCTCAGCCCCAGCCCGCCGCGCGCTCCTGCACCCTGCTCTGGGGACATTCCTGCTCCTGCTCGCCCTCAACCTGCTCAACTACATCGACCGCTACATCCTCCCCGGCGAGCTCTCCCTCATTCAGCGCGAATTCCACTCCACCGACCAGCAGATGGGCGCGCTCACCACCGCCATGTTCTTCGTCTACATGTTTGCCGCGCCGCTCACCGGCTGGCTCGGCGACCGCTTCCCGCGCAAGCCGCTCATCGTCTGTGGCGCGGTGCTGTGGAGCCTGGCCACCCTCGCAACCTACTGGGTCCACGACTACCAGACCCTCTACATCCGCCACGCCATTGTCGGCATCGGCGAGGCCACCTTCGGCATCTTCGCCCCCGCCGTGCTGGCCGACTTTTACTCCGAGCGTGATCGCAACCGCATTCTCTCCCTCTTCTACATCGCCATCCCCGTCGGCGCGGCGCTCGGCTACCTGGCCGGCGGGCAAATGGGCTCGCACTGGGGCTGGCGCGCGCCGTTCTTCGTCTGCGCCATTCCCGGTCTGGTCATCGCCGCGCTCTACGGCTGGCTGGGCAGGGAACCGGAGCGCGGCGCAACCGACCGCCTCCGCGCCACGCCTGACCGCGCCACCTTCTTCGGCCTCTTCACCAACGCCGCCTTCCTCACCGGCACATTCGGCCTGGCCGCGCTCACATTCACCATGGGCGGAATCTCCTCCTGGGTGCCGGAGTTCCTCCGCCGGTCAGTGGGTCTATCGGTTGGCGCGGCCAGCCAGATTGTCGGCGCCAGCACCGTGGTCGACGGCATCCTCGGCACCCTCATCGGCGGCTGGATCGCCCAGCGCTGGCTCCGCACCAACCACCGCGCGCTCTACCTGCTCTCTTTTTGGAGCGTCGCCCTCACGCTGCCCTTTGGATTGCTGCTGTTTTTCGGCCCTTCGCGCTGGGCCGTGCCTGCGCTCTTCGCCGCCGAGTTCTTCCTCTTCCTCAACACCGGCCCGCTCAACACCGCCATCGTCAACTCCGTCTCCGGCCAGGTTCGCGCCACCGCCGTCGGCCTCAATCTCTTCATCATCCACGCCTTCGGAGACACCTTCTCGCCCCAGATCATCGGCGCCATCAGCGACCGTACCACCCTCCGCACCGGCCTCGGCGCAAGCCTCATCGCGCTGGTCATCTCCTGCGCCATCCTCCTCCTCGGCGCGCGTGTAGCGCCAAGGCTCGAAGAGTCTGCGCCTTGATTGGCTGCATAGCTTGAAAGCAAATTATGCCAGATGAATTATTTGCGTAGAAAATCTCATCAATAGCATTAGAAATGTATATCCGTAACAAATGTATATCCATCTTGCCTTGGATATACATAAGCGCTAGGATATACACAGGAGGCAGCCAGCCATGAAAGTAGCCAAATGGGGCAACAGCCTCGCCGTTCGCATCCCCGCCGAGGTTGCCGAAAAGGCCGGACTCAAAGAGGGCGACGAGGCGGTACTGGCCCTCACCCCCGACAACGTCATCGAAATCCGCCGCGACGAGCGCAGGCAGGAGGCACTGCGCCTCCTTCGCAAGAACCAGTTCAAGGTTCCAGACGACTATAAATTCGACCGCAACGAGATTTATGACAGCTAGGCCATTCCTCGATACAAATCTGCTGGTCTATGCCTCGCTCGAAGTAGCCTCTTCACAGGCCCATGCAAGAGTGGATCGCGCGCAGGCCATCCTGACCGGCGGCGGCATCGTCAGCGTGCAGGTTCTCAATGAGTTCGTTGACGTGGCGCGGCGAAAGTTCAATCACCCCTGGGCAAAAGTGCAGCAACTGCTCTACGCCGTGGAACTGTGCTGCGGGGAAGCACAGCCTCTGAGCGCGATCCTACAGGCACACGCTGTCGCTTTGGCGGCTCGTTACGGCCTCCGCATTTACGATGCCGCCATCATCGCGTCCGCAATAGAAGCCGGCTGTACAAGCCTCTACACCGAAGATCTGCAACACGGCCAGCAGATCGAAGGCTTGCGCATCGAAAACCCGTTTCTGTCCGCATAAAAAGACCACATAAAAAGGCCGCATAAGAGAAAGACCGCGCACGCAGCGCGGTCTTTCGAAGCAGCAGAGAAGTCAGCGCCTACCGCGCCCCCACCAGCTCTTCGCTCTTTGCCCCCTGCCCGTAGTGGCTGACCACATACTTGTCCAGAATCTCCTTGAACTCCGCCACAATCGAGTCGCCGCGCAGGGTGGTGTGCAGCTTGCCATCCACATACACCGGCGCAACCGGATCCTCAAACGTGCCCGGCAGGCTGATGCCCAGGTTGGCGTGCTTCGATTCGCCCGGCCCGTTGACCACGCAGCCCATCACCGCCAGCTTCAGCTCTTCCACGCCGGGGTAGGTCTTCCGCCACTCCGGCATTGAGGCGCGCAGGTAGCTCTGAATCTGCTCCGCCAGTTCCTGGAAATAAGTGCTCGTGGTTCGCCCGCACCCTGGGCAACTGGTTACCTGAGGCATAAAGCTTCGGATTGAGAGTGATTGCAGAATCTGTTGAGCCGCAAGCACTTCCTCCGTGCGGTCTCCGCCCGGCTTGGGCGTCAGGCTCACCCGGATCGTGTCGCCGATGCCCGCCAGCAGCAGCGGTGCCAGCCCCGCAGTTGACGCAATCAATCCCTTCGATCCCATCCCTGCTTCGGTCAGCCCCAGGTGCAGCACATAGTCGCAGCGCGCGGCCAGATTGGTGTAGACATCGATCAGGTCGCGCACCCCGGAAACCTTCGCCGACAGAATGATCTGGTCGTGCCGCAGCCCATAGTGTTCGGCCGCTTTGGCCGACTCCAGCGCGCTCACCACCATCGCTTCCATCATCACGTCGCGGGCCGGCTGCGGGTCGGGCCGCTTGCTGTTCTGGTCCATCATCCGCGTCAGCAGCGCCTGGTCCAGCGAGCCCCAGTTCACGCCGATGCGCACCGGCTTCTGGTTCTCCACCGCGCACTCCACCATCACCTGAAAGTTGTCGTTATCCTTCTTGCCGATCGACGCGTTGCCGGGGTTGATGCGGTATTTCGCCAGCGCCTTGGCGGTCGCCGGATACTTCTTCAGCAGGATGTGCCCGTTGTAGTGGAAGTCGCCCACAATCGGCACATGGATGCCGCGCTTGTCCAACGCTTCCACCACATGCGGCACCGCCGCCGCCGCGTCCTCGTTGTTCACCGTGACGCGCACCATCTCTGAGCCGGCCAGCGCCAGCGCCGCCACCTGTTCCACTGTCGACGCCACATCCGCGGTGTCCGTGTTGGTCATCGACTGCACGACCACCGGCACTTCCCAGCCCGCGCGAACCGAGCCAATCCTGACCGTGGGCGTCTTCCTGCGCTGAATATCCGGCATAAAATCCTCACGTTTAGTTTACCCGTTCGTCACTACGAAGGGAATGCACGCGCAGGCACCGGGGTTCAGGCGCTCTCAAGGGCCAACACTGCATCGCATCCCGAACACGCAAGCAGGTACAATAAACCCATGGGTCTCCGCAGTCTCCGCCGTCTCGCTTTTTCGTTCTTTTTCCTCGCGCTCGCGGCCAGCCTCGCAGCCGCCGCGCAGGATACGACCCATCGCGGCCGCAAATACAAAGCTCCGCCGCCCACCTCGCGCGTTGAGGTCACCATCCTCCGCAACGACGATGGCCATGCCATCGAAAACGCCGCCGTCGTCTTCCAGCTCGTTGGCGACAAAGGCAACCTGGAGCTCAAGACCAACGAGGACGGCAAGGCCCTGCTCGACGTGCTGCCCACCGGCTCGAAAGTCCTGGTGCAGGTCATCGCCAAGGGCTTTCAGACCTTCGGCGGCGACTACAACGTTGACAAGAGCGAGAAGACCATTCAGATCAGGCTCAAGCGCCCCGGCCAGCAGTACTCCATCTACGAGCAGCACCCCGACAGCGCTTCGGCCAAGCCCGACTCCAGCCCGCAGCAGCCCCAGCGATAGAGGTCATTTCTGAATGCGCGGCTCGAGCTCGAAGGCAAAGCGGCGCTGGTCACCGGCGGCGCCCGCCGCATCGGCCGCGCCATTGCGTTGGCGCTCGCCCGCGCCGGCGCCGATGTAACGATCACCTACCGCAGCTCTGCTGAAGAAGCCGCCGCAACGGCGCAGGCCATCGTCGCACTCGGCCGCCGTGCTCAGGCCGTCCTCTGTGACGTCCGCTCCGAGGCTTCCGTGCGCGCCGCCGTCGCCTCCGCCGCGGCTTTTCACAATCGCCTCGACATTCTGGTCAACAACGCCGCCGTCTTCGAGTCTGCCCCGCTCGACCAGCTCGCCCTCGCCCAGTGGGATGCCGTCTTCCAAACCAACACCCGCGGCCCATTTCTCGTCGCCCGCGAGGCCCTGCCCCATCTGCGCGCCGTCAGTGGCCGCATCGTCAACATCGGCTCGCTCGGCGGCATCCAGCCCTGGGCCGCCCATGCGCACTACTGCGCCTCCAAGGCCGCGCTGCACATGCTCACCCAGGCCATGGCCAAGGCCTTCGCGCCACAGGTCAGCGTCAACTGCGTCGCTCCCGGATGGATTGAGATGGAAGGCAGCGACTCCGCACTGGCCGGGCGCTTCGCCCAAAAGACGCCGCTAGGCCGCAACGGAGCCGCCGCAGACATCGCCGAGGCCGTCGTCTACTTCGCCGCCAACACCGGCTTTGTCACCGGCCAGATACTCACCGTCGACGGCGGTCTCGGCCTCTAGCGTCCGAATAGCCGGCTGAAGAAGCCCTTCTTTGCGCCTTTGCTCCCGCCTTTGCTCTTCGATCCGCCCGGCCGTTTCTTCGACACATCGAACGTCAGCGGAACACCTTCCCACAGTCCCTTCGGCTCCGGCTGCGGGGGAAACTTCCCGCCCTCCACGGCCGCCGCTGGATTGGTCACGCACAGCCGCCTCGCCGTCTCGACGCCCGCGCGTCCCGCCACATACTCATAGCCCTTCAGCAGATGCGGCGGACGCCACTCGGGGTGATGCGCGTCGCTGGCCAGAAAGTGAATCCAGCCGCGGTCCAGCAGGGCATTGGCAAACGCCTCCGCCACATGCCCGAACCGCCCATACAGCGCCGCCGAGGTCACCTGCACCAGGTTGCCCTCGCGCATCCAGTCGGCCAGCAGCTCGGGATTGCGCTGCAGCACCGCGTTCCGTTCCGGGTGGGTGACGATCAGCGTGTACCCCGCGTTCTGCAGCCGCTTCATCGCGTCGGTCAGTTGCGGCGGAATCCCCATATCCGAAAACTCGATCAGCAGATAGCCCTTGCCGTCGATCGAGTAGCGCAGCGGATTTTCCAGCGCCTCGGCGATATTGTTCGCGCTCATGTGGAAGTCGCAGCCCAGGCTCAGCTCCACAACGCCGCGCAGCTTCTCGCGCAGCTCAGCCAGCCGCTCGTCAACCAAAGCCTTTTTGTAGGGATGCTCTTCACTCGCGTGAGGCGTGCAGACAATCCGCGTTACGCCTTCAAGCGCGGCTTCCCGCGCCATGTCCAGCGACGTCTGCAAATCGGGCGATCCATCATCCACGCCATAAATCAAATGCGTGTGAATATCAATCATCTCTGTCGACTTCCCCAGGGGCCTGCCAACAATAACATCAGTGGGTCGCCAATATCTCCACCATCGAAGCAAAAATCTTATAGCCGTCGGCCGAACCCAGCAGCTTTTCGCTCGATCGGTCCGGATGCGGCATCATGCCCAGCACGTTGCGCTTTTCGCTCAGAATCCCGGCAATGTTGGCGAGCGACCCATTCGGATTCGCCTCCGCCGTCACCGCGCCCTCGGCCGTCGCATAGCGGAATGCGATGCGGTCCTCGGACTCCAGCCGGTGCAGCTCCTCGGGCGTGCAAAAGTAGTTGCCCTCCATGTGCCCAATCGGAATCCGCAGGACTTCGCCCTTGGTGAGCTGGTTGGTAAACGCGCTGTTCGTCGTCTCCGTGCGCAGGTGCACCTGCTTGCAGATGTACTTCAGGCCGGCATTGCGCATCAGCGCGCCGGGCAGCAATCCCGCCTCGGTCAAAATCTGAAAGCCGTTGCAGATGCCCAGCACCAGTCCGCCGCCCTCGGCAAACTTCTTCACCGCCTGCATCACCGGAGAGAAGCGCGCAATCGCGCCCGTGCGCAGGTAGTCGCCATAGGCAAACCCGCCCGGCACCAGCACCGCGTCCACGCCCTGCAGGTCTTCTGCGTCATGCCAGAGAAACGTCACCGGCTGGTGGGCGATCTCGGCGATCACGTTGTAGGTATCGTGATCGCAGTTCGATCCGGGAAACACCAGAACGCCAAATTTCATATTTTTAGGGTATCAGCTTGTGTCTCTGGTATGCACTCGCGAGGCTCTCGCCCCATCGGACCGCGTTCGATAAGCCGACATATCGGTACTAATCGAGCGATTTTGATAAACTCGGTCCATGAAACTCTCTATCGTCGCGGCTTCACTCATCCTTTCAGGCAGTCTTGGCTTAGCTCATGCTCAGGATGTCACGGTGACCGCGAAAGACACGAGACCTGACGACAGCGTAACGCAGCAGTTTATGGCCCTCGATCAGGAATGCAGGAACTACGTCAGCAAGCACGACGCTGCGGATGCTGTCATAGCCTGCAAAAAAGTCTCCGACGAGGCGGATAAGTACGACCCGAAAACTCATCCGATCACTCGACGCGGAGCCTACGTCTTCTATGCGACTGCTTTGATACAAGACCAGAAGTATCAAGATGCCGTAAAGGTCGGTGACAAGGCCGTGGCAGTGGTATCGATGGGTTTCGACGACGGGTCCGGTTCGAACGCAGCGTATTTTGTTAGAGGTCAAGCTAGGGCAGACGCCGGCGATCTGAATGGAGCAGATCAAGACCTAGAGAAAGCTGAAAGGTTCGAACATGACGCACTGAATGGCCCTGCTGGGCAGGACCTGCATGGACCATATTCGAAGACTCTGAAGTGGGAACTCATGTTTCACGCTCAGGTGCTCGCCGCAATGGGAAATAAGGACGCGGCGGCGAAAAAGTCGGATGAAGCATCGAAGCTGTGAGCCGCCAAAGCGAGACGCAGGCGACTCCCAGAACGTCACGTTATCGGCAACTTCAGAATTACTCCGCATAAATGCCCTTCCCGTCATTGATACGCCAACCCGCGCGGCAAGGCGTTCTTCCACCGTTTCTCCTGCTGGCCTTGTTCGCCCAAACACGCCCTCAGTACGCCATCCGCAGTTCCAAACCCTTGCCGTCATCCGGCACCAGCGCCGTCACACTGTGATGCTCCGAGTCATACTCCGTCGCCACCGCCGGGCCGTTTGCCCCATTGCCCGCGGACACCGTCGCCTCCGCCGCCGGCCGCGCCGCGCCGTACACCTCCACGGCAAGCTGCGTCCACCACGGCGCAAAGCTGCCTTCGCGCGGCGCCACCGTCACCACCACTCCTTGCGCGGAAACCCGGCATGTGAACCCCTCGCGCAGATACGCGCCGTTCCTGAAGTCATAGCTCACGCCATCGTCCAGATACACGCTTCCCGTGCAGTCGCCGCCCGCCGTCATGGGTGGATAGACGCGCAGTGTCAGCGGACCCTGCGGCTTTTCGTCCGTGCTCTGGACCAACGGCTGCTCGGGCACAATCGAACCCGCGCGCACCAACACCGGCAGCGTCTCCAGCGTGCGATGGATGCTCACCTCCGGCTGCGCCACCGCCGTCAGGTCAGTCGCCTGGCGTCCCGTCGAAACCTTCACCCGCGCGCCCGTCCAGTAGTCATACCAGCCCACCGGCGGCAGCGCCACCGGATAGTCGTCCGTTTCGTCCGGGAACGGACTCTGCGCCACCAGCAGAGCGCGCCCCAGCATGAATGTCCCTCCGTTGTTCATGTCCAGCGGCGACCCATCCACCGCGCCGTTGGGAAACTCCAGAAACATCGGCCGCACAATCGGCAGCCCAGTCCTGCTCATCTCCTCTACCGTGGTGTAGATGTACGGCATCAGCCGGTAGCGCTCCTCGATATACTGCCGCCGCAGCCGCACGTCTTCCTCCGAGCCGTTCTCCCACGGCTCCTGCGGCGCACTTCCCGCTCCCGTGTGGTCGCGGTCAATTGGCTGGAACGCCGCCACCTCCATCCAGCGCGTCAGCAGCTCCGGCTGCGGAGATCCCTCAAAACCGCCCACATCCGCGCCCGCCATCGCGAACCCGCTCAGCCCCAGATTCAACAGTTGCGGAACGCTCTGGCGAAGATGACTCCAGTTGCTCGAGTTGTCGCCCGTCCACGTCACTGCATAGCGATTTCCGCCCGCATAGCTCGCCCGCGTCATCACAAACGGCCGCACATTCGGCTCCAGCTTCAGCAGCCCCTCAAATGTTCCCCGCGAATTCTCCATCCCATAGGCGTTGTGAATCTCTGGATGATGGGCCACACGCGGCGCGAACCCCGGCTCGTCGATGCGGTGCTGCACATCGTCCGGCATCGTCTTTGACAGCACCTGAAAGATCGACGGTTCCCCCATGTCGTTCCAGAAGCCAGCCACACCCTCGGCCACTAAATCCGAGTAGAGCGTGCCCCACCACTCGCGCGATGCCCTCTGCGTAAAGTCCGGAAATACCGATTTCCCCGGCCACACAATGCCCACATACGGCGTGCCATCGGGATTCTTCACCAGGTGATCGCCGGCTATGCCTGCGTCATACGGCTTATATCCCGCGTTCGGCAGGTCCGCAATGTGCGGGTCCGTAATCACCACCGTGTGCAGGTGCTCGGCCTTCAGGTCGTCGATCATCTGATCGAAATGCGGAAAACGCTCCGGGTCTATCGTGAACGGCCGGTTCTTGATCTGAAAGTCAATGTCCAGCCAGATCACATCCGCCGGAATCTTCTCGCTCCTGAGCCGAGCCGCAATCCGCTCAACCTCCGCCTCCGGGTAATAGCTGTAGCGCGACTGCTGATACCCCAGCGACCATAGCGGTGGCAGCGGCGACTTGCCCACCAGCCACGCCCACTGCTCCACCACCGCCTTTGGCTCGGGGCCATACAGGATATAAAAATCAAGCGGCCCGCCCGTGCTGCCAAACGAATACCCTTCGCGATACTCCTTGTTGAAGTCGAAGCTCGCCCGCCATGTGTTATCGAGGAAAATCCCCGCCGCGACTCCATGCCGGAAGGTCATGAAATAGGGAATCGATTTGTAGATCGGGTCGGTCGACTCCTGCCAGCCGTACGCATCCGTGTTCCAATCCACAAAGGCCTCGCTGCGCCGGTCCAGCGGGCCCGGCTTGTCGCCCAGCCCAAAGTAGTGCTCGTCCTCCGGCGACTTCATATACACGCGGAACTCGCCGCTGTTGTACTCAATCGGCCGGCCCGCCATCTGCTCCACAATCGTGTGCCCGGCCAGGTCCGTCACCGTCAGCGCAAAAGGATCGCGCCGCACCCGCACAATCAGCTTCGCCGTGCGAAAACCCACCGCCTCCGCGCTCGACTCCGGCGTCACCGTCACGCTCGCCGTGCGCGCGGTTTTCAGCACTGCCCAGGACGCATCTTCCGGCAGTTGTCCCGCCGGGCCTACGCGCACCCGCAGCACATCCTCGCGCAGCGCCGTGATGGCCACGATTGCCGCGCCCGCGCGCAGCTCAACTCCGCTGGTTGTCGCCCGGGCAGCGGTGACCCGGTCCAATCGGACAAAACTCGCCTCGCCTTGAGCCTCTCCGGCGGCATTCGCTTGTGACGTTGCGGCTGAAAACAAAACTGCGATGACTGCAAACAGGAAAATTCCTGTCTTTCGCACTCGGCACCTCAGAGAGCCTGTGTTATCTGGCACCAAAAAGCATACTAAGTGCGGTGCCCGCCTGGAAAACGCCGCATCCGCCTTCAGCAAAGAGCACCCTCTGTGCAAACCGTCGTCCAGCGGCATCTCTGCCCTCAAGGTTGGAGCATGGTAACCATATCGCGAGATTACTGACGAGCAAAAATGAAAACTAACGTTTGAGTGCCCGATTCTGAGCCATTTGACACCGCTAATCAGCCCGTGTCTTCATTGCCGTACTATCAAACTTTTCCCCATAAGAAACAACTCTAGTTCATCGTTTCTTAACATGTTCCGGAAATGCACCGCGCACGTTACGCGGAGCTGCCCGTCCGCCTCCCGCATCGGCGGCACTCCCCGGCAGAGGCATGCACTGCGCATTCGCGGCCCCTCGCAGACGGGCAGCTCCGTGCTGCTCCCCTGTGTTTGCTTTCTCTTTCCTGCCCGTTTACCGGCTCTTGCCTGCCTTGGAGACGACACGATGAAACGCTGCCTCGACCTCCTGTGTGTGTTCTGCCTTCTGCCCGCCGCCCTGCCCGTTCTCGCGGCCTGCATGGTGCTCATCAGGCTTGACTCGAAGGGCCCCATTCTCTTCCGCCAGACCCGCATGGGCCGCGGCTTCCGCCCATTCCGCATCTTCAAGCTGCGCACCATGGCCCATCGCGCCGCCGGCTCGGCCTACACCCTCGGCGCCGACCCGCGCATCACCCCCGCGGGCCAGTGGATGCGCCGCTACAAGCTCGACGAGCTGCCCCAGCTCTGGAACGTGCTCCTGGGCGAGATGAGCATGGTCGGCCCACGCCCCGTCCTCCCCGAACTCACCCACGAATTCCGCGGCCACTACGAGCGGCTGCTCACCGTCCGCCCCGGCCTCACCGATCCCGCCGCGCTCAAATACCGCTACGAGACCGATCTGCTCGCCGCCGTGCCCGACCCGCTGCTGCATTTCAAGACCGTCGTCACGCCGGACAAGATCCAGCTCTCCACCGCCTACCTCCGCCGCGCCACCGTCTGGACCGACCTCGCCGTCATGGCTCGTACGGCGCGCGTGCTCGTTCCTCGCTTCCCCGTTCCTCGCATCCCTGTCCCGCGTTTCGCGCGCTCCCCCCGCCCCACGCCGCCCATCGCTGCCGTGCGCGAGCATTTTATTGCCCGGTCTGAAGGCCAATCGTTATAGATCCGGCAATTAAGTACTGTGGCCTGGGTGCCCCATCCTTGCCGCGTTTTTTAGGGCTAGGGTGCGAGTGCACAACACTATTTGCTGGGTCAATAGGCGATGCCCGCACCCCGATGCCTTTCCAGCGCAGTCTGCCAAACAAATCATCATGAATTTGTTTTGAAGAAATTCGGCGTGAAGAGTACGGGCTTCACAGCTGCGGAAAAACTCCGCCAGAGGGAGTTTTGTAACAGGGCACGAGTTTACTCGTGCCGCAAGTACTGTAACTACAACCTCGGGCTTTAGCCCCTGCTGAACTTTCCTCGTCGGAAATGTGTTTTTCCGCAGTCTATTTAGCCCCTGAAGGGCTGCTGACCTGACCGATCAGCTGCTTCAAGCCTTGCGATGAGTGATTCCATTCCCGCGTGGCCAATGAATCGGAGGCCGCACGGCGCATCCATAGTGCATTCCGCCACCGCCCAATCCATCCGCCGGAGATTGTCGCTTTCACCGCCGCCCCGCACCGGCTACTATCCTGTTATCTGCCGGGGACTGCGATGCCGCGACTCTACCTGCCTGACCTTATACTCGCCAACGGACGCGCCTCGTGCGGTGTCGGACTCCTCGTCGCCGACGACGGCTCCGTCCTCGGCGAAGCCACACCCGAGTCCGCGCCCCACGCCACACGTATTCGCCTCACCAACAAGGCCCTGCTGCCCGGCCTCGCCAACGCCCACTCGCACACCTTCCAGCGCCTCTTCCGCGCCCGTGCCGAAGGCCGCCGCATCGGCGGAGACACCTTTTGGACCTGGCGCGAGCAGATGTACCGCGCCGCGGCCTTCTGCGCGCCCGGCGATCTCTACGACGTAGCCCGCGCCACATTCCTTGAGATGCTGGCCTCCGGCATCACCCTCGTCGGCGAGTTCCACTACCTTCACAACGACCCCGCCGGCAACCCCTACGCCGACCCCAACGAGCTCGCGCATCAAGTCATCCGCGCCGCGCAGTCGGTCGGCATTCGCATCTGCCTGCTGCGCGCCGCCTACATGCGCGCTGGATTCGAAAAGGCCCCGCACCCCGGCCAACGCCGCTTCTACGAGAGCGAAGACGCCTACCTCCGCAACCTCGAAGCTCTCATCAAAACTACTGCGGCAGGGGCCAACGTCACCGTCGGTTCCGCCCCGCACAGCATCCGCGCCGTGCCCTTGCCGGCTCAAAAAAACATCGCGGCTTTTGCCCAGAGCAGGGAACTCCCCCTGCACCTGCACATCTCCGAGCAGCCCGCGGAAAACTCCGCCTGCCTCGCCGAGTACGGCCAAACGCCCGTCGCTCTCGTCGCCGCGCACGGCATCCTCACCCCGCGCACCACGCTCGTTCATGCCATTCATTTAACGGAGTCCGAATTCGCGCAGGTAGCCGCGGCCGGCAACACTATCTGCTCCTGCCCCACCACCGAGCGCAATCTCGGCGACGGCATCTTTCCCGCCGACACCGCCGCGCGTCTCGGCATCTCCGTCGCCTACGGCACTGACAGTCAGGCCCAGATCGACATCCTCGAAGACGCGCGCCAGAACGAGTACCATCTCCGCCTCATCCAACGCGAGCGCGGCATTCTCGACCAATTTGGCGATCAGCCCATCGCCGCGCGCCTCTTCACCGCCGCCACCGCCAACGGCTACCGCGCCCTCGGTGTAGCAGGCGGCTCGCTCGCGGCAGGCCAGCCCGCCGACTTCTTCACCGTCTCGCTCGACGATCCCGCCCTACTCGGCGTTGATGTCGCGTCGCTCGAGTCGCAGGCCGTCTTCGCCCTCAATCGCGCCGCCATCCGCGACGTTGCCGTAGCCGGCGTCCTCGTCCTCACCGACGGCCATCATCCGCTCGACGACGAGATTCGCACCCGCTATCGCGCCGTTCAGCAGCGCTTCGCCACCCAGGAGGCATCATGACCACCGCAGCCGCTCCCACCGTGCGCGCCCCGCGCGGAACCACCTTGCGCTGCAAAGGCTGGCAGCAGGAGGCAGCCCTGCGCTGCCTGATGAACAACCTCGACCCCGATGTTGCCGAGCGCCCTGAAGACCTCGTCGTCTACGGCGGCATCGGCCGTGCCGCGCGCAACTGGGACTGCTATCACGCCATCGTCCGCGAGCTCGAAAACCTCGGCAACGAAGAGACCCTGCTCATCCAGTCCGGCAAACCCGTCGGCGTCTTCCCCACGCACGACATGGCCCCGCGCGTCATCCTCGCCAACTCCAACCTCGTCGGCCAATGGGCCAACTGGGACCACTTCCGCGAGCTCGAGCAAAAGGGCCTCATCATGTACGGCCAGATGACCGCCGGAAGCTGGATCTACATCGGCACGCAAGGCATTCTGCAGGGCACATTCCAGACCTTCGCGTCTCTCGCCGAGAAACACTTCGGCGGCAGCAACGGGACAGGTTCTCTGAAAGGGAAGTTAGTCGTCACCGGCGGCGTCGGCGGCATGGGCGGCGCGCAGCCGCTCTCCGTCACGCTCAACGGCGGAGTGGTTCTCGCCATCGACGTTGATCGCACCCGCATCGAGCGCCGCGTCGAAAACCGCTACTGCGACCGTGTCACCGCCAGCCTCGATGAAGCCCTCGCCCTCTGCGAAGCCGCCCGCAAAAATGGCGAAGCCCTCTCCGTGGGCTTAGTCGGCAACTGCGCCGACGTGCTGCCCGAGCTGGTCCGCCGCGGCGTTCAGGTCGATGTCGTCACCGACCAGACCAGCGCCCACGATCCCCTCAACGGCTACGTGCCGCAGGGCCTCACGCTGAGCGAAGCGACTGAGCTCCGTACAAAAGATCCAGAACAATACATTCGCCGCTCCACCGCCTCCATGGTCGTTCACGTCAACGCCATGCTTGCCTTGCAGCGCGCCGGAGCCATTGCCTTCGACTACGGCAACAACATCCGCCGCTTCGCCTTTGACGCCGGCTGCGCCGACGCCTTCCTCATCCCCGGCTTCGTTCCCGAGTACATCCGCCCGCTCTTCTGCACCGGCGCAGGCCCCTTCCGCTGGGTCGCGCTCTCCGGTGCCCCGCGCGACATCGACCGCACCGACCAGCTCGCCCTCGAGCTCTTCCCACACAACGAAATCCTCACCCGCTGGCTCCGCCTCGCCCGCGGCCGCTTCGCATTTCAAGGCCTGCCCGCGCGCATCTGCTGGCTCGGCTACGGTGAGCGCGCGCAAATGGGCCTCGCCATCAACGAGCTGGTGCGCAAGGGAGAAATCTCCGCACCCATCGCCATCGGCCGCGACCACCTCGACACCGGCTCCGTCGCCAGCCCCTATCGCGAGACCGAAAAAATGCTCGACGGCTCCGATGCCATCGCCGACTGGCCCATCCTCAATGCGCTGCTCAACACCGCGAGCGGTGCCAGTTGGGTCAGCTTCCATCACGGCGGCGGCGTCGGCATGGGCTACTCCCTCCACGCCGGCCAGGTCACCGTCGCCGACGGCACCGACAACGCCGCCCGCCGCATCGCCCGCGTTCTCAACAACGACCCAGGCATCGGCGTAGCCCGCCACGCCGACGCCGGCTACGAGCTCGCGCAGCAAACCGCCCGCGACAAAAACATCCGCATCCCCATGGCGAAACCATAGCCACACTTTCTGCTCGAAGCGATACACTCACTTCGGCATCGTCGGCACCAGCACGATCCGCTAATTCGCTGGGTGCCCCAGGTCTCGATTTTGAGACCTGGGAAAGCAAGCCGCCCCCAACCCGGCGACAACTAGCTAACTAGCTAACTTGCTAACTCGCTAAGCGCGCAGCGCGCTAACTCGCAAAGCCCATGACAACTGCCATCGTCAACATCGGCCAGCTCGTCACCCTCGCCGGCCCCGCGCGTCCGCGCATCGGCGCAGAGTTGCGCGAACTCGCCATCATCAACGATGCCGCTGTTCTCATCGAAAACGGCCGCATCGCCGCCACCGGCACCTACGCCGATCTGCACGCGCAAATCCCCGCCCACGCCGAGGTCATCGACGCCCACGGCCGCTGCGTCACCCCCGGCTTCGTCGACGCGCACACGCACTTGGTCTTCGCTGGCAACCGCGCCGCCGAGTTTGAGCAGCGCATCGCCGGCGCAACCTATCAGCAGATCGCCGCAGCCGGCGGCGGCATCCTGCGCACCGTCGCGCTCACCCGCGCCGCCTCTGCAGAAGAACTCCTCACCGCCGCGCGCCGTCATCGCGACTGGATGCTGCGCACCGGAACCACCACCATCGAAGCCAAGTCCGGCTACGGCCTCGACCGCGCCACCGAGCTGCGCATGCTGCAGGTCATCGCGCAGCTCGCGCTTGAAGGCCCCGCGCGCATGGTGCCCACGCTGCTGGCCGCGCACACCGTGCCGCCGGAGTTCGCTGACCGACGCACCGAGTACGTCTACTCCATCGCCGAAGACCTCATCCCCGAGGTCGCCAGGTCAGGAATGGCGCGCTATTGCGATGTTTTCTGCGATGATCACGCCTTCACGCCGGACGAGACGCGCATCATTCTTGCATCGGCCAAGCGCCACGGCCTGCGCCTCCGCATTCACGCCGAGCAGTTCCGCCCCGGCACCGGCGCAGCCATCGCCGCCGAGCTCGGCGCAGCCACCGCCGATCATCTCGAAACCGTCACCGAAGCAACCCTCCATCAACTCCGCGCCGCCCACGTTCAGCCGGTGCTGCTGCCCGGCTCTGTCTTCGCCCTCGGACGCACGCAGTACCCGCTCGCGCGCAAAATCATCGAGCTCGAACTCGGCATCGTCGTCGCCACCGACTTCAACCCCGGCTCCTCGCCCATCTCCTCGATGCCCTTCGTGCTCTCGCTCGCCTGCATCCACATGGGCATGTCGCCCGCCGAGGCGCTCACCGCCGCCACCATCAACGCCGCCTACAGCCTCGACCTCGGCGCATCGGTCGGCTCGCTCGAACCCGGCAAGCAGGCCGATTTGCTCATCCACGAGTTCACCGACTACCGCGAGCTCGCCTACTTCATCGCCGCGCCCGCCCATCCCCGCGTCTTCATCGCGGGCGAAGAGGTCTCGCTGTGACGGCCGCCGAAATTCTTCGCGCTCTCGTCGCCATTCCCACGCCGTCTTCGGTCTCGAATGTGCCTCTTATCGAGTGGGTCGCGCAGTTCCTCGCGTCAAAGCAGTGGCGCGTTGAGCTGTTCCCCTACACCGATGACAACGGTATCGCCAAAGCCAACCTCATCGCGCGCCCCGCCAACGCGCCCGAACGAGAAGCTCCAATTGACTTCGCCTTCGTCTGCCACACCGACACCGTGCCCTACGCTGAGACATGGAAGGACGCACTCAACCTTCACGCCAGTGCCGGCGCGCAACATCTCCACGGCTGCGGCTCCTGCGATGTCAAAGGCGCGCTCGCCTGCTTCCTCGCCGCACTCGACGCCGGCGGCGCAATCCACAACAACGTCGCCCTCATCCTTACGGCCGACGAAGAGATCGGCTGCAAGGGCATGGATCATCTTCTCGCCGCAACGCCACTCAAAATCCGCTCCGCCATCGTCAGCGAGCCCACCTCGCTGAGCCCCGGCATCGCCGGCAAGGGCTACGGCCTCGCCCGCATCCGCGTCACCGGCATCGAGGCGCACTCCGCATTCCCCAGCGAAGGCGCATCCGCCATCAACATCGCCGCCCGCTTCATCACGCGCGTTGAAGCTCTTGTCGCATCCGGTTCTCTGTCCTCGGATGCGTTATTCGATCCAGCGCGCACCACCGCCAACGTCGGCGTCATTCAGGGCGGCGCCGCAAAAAATATCGTCGCGGGAGAATGTTCTTTTCTCGTCGAATGGCGGCCCATCCCATCCGATTCGCCCCAGCGCATACTGGTTGAACTTGAAGTCCTTGCTCATCGGCTCCAGGTAGAGGATCCGCGCGTACGCATCCACGTTGAGCAGCTGCGCGCCGAGCACGGCTTCGCGCCCGCCGCCAACGGCCCGCTGCTCAAGCGACTCACGGCCCTCTCAGGCCAGCCCGCCACTGGTACTTTGGCAGGCCAACTCCGCACACCCACCGGCATCAGCTTCGGGTCTGAGGCCAGCCGCCTCGCGCGCATCGCGGACGAAGTCATCGTCATTGGCCCCGGCGACATGCACACCGCGCACTCCGATCGCGAATGCGTTCCTACCGCCGAGCTCGAAGAGTGGACCGAGACCCTGCGCGCACTGCTCGCATCAAGCTGAGGCAGCGCGCCGCCCCGCGCGCACCCGCCCCACCGCAAACACCGCCACGCCCGCGCCCACCAGCACCACCGTGCCGCCCACCACCTTCATCACCGCCAGCGCCTTGTGCGGCTCATCGTGCGCGGGAATAGCCGACAGCACAATCGTCAGCGCGGTGCTGGCAAATCCCAGCGCCGCCAGCGCAATCGCCACCGGCCGTCCGCCCGGTACGCGCCGCACCTCCGGCCCCGCCGCCCGCGCCTGCAAGCGCATCATCGCGGCAAACACAAACAGATAGGGCAGAAAGGTCGACAAGATTCCCATCGCCACCAGCACGCCATACGCGCCGCGCACCGTGGTGCCCGCCTGTCCCGCCAGCGCCACCGCGATCCCCGCCAGCCCATACGCCGCGATCGCCACCCACGGCGTGCGATAGCGCGGGTGAATCTTCCCGAACGCCGGCGGCAGATAGCGATCTATGCCCGCCACAAACGGCAGCCGCGATGTCGATGACAGATTTGCCGCGGCGCCGCCCACCGCATTCAGAGCCACCAGCAGCGCAATCGGCATCAGCACCCAGCCCGCGCCCAGGCGGGCGCTCAGCGCGCCAATGCCATTCACAAATCCATCCGGTCCACTTACTGCTACGGCCGGCAGCGCCGTCAGCAGCGCACCCGTGCCGCCGATATATCCAATCGCCAACACGCTGCCGCCCACCAGAATCGCCCACGGAATCGTCCGCCGCGGATTCACGATTTCGCCGCCCATCGACGAGCCAGCTTCTACGCCGGCGAATGCAAAAAACACAGTCGACCAGAACACCGCGTTATCCAGCGTCAAGTGCGGCACAAAGCTGGCCGCGGGATAGCGCATCACCGGCCCAAATTTCCAATACGAGATCGCCGCCATCGTCACCAGCGCCGCCAGCGGCACAAATACGCCCAGCGCGCTCACATTATTCAGCCACTTGCCCGCGTCCACGCCGCGCATATTCACCAGCGTAATCACCGCCAGCCACGCCACCGCGAACGCAAGATAGTACAGCGGATCAGCCGCCAGCCGCTGCCCGCGCGCCCCAAACGCAAACAGTGCCGACGCCGCGCCGAAATATAAAATGCCCGAGAAGAATGGCAGATTACTCATCCAGTAAGTCCACGCGGCAATAAATCCGGCAAAGTCGCCGAAGGCCTCGCGCGTCCACACATACAAGCCGCCCTCGTCCGGCAGCCGCGACGAGAGCTCCATCACGCTCGCCGCCAGCGGCACAAAAAAGCACGTCAGCGCCGCCACCCACACCACCAGAATGCTCGGCCCCGCCGCCGCCGAGGTGGCCGTCCAGCGCACGCTCAGGCTGATCGCCACATAGAACAGCACCAGATCGCGAAACCGGATTCCTCGTTTGAGCGTGGGAGCCGCAGGCATGTACCGCGGAGCATAGCAGAGCCTCACCCGCCAAACAATCCGAATCTCCGCGCAGCCAGAGTTGTGCTGAATTGCCCCAAATCCACTCGATGTATGTCTTTGCGATTTTACGTGGAGACTGGGAAGAGGGAAGCCGCGTTTATTTTGGATCACAAAGTCATGTACGCTATACTAGGGCGATCTGTGCGGGGGCAGTTGATCCTACTTAGGTCGAACACCTAAGATACAAAGCTAAGCAAATTATGTAAGCTTAATAGACGCCACATCTGTAGTTCCTGTGCTCACCACCAGCAATAATCTTACCGGAGCGACAAGTGACAGTGCAAGTTTCAAACATGTTGTCGAGTATTTCGGACAGGCTATTGGAGAGAATCATGTTGCGTGTGTGGCTTCTTATTTTATTGCTCACTCTGCTTGCAATTGTTGTTTCCGCGCAGAAGGAAATGCAAAGCAGCGAATTACCCGTACCCAGCGACCAATGGGCTACCAGGAAAATTATCCCGCCAAAATTGATCCAAGGGGAGCGCGCCGATTATCCCGACGACGCCCGAATCAAAGGGATCGATGGCCTATGCTCGATGTCGATGGTAGTGGGAATCCAAGGCGATCCGGAGAGCATTCGCATTCTCCATTGCACCGATCCTTCGTTTGAGGAGAGCAGCCTGGACGCCATCAAACAGTACCGGTTCAACGCTGCCACGACACAGGATGGAAAAGCAATTCCGGTGTTGGTTACACTCGTTCTTCAGTACCACATCAGCCAATACGTCCTCAGCCTTAAACTGATCAGTGGATGGCTACCTGATCGACGTCTGGCCCTTGATCATCGTATGAGCCGGGCAGGCTTGGACCGCGAAGTCGGCACGCTCATTCACTATGGCTTTATCCCGCTCGGTGGTGGAGCTTCCGAACCCGGCCCTGAGGGAATCTATCCGTTCACTAGAAATGTAACGGGCCCTCGATTGATCAGTTTTTTTGATGAGAGATATGGGCGCACGGCATTTGTTCATGAGGGGAATAGTGCTTGCGATGTTATGCTCACCATTGACGTAAAAGGAAGAGCTTCTAATCCACAGGTCACACACTGTGAGCGATCCGAGCTGGAAAAGCCTGTCGTCGAGTCACTGCTCAAGTCAAATTACAAGCCAGGTTTCGTACATGGTAAAGAAGTTCCGATGCGGGCCTTAATGCATCTGAATTATGGTGATATTCAAAGTGCCGAGCCAATATCACTAAAGTAGAAATCGGAGACATTGAGTGCCTCACAATTTACAGCCAAGTCGGTCGCTGCAGCACCACAATGTGCGCATATAGCTTTCCTGACCTTAGTCGTACTCATCCCATCCGCCCGATCCTTCAGCAGCGCCATCGCCGCGTTCCGCCCATTGATGCCGATCACGCTGCCCCCGGATGCGTGCATGCACCGCAGGCATATACCGCAAAGCAAAGCAGCGCGAATCAAGCCGAACAATCCGAATCTCCGCGCGCGCCAGAGTGCGATAAATTACCCCTGCGCCGCGCATCGGCGATCTGGCGTCAAGCGAGACTGCGCCTGGGGAGGACGTCGAATCGAAGATCGCCGTCCTCCATCAGGCAAGCCATCTCTCCTCAGAGCAAAGCACTGAAGGGAGTATTCGGCGTAATGCGCTTTGCCGAGAGCGTCCCAGTGAATGACACGTAGACCTTTCCGGAAGTGTCGTACGCGGTCAGGGTGAATGTTCCCTCATACGAATTTCCGTCCGGGCTCAACCTGATCCTCTCAAGGATCTGCGCCCCACCCTGGGGTGCTCCAATCGTATCCGGCGGCACCGTGGGATCGAACACATTTCCCTGCCAGGGGATGTGGTTGAGAAAGAATGTGCGCGGCCCCGTCTGTTCCCAAACGCCGAGGCAGAAGTTTCCGTCCTGCGCCGAGCGTGAGGAATTCATGATCTCCGTTCCATCGCTGTGCCACACCACCACGGAGTTGTCGATCACCACGCCACCTGGGACGGGAATCTCCTCCCCATTCTGTGTTTGCGCCGTAAAAATCGCATGCCACATGCCCACGATGGACGGTTCGAAATTGATGTTCTCGTACGCCGTCCGAACCAGCGACGGATGCACTTGCCCAAGTTTGGGGTGCCAACTCGTCGGTTTGATCGGCTTGTTGGGCAAGCCGCATTGTGCCGCAGCACCGGGCACAGCGGCAAAAACCAGGGCCGCAACGCCGACGCACGATAAGACCTTCAAGAATCCCGTTTTCATCTTCCCTCCGCAGCCGGGGATTGCCCGGCTGAACCGAAGCTAACCTTGTCTCCCGCTCGCAAGGCAATGAAGAGGCGGTAAAGCAGAAGGTAAAGTTCTGGTGAACCGCCAACTCCTTTTGATTTAGGCGTTTTCCATGACATACTTGGGTATTCACCCCGCCCGCCGGAGGCCCCTTGCCGAGCACACTGCACGGTTCAATCCTTCAATTCGGCCCATTCGAGCTCGACTGCGGCCGTTTTGAGCTGCGCCGCAAAGGCCAGTCGCTGCGCATCGAGCGCAAGCCGATGGAGTTGCTCATCCTGCTGGTCTCGCGGGAGGGGCAACTGGTGACCCGGCCGGAAATCGCCGAGCGGCTCTGGTCCAGCGAAGTATTCGTCGATACCGAGCACGGCATCAATACCGCCATCCGCAAACTGCGCTACCTTCTTCGCGACGATCCCGATGATCCCCATTTCATCCAGACCGTGACCGGGATGGGCTATCGGTTTGTTGCGCCAGTCGCTTCAATCGCCCCAGCTCTGTCGGCTGAGGGAACGCCCGAACCGGCTCCGGCTGCTGCATCGCCCTCACGCTGGAGGGCTCTGGCCTGGCTTGGGGGAGTGGCGGCCTGCCTGATCCTTGTCCTCGGCAGCTTGGTCTTCTATCGTTCACGGCATCGTCCGCCGGAAGTCCGGTACACGCAGTTGACGGAATTCACCGATTCGGCCGTGGTACCCGCCTTGTCGCCGGATGGGCACATGCTGGCATTTATCCGTGGCAGCAATTCTTTCCTCACGTCCGACCGAATCTACGTCAAGCTGCTCCCAAACGGAGAAACCAAGCAGTTGACGGACGACGACCGGCCGAAATACGGGTTGGCATTTTCGCCGGATGGGTCGGAGATCGCCTACACCGTGTTGGACTCTACCGGGTTCTCCACCTACGCGGTATCGGCGCTGGGAGGCGAGCCCCATCTTCTGCTGAAAAACGCGGCAGGACTGGTGTGGCTTGACCCACAGCGGTTGCTCTTTTCCGAGATTCACACGGGAATCCATATGGGGGTGGTCACCGCAACGGACACGCGAGCCGGTCTACGTGAGATTTATTTCCCCGCGCACGAGCGCGGCATGGCCCATTACTCATTTCCGTCGCCGAACCGCCGCTGGGCGCTGGTCGTGGAGATGAACGGGAACGGCGATTGGGCGCAGTGCCGGCTGATTGCGCTCGGGAGCCAGGCCCCGTCGAGTTCCGCCGGACCGTTGGGTGCCTGCACATCTGCCGGATGGTCGCCGGACGGGAACTGGATGTATTTCTCTGCCACGGTGGAAGGCCAGAGTCACATCTGGCGGCAGCGTTTTCCGGATGGAAGGCCGGAGCAGATCACCTCTGGCCCTACGGAAGAGAACGGCCTGGCGGTAGAGCCGAAAGGGAGAGCGCTCATCACCTCGGTGGGAGTGCGCGAAAGCGCAATCTGGATTCACGATGGGCGCGAAGACCGCCCACTCTCTTCGGAAGGGGAAGCGGTGGGCGGGCCGTCTCCTCCAGTTTTCAGCCCTGACAACACCAGCCTCTATTACCTTCTGCGGCAAAGCGAGGATTCTCGCGCCGAACTGTGGCGCGTGACCGTGGACTCGGGGAAAAGCGAGGCGGTATTCCCTGGAGTTGCAATGACCGCCTTTGATATTTCGCCGGACGGCAAGCAGGCGGTGTATACAACCGCTGCGCCGGAGGGAACTCAGTTGTGGGTGGCGCCGGTTGACCGGAGTCTGCCCGCAATGAAAGTCGAAGTTGCCGGTGCGCAGTTGCCGCATTTTGGAGCGCGCGGTCAAATCCTGTTCCTGCAGACGGCGGGAAACGCGAATTTCCTCGATCAGATCAATCCGGACGGGTCACACACGTCGAGGGCGATCCCGTATCCGATCCTGGAACTCCAGTCAGTTTCTCCGGGCCGTCGATGGGTCACCGCGGTGGTTCACAGCACGCCCGATAGTGGCCTTCCCTCGATCATGGCAATTCCTCTCCGCGGCGGAACCCCACAGCGCATTTGCGCAGGCTACTGCTATACGAGGTGGTCGACCGACGGGAAATTCCTCTACGTCTCGGTGGAGGGCTCATCGCGAACCAGCCCGGGACGAAGTTTGGCGATTCCCGTTGGTCCGGGTGAAAGCCTGTCGAGCATTCCGGCGGGCGGTATTGCGACCCTGGCCGAAGCGAGCTCGATCCCGGGAGCCGAATGGGTGGGGCACGCATTGCTGGTGCCGGGCAAGGATCCCGAACATTATGCGTGGGTGAACACCACGGTCCACCGCAACCTCTATCGAATTTCGCTTCCTTGACTTTCGCTTCCTTGACGGCCGCCCAGCTCCGCTGTCAGGTCCGCGTCAGGTCGGCACACCCACATCCTTCAGCAGCGCCATGGCCGCGTTCCGCCCGTTGATGCCGATCACGCTGCCGCCCGGATGGGTACACGCGCCGCACAGATACACGCCCCGCATCGGCGTGCGCGCGCTCAGCCGGTTGGCCCACATATAGGCCGGCAGGCACTCGCCCTGAAAAATATGCCCGCCCGTCAGTCCCACCTTCTTCTCAATATCCGGAGGCCCCAGCACCTGCGCGTCAATTACCGCTTCGTCGATGTTCGAGCAGAATCGCTCCAGCGACTTCAACGCCAGCGCCTTCACCTCGTCGCGCCGCGTATCCCAGTCGCCGCGCGCCAGCTTGTAGGGCACATACTGCGCGAACACGCTCATGGTGTGCGTGCCCGCGGGCGCCACGCTCGCATCGTGCGCGCTCTGGAAATACAGCTCGCACCACAGATGCTCCGGCAGCTCGCCCCGCCGCGCCGCCGCATACCCCGCCTTCCACTCGTCCTTCGTCAGCGGCGCATTGATCTGCCCATAGTGATGCGGCTCATTCGTCCCCGGCCGCGCCGTGAAGTTCGGCAGCTCGCGCAGGTGCACGTTCAGCTTCACCGTGCATCCCTCCATCGGCACGCGCTCAATCTGCGCGCGCCACGCGCCATCGGCCGCATCGTCCAGCATCGTGAGCGTCCGCCGCGGGTCCGCATTTGACACGACATTGCGCGCCGCGATCCGCTCGCCGCCCTCCAACTCCACGCCCTCGCTCGGCACAATCCGCGCCACCGGCACGCCTGAAACCACCGTTGCTCCCGCCTCGCGCGCCGCATCGCAAAAATAAAACGACACCATACCCATGCCGCCGCGCACATAGCCCCACATTCCCGCCATGCCGCCCAGCCGCCCTGATGCATGATGAAACCGGATCGACGCCGTGCCCGCATCAAACGGACTCGCATTCGTCCCGATCACGCCCTGGCCCAGATACGCCATCTGCAGCCGCTCGTCCTTGAGATAGCGCTCCACAAACTCCGCCATCGACCACTCAAACAACAGCGCCCGCGCCTCATCGTCCGCGCCCAGCCGCTCCTCAATCTCCTCGCGCGTCGGCGCGTCGCCAATCCACGCATCGCGCGCGCCCTCGGGCCGCAGCGCATCGCGCAGCCGCCGCACCACGTCGCTCATGGCGTTGAAGCCTTCGACATCGCCCGGCGCCAGTCGCCGCACTTCGTCCGTGCAGCGCGCATCGTCGTCCCACAACTGCACGCTGGTCCCGTCGAGGAAGGGAACAAACAGCCCGTTCACTGCCGGGGTCCACGCAAAGCCGCGCCGCTTCAGCTCCAGTTCTTCAATCACCAGTGGATGCAGCAGCCCCGCCAGATACGCGCATGGCGACATCTTGACACCGGGGAAGGGTTCCTCAATGGTGCACGCCCCGCCCACCCGCGCGCGGCTCTCCATCACCAGCACCTTCTGCCCCGCGCGCGCCAGATACGCCGCGCAGGCCAGCCCATTGTGCCCCGCGCCCACCACAATCACGTCCCATGTCTGCGCCGTCAGCTCGCGCAGCGGAACCGCCAGCCCAATCTCGCCCAGCACAGCCGCCGTCGGAGAATTCATATATGCGTTTCTACACTACCCGCGCAACCCCTGCGGCGTATCAGACTGAGTTATTCCGCCCCATCGCCGCATAGACCTTCACGGCCCATCGGGAAGGGAACTCATCTCCGCAGGTGCTCACTTCACGCTCAGCGCCCCATCCACATCCAGCACCAGGTCGTCGCCTTCAATCTGCACGGAGTGAATCTTCAGCTTGTCCAGGCTCACCTTGTACCCCGAGCTCGCCGTCGAGCCCTCCAGCGCCCTGCGCAGCAGCTCTGCGGCGTCCACCTTCAGGCTCCTGGGAATCTGCCGGCTCAGGAACGGCGCGAGCAGAAAATTCAGCTGCCGCCGGTCGCTCACCTTCGTCAACTGCGCATCGCGAAACCCCACGCTCTCGCCTTCGCCATAGGGCTCCACGCTCACCTCCGAGGTCGGCGTCAGCGACAGCCCCACGCACGCGCCCCCAATCGCCTCGCCCAGCCGCGCATGGGTCTTCACCTTCACCACAATCCGGTCCTGCGCGAAACTCAACTGCGCGTCCTCCACATACACCGAGCAGGCCGACCGCGCCGTCCCTTTCAGGTAGTAGCGCTGGTTCGCATCGCTCGTCGCACCCCCGTCAGCGCCCAAATCCGCGCGATGAAAAAGCTGCTGCCGCAGCGTCCGCTCCAGCGCCGCCCGGCTCACCCGCAGCTCCACGCCGCGGCAGGGCACGGCGCCCATCGCCGCCATCAATCCCAGTGCAAACAGGCATCTCGACACCGGCTCCAACACCGGTCCTGGTGTGGTCATCGTAGCCATCCTCAATCGCCTCTCACTTTTCCGGCCGGTTTTGCACCGTTTAAGGTGGAAGGCTTCCACCCTGCCTTGACCGTCTTACGCCACGCAACCGCCACAATCCAGATTGCTTATACGCATATTTCCGGGCGCGCGTTCCCCGGCGTCACGGCCCGAATAAATGCCCGTTTCCTATTGATTTCTGGAGAGAAAATCCGTAAAATAAAACTGTAGAGTTGTCTCGGGACCAACAGGATTCCCCCATCCCGCCGACCGAGGCTGTAAGTCAATTCACTCTTGCCTTTAAGGACAAATCATCAATGGCAAAGCGTCGTGGAAACCCGAATTGGGGCAAACCGGAGCCCATTGGCCCCGTTGTGCCCACCGTCACCTCCTTCGAACAGATCGTCAAGGAGTTCAAGCTCACACCGGATCAGTACATCCGGTCTACCCGGTTGCGTGAGTGGGCACGCCGGAACAAGAATTCAAAGTATATCCCGGAGGCTCTGCTCGAGGCCTGGGGCTTTGAAATCGAATCCACGTTGTAGCTTCAGACCAAGGCACGCCACAGAAAGCGCCGCCATCGAGCGGCGCTTTTGCTTTTGCCTCTCACAATGGCTTCCGCAGCTTCGCGATTTTGCCCTCCGCCGCCCAATCGTCGACAATAATCGAAGAGAGCCTATGTCCGAGACCGCACGCACCTTCCAACCTCCATTTACCGACGTTCCCGGCGCCCTTGCCGACATCCGCGCCGGCCGCATGGTGGTCGTCGTCGACGACGAAGACCGCGAGAACGAGGGCGACCTCACCCTCGCCGCCGAGCACGTCACCCCCGAGGCCATCAACTTCATGGCCCGCTACGGCCGCGGCCTCATCTGCCTCACGCTTACTGAAGAGCGCGCCGACCACCTGCGCCTCTTCCCCATGACCCAGCACAACTCCTCGCGCTTCGGCACCGCGTTCACTGAGACCATCGAGGCCCGCGAAGGCGTCACCACCGGCATCTCCGCCGCCGATCGCTCGCACACCATCCGCACCGCCATCCATCCCCAATCCACATCGAGCGACCTCGCCCGCCCCGGCCACATCTTCCCCCTGCGCGCCCGCAAGGGCGGCGTTCTCGTCCGCGCCGGGCAAACCGAGGCCTCGGTCGACCTCGCACGCATGGCCGGCCTCAATCCCTCCGGCGTCATCTGCGAGATCATGCGCGACGACGGCGAGATGGCGCGCATCCCCGACCTCATTCCGTTCTGCGCCGAGCACAACCTCAGAATCCTCACCGTCGCCGAGCTCATCCGCCACCGCCTCCGCCACGAACGCTACATCGTCCGCGCCGGCGAGTCGCGCATCAACACCCGCCACGGCCAGTTCCGCATGATCGCCTACGAGTCCGAAGTCAATGGCGGCGAAAGCCACATCGCCCTCGTCCGCGGCGATCTCAGCGTCGACGCCGCCGAGCCCGTTGCCAAACCTATCTTGGTCCGCGTCCACACCCGCTGCACCGCCGGAGACATCTTCGCCGCCGACTGCCACTGCCGCGAGGTCCTCGATCAATCCATGCGCCGCATCGCCGAAGAGGGCTGCGGCGTCCTGCTCTACCTCCACAACACCTCGCGCGGCTTCGAGAT
>DASQSP010000033.1:0-3675 GCA_035642355.1 Occallatibacter sp.
GCGCGGATCAGTTGTTCAAAGGTAGCGTTCACGGGCTCGGGCAACGCCCCGTGATGCAGCACGGTCACGGTCTCGGCCACGATGTCGGTGTGAAAGCTGCTGCGCGTCTTTCCCCGCACCAGCACGCGGTCTCCGGGAACCATGTTCTGATTTGGCTTGGTTTCCACATAGATTGCCCGTCCCGCGTCCTGCACAAAGAGGTCTTCCACCGCCGCGTTGTAGTAGGTGACCGTTCCCTCGAAGGCGACTGGAAGCCGGGCGCGAGACTCTTCCTGAGAGAGGGCACGAATTGCCCGGATAGACGTCAGCGCCTCAGGTTGCGCGGCCGGGCAGGAAAGTCCCGTCGCGCCGGCCATCGCCGCGACGGCGATCAGCGCACGTATGCGAAACCTTACGGCCGTGCCTGCTTCATGCGACACAAACACCCTCGAATTCTCATTCCCCCTCCGCGCGGCAAAAAGGACTCTGCAAACAAGTATCGGAGGATCGCTGTAATTATAGGTCGGGCACGCCGGCTTTCGCGGCATCACGTTACTTCCGAGTAGCCCTTCGTACCCCCCAGCCGGCTTGCGGGCCAGCAAAAAGGCCCGGAGCATTCGCTCAGGGCCTTTGATTTTCCTGCTCTGCCGCGCGCTTACTCGGCGGCGGGTTCCACGGCCTTGGTGGTGGCCACGGTCCAGTCGGGCGCGCCCACCTTGAAGCGCGCAAAGCGCCGCACGGTGATGTTCTCGCCCAGCTTGCCTACTTTCTGCGCGATCAGTTCCTTGATGGAGATCGACTGCTCCTTGATGAAGGGCTGCTCCAGCAGGCAGACCTCTTCGTAGAACTTGGCCATCTTGCCTTCGACGATCTTCTCGACCACAGGGGCCGGCTTGCCGGTCGCGGCGGCCTGCGCGCGATAAATCTCCTTCTCGCGTTCCATGTCCTCGGGGGTCACGTCCTCGGGCTTCACATAGCGCGGGTCGCTGGCCGCGATGTGCATCGCGATGTCCTTGAGCAGATCCTGGAAGTCCTCGGTGCGCGCCACAAAATCCGACTCGCAGTTCACCTCAATCAGCACGCCGATCTTGCCGCCGGCGTGGATGTAAGTGCCCACCGCGCCCTCGTTGGTGGAGCGCGCCGCCTTCTTCTGCGCCGACGCCATGCCGCGCTTGCGCAGCACCACGAACGCGTCTTCGATATTGCCCTTCGCCTCCTGCAGCGCCTTCAGGCAGTCGCCCATGGGGGCGCCCGACTTCTCGCGCAGGTCCTTCACCAGCTTCGCATCGATCTTTTCGCTCACCGTCGTCATCTCGATTCTCTAGTCTCCCTCCGGCTCGGCGGCCGGACCTGCCTGACACAAGAAAAGCGTGGCTCCAGAATTTCGGTCGGCCACGCTCGTCTCAGTATGTACGCCGCAGCGCACAAGAAAGATTAAAAGCCTTCCGCTGCGACTTCCGTCTCTTCGAGAGCCGCCACTGCCGCCGGGGCCTTGCGGATGCCGCCGCCCAGAGCTGCTTCGAGGTCCACGGGCTCTTCGCTCGCCGCCGCCTCCACGGCTACGGGCTCTTCAGACGCAACAAGCTCTGCCGGAAGCTCCTCGGCAAAGGCCTTGTCATGCACCATGTTCACGCCTTCGGCTGCCGAGTCGGCGATCTTCGAGGTGAACAGGCGAATGGCGCGCAGCGCATCGTCGTTGCCCGGAATCACATAGTCCACAACCGTCGGATCGCAGTTGGTATCGACCACGGCCACCACCGGAATGCCCAGCTTGCGGGCTTCCTTCACCGCGATCGCTTCGTTGTTCGAGTCCACGATAAACAACGCGTCCGGGAGGCGCTTCATGGTCTTGATGCCGGCCAGGTTCGCTTGCAGGTGCTTGCGCTCCCGCTCCAGGCGAATCACTTCCTTCTTGGTCAGCAGCTCGTACCGCCCATCCACGGCCATCTCATCCAGCTCTTGAAGGCGCTTCACCGACTTCTGCACGGTCACCCAGTTGGTCAGCAGTCCGCCCAGCCAGCGCTGGTTGATGTACGGCATGCCCGCGCGGTTGGCCTCTTCGGCCACGGCGTCCTGTGCCTGGCGCTTGGTGCCGACGAAGAGAATCGTCTTGCCCGAGCCGCACAGGTCGGTGACAAACTTCGACGCGTCCTTGAACAGCTTCAGCGTCTTCTGCAGGTCGATGATGTAGATACCGTTGCGCTCGCCGAAGATGTATTCCTTCATCTTGGGGTTCCAGCGCTTGGTCTGATGCCCGAAGTGAACACCCGCTTCGAGCAGCTCCTTCATAGTGATCGTGGCCAATGGGCCTCCTTTGTGGATTGCATCCGGGCTCGACTACTGTTGGCCCGAATTGAACCCGCCGCGGCGGGGATTTGACTACTGAGCTTCTAGCCCCTAGCTTCTAGCTCCTAGCCCGATCGTGGCTGAAAGGCCAGTAGCTAGAAGCTAGAAGCTGAAAGCTATCTCTTGCTGAACTGGAACCGCTTGCGGGCGCCCTTCTGACCGTACTTCTTGCGCTCCTTCGCGCGCGCATCGCGGGTCAGCAGGCCTTCGGCCTTCAGCACCTTGCGCAGTTCCGGGTTGAACACGATCAAGGCGCGGGCAATGCCCATCTTCACGGCATCGGCCTGCGCGGCCACGCCGCCCGAGGCGACGGTGGTCACCACGTCAAAGCTTCCGGCCAGCTCCGCCACCACCAGGGTACGCTTGGCGGCCACGCGCTGCTGCTCGGTCACGAAGTACTCTTCGAATGCCTTGCCGTTAACCTTCCACTCACCCGTTCCGGGGCGAAGAAAGACGCGGGCAATCGCCGACTTGCGGCGGCCCGTTCCGTAGTATTGAACCAGATCAGCCATTCTTCTTTTAGCTCCCAGCTACTAGCTTCTAGCTACTAGCTCGTTCCTGCTTAAACTCTCGTCGTGCCTCCACCGCCTGTCCCAGCAATTACTAGCTGAAAGCTGACGGCTGAAAGCTGATAGCTGCCTTTACGCGATTTCCATCGCCACCGGCGATTGCGCCGCGTGGGGGTGCTGCTCGCCGCGATAGACCTTCAGTTTGGTCGCCATCTGGCGGCCCATCTTGCTCTTGGGCAGCATGCCCTTGATCGCCTCTTCCAGAACCTTCTCCGGCCGGCGGTTGATCAGGCGCGTGAACGACTCCTCGCGCAGGCCGCCGGGGAAGCCGGTGTAGCGGCGGTAAACCTTCTTCTGGCTCTTGAGGCCGGTCAGGCGAACCTTCTCCGCGTTGATCACGATTACGTGGTCGCCCATATCGATGTAGGGCACATACTGCGGGTTCAGCTTGCCCGCCAGCACGCTGGCAGCCTTGGTGGCCAGGCGGCCCAGGGTCTGTCCGCTGGCGTCCACCACATACCATTTGCGGTCAATATTCTTGCCGCTGGGAACAAAGGTCGACATCTCTCTCCTGCCTCTTCTGCCCGGCTGCCCCGTTTCGGTTCCAGCCGTCCAATCAAAAAATCTCGCGCAAATCTCACGCGCAACGTGCGCTGTGCCCATGCAGAATGCACGGGCCTCAAACTCCACCCACTGCCAAACAAACCTTGTTCGGGTGAGGACTGCGGGGTATGGCCCCATTCAGGGCATTTGCCGGCCTGGACTCGATACCGCTACGCCCAGACCCTGCGGCCTGTTCCGGTTGAAACCTCGATGGGCTTCACCGGCTGAGAAGACGCCA
>DASQSP010000034.1:0-19113 GCA_035642355.1 Occallatibacter sp.
TCCAGTGTGTCCGTGCGCCCTCTCAGGCCGGATACCGATCATCGTCTTGGTGGGCCATTACCCCGCCAACTAACTAATCGGCCGCGACCCCCTCCTGGAGCGAATTGCTCCTTTGACCCGTAGGTATTATGCGGTATTAGCTAAGGTTTCCCTCAGTTATCCCCCACTCCAGGGTAGGTTAGTCACGTGTTACTCACCCGTGCGCCACTTTACTCAGGGATTGCTCCCCTTTCTCGTTCGACTTGCATGTGTTAGGCACGCCGCCAGCGTTGATTCTGAGCCAGGATCAAACTCTCGTTTGAAACCTGTTGTCCCACCCGCACTGACGGAGGTCAGAGGAGTGAGACCGCATCGCGCGCTCGAAAGCGCGGATGCCTTACCTTGTGAGAATGATCAAGCCAAACCTGATCGTTTCTCACGACTGGCACGTTCAACCTTATTGTCAAAGATCCTTGGGACTTACCGCCTGAGCGGGGTCCTTGGATCGAGGCCCAAACTTTGACGTTCAGGTGTCCTCGAACTTGGTGCGCTTCGCCAGATTTTCTGCCTCGCGGCAGTTACCGGCGTTTTTGCGCGAACTTTTCAAGACTATCGAAAATTCATCTGCCTGTCAAGTTCATCTCTTGATTCGCCCAAGGCCGCCTCGACTCAAAGTGGGCGGAAGTTCCTCGTGCGTAATCCTCGAATAACTGGACGTCCGAATGCCGTTTCGACAACGTCGCGCTGCGCAAAATATCAAACAACGACCAGCCATAAAGGCTCGCACCACCAGGGCGCACGAAAGGGATTAGCTTTCGGGTCTTGCAATGGCTTGTTCTCTGCGGGATTCCCTACAGGGGTGAAGGGGCGTCAACTCTGCGACTCACCTTACCCTACGAACCAGCTTCTGGCTTCCCACTTCCCTCATCGGGCAGGCTCTATAGCCACCGGGAGGCTCCACTGCTCATCTGCAACTTTTTGAGAGTATCACAGCCCTCTCTCATTTGCAACTCGCTGTCAGTTGGCCGTAACCACCAGATGCGACTCGCTGAGAATAGCAAGTGGACTGCCTAAAGGCAAGGCTTTTACCTGTGGAAAGTCGGTAATTTCGGTGGAAAATCAGGCTGTTGCTATTTCGCGGGGTTGTATCCAGCCTGTGCGCTCGCCGAAGACAATAGGGATGCCCCAGATGGAGCCTGCCGCAAAGCGCTCTACAGGCTGCACATGGATATGCAAGTGGGGGATCGTCGTATTGCCGCTGTTGCCGCAGAGCCCCAGTAGCTCCCCCGCCTGCACAGCCTCACCAGATCGGACAACGATTGACCCTTGCGCGAGGTGCGCGAGAATGACGAAGACGTCTTGTTGTCCATCCTGTCCATCGAGCCGGAGCGAGACGTAGTTTCCGGCGGGATTCGCTTTATCTGCCTGCAGCCATCGGCGTGAGGGCTTGTCGGCATGGCCGTCCTCGACGTGCGCGATGACACCGTTGCCGGGCGACAGAATTGCGCTGCCGCGGCTGGGAGCGTCGATGCGCACCCAGTCCACGGCGAACCACTGATCTCGCGCGGCGAGATGGTGATTTCGAGCAATCGAGGGACCGGTCTCGAGAGCCCTCCACCTGCCTTGAAAGGGCGCCTCAAGAGAAACCGCAGGCTGCGCGTGAAACCGCTTGAGCCAGGCTGCGTGGAAGCGACGTGACTCGCGGAGCCCGCGCACAAGAACAGCGATGGAGCCGAGAATGACGGCCAGCCCCGCAAGGCCGGAGAGTATGGGCACACCGGCCTGCTCGCCAGTAGCCTGCGCGAGGATCAGAGGCACTCCCCAAAGCGCCCATCGGAGCCTGCGAAACCGGAAACCGATCGGAGCACCCACGGAGAGAATGAAAAACGCAGGCGAAACCAGATCTGCCCATTCCAGGCTTTTGTTGATTTGCTCAAGAATCGGCATACTCTCCCCTCACGGCCGAGCAATGATTCCCAAGTCCGTGAGGACGTTTTATGGGAGAGGTTGCGCGTGCCCGTCGTGGGTGATGTGATTCAGGACTGTGGGGCCAGAAGTACTTGCTCAAAATCTTTGGCCACGAGACTGTTGCGTTTCCTGAGCCGGTTGGCAATGGGGGCCGTTCTCCCGCTCACTGCCAGCCGGAAAAGAGCATCCATCTTAGGAATGCGCGTGAACAGGTGATGTTGCCCATGCGAAAGCAGGCACAGCCCAAATCGCTTAGCCAACCACGCCAACGAGTTACGGCTGTAGAAAGAGATGTGTTGCCCTCCGTTCACGGCGTAGTACCACCAGTCGGGAGGCTGCGGAGGCGGATCTGGAATAAGAACTGTTGAGAGCAGAAGATTGTCGGAATAGGCGAGTAAGGCCTCGAAGTCCTCAAGCGGATTTACAAAGTGCTCCAGAACTTCGTAGGCGGTTAGCAGATCGTATCGATTACCCTCGATGTGCTCAAATCCTCTGGCAAAGATATTGTTCGCGTACCGATCCAGCCATCGAAAGTCGAATCCCCGATCCCGCAACATCCGGACAAGGACGCCGTGTCCGCCGGCAAAGTCCACGTACCGTGAGGAAGCGCTAAAGAGCAGGGAAATCATCGCCCCCGTCACTTCGGTATTGTGTACGTTGCGCTGCATAATGCCCACATCGAGCGAGGCAATCGCATCAGAATATGCCTCAGCCAGCCAGTACGGCTCTTCCGTCTGAACAAAAGAGCAGGAAGAACAACGAAAATACTGCACATCGTACTTCAATAGAATCGTGGCACGGCCGAAGTACGCACTCGCGGCACTGCACAGTTTGCAACGCATAGTATGGCCATTGTAAATGGATCCTTTCTGCACCCTGCGGATACATTTCTGGCCAAGCCGCGCGCAGTGTCTACAATGGGTGCTTGCTCCCCGAAGGCCAATGCGACCATTTCGATGTGGTGCTGGTTGCTCCGCGCAATCCACTGAACATTGGCGCGGCGGCGCGGGCCATGGCCAACTTCGGCTTCGCGCGCCTCACGGTGGTGGCTCCGTTTGCAGCGCACTGGCGCGAGGCGCGGTCGGCCGTCGGCGCGCCCGAACTGCTTCAGAATGCAAAAGAGACTGCGACTCTGGCCGGGGCTGTGGCCGGCTGCACGTTGGTGCTCGGCACCGGCACACTGACCAGCCGCAAGGCCGAGCAGGGCGTGGTATCGCTGCCGGAGCTAGCGCCAGTTGTTGCCGCCGAGCTTGCGCGCGGCGGGCATGTGGCCTTGGTCTTCGGCCCGGAGAAGCACGGACTGACACGGGACGATCTCTCCTTCTGCCATCTGCTGGTCGAGATTCCGACCGACACGCGCCAGCGGTCGATGAACCTGGGCCAGGCGGTGGCCGTTTGCCTCTACGAGATTGCCACGCAACGGACTGGGGGAGCGGAAGCGAACGCGGACAACCGTCCGCGCGGCGTCGAGTCGGGCGAACTCGACCGGCTGGCCGCACTGATTGAAGAGACGATGACGGCGGCGGGCTATGCGCCGCGGGCCATGCAGCCGGCCCACCGGCACGATCTGCGCCTGCTGTTGCGACGGCTAAGCTGGAACGCTAAGGACACACGCCGGGCTCTGGGGTTGTTTCGCCGCGTGCTTTGGCGGCTTGCGCATCCGGGCGCGAGCGCTAGACCCGAGTGATCCGCGGGCGCAGCCAACGCAACCGCAAAACCGGCGCAAGACAGATGTAAGGCATCCGCAAGACAAAGCTCTACCGGCTGTCTTACGACACGAAGACCTCGGTAAGACAGCGGCAAGACATCTGCCTTGCGGGCGTGAGACCGCGATTCAGTCTTACAGACCGCTCGCTCGGCACAGTGTTGCGGCTGATTGGGTTGGGCTGTGAAGGTACGGGGATGCGGGAATGCGCCGGACCTTTTGATACGGCGCGCTAGTCGCCCACCGGCTCCCACAACTCCACGCGATTGCCCTCGGGGTCGATGATCCAGGCGAAACGTCCGTAGGGATGGTCGTCGCGGTGGGGATCGATGGAAACCCCTGCCGCCGTCAACTGCGCCAGCAGCTCATCCAGATTGTCTACCCGGAAGTTGACCATGGACTGCTGGGGGCCGGAGCCGAAATATGTCGTATCCGCCGCAAAATGCGCGAAGACCGTCATGCCCGCGGATTCCGGCCCCTCGAAGACGAGCGAGCCGCCGCCCTGCTCGGCAATGCCCAGATGCAGCGCGTACCAGGCGGAAAGCGCCTTGGGATCGCGCGCCTTGAGGAAGACTCCACCGACTCCTACTGCCTTGGCCATCTCTTACTCCTCCTTCAATCCTCTTTGCGGATCAGTTCTTCCAACTTGGGTTTGTGTTTGGCCTCGCGGCCGGTGCGCGGCTCATCCTGCACCACGCGCGAGGGTTTGGGCTGGCCCACGCGCTGGCGGGCGTTGGCCTTGACCGCCTTGGCGGCTGAAAAAGTGGCTGGCTTGCGTTTCGGCATGGCAAGGTCGAGTATGGAGTAAATTGCGCCGCGGGGAAAGTGCTTTGGCGCACCGGCTTGTGAAATTCGATGCAGGGCTCAGGACCGAGGTAGATCTGTAGATGGAAGAGCGGGAATTTTTCAACGAGACCATGGAGCAGCGCACCCACACCATCACCTGCCCCAAGTGCGGCCAGGCCGCCGAGTACAAGGTGAGCTGGGTGGTGCGCCGGAAAAAGGCGCAATTGCCGCGCAACGCCGACGAGCGCGACCGGGCCCGATTTGCCAAAGCGCAAAGCTACATGGTGCGCCGCGACGACAAGCTGGGCTGCGCCAACGTCCGCTGCCGCAAGCCGTTTGAGATCACCTCGCTGCAGTCGCTCGCATTTTTGACGGACTGACGGAGCGGGTCAGTGAGCGACAGCGCATCCCCCAGGGGCTAAAGCCCCATTTCATTTTGCGACTCTTACGGCACGACTGAAGTCGTGCCCTTTCACGACGGTTTCAAACTTACGCACTACCAGAGTTGTGCGCCTGTGGCGCTGGCCCTGCGACCTGTGATTGAATTGAAGAGAACGCCCCGGAGGCCGAACCGCGGGCCAACTGAGGAGAAACCATGGCGAATTCCCTTCTGCCCCCCGAGGAACGCAATCTGACCCCCGACCAGGTGGAGGCGCTGGACAGGCGGCGCGACCTGGGACACACGTTTCTGGTGATAGCCGGCCAGTTCAGCGTGATTGCCACGGTGCTGCTGCTGTGGGTGGGCCAGGATCTGACCTATTCGCCGGGATGGGCACATCCCATGGCCTACTACTTCGCCCTCGCGCTCTGCCTGATTCTGGGCTTCGGCACGACAGGAATGATTCTCCGCCGGGGCACGCCACGTCTCGACTAGACGACCCAGGCTGCGCCAGGGTGCAGATGAAGGTGTGCAGATGGCAGCTGCTTCATTGATCGCCGAGACTGCTAACGCATCGGCGGCGCGGCTCATGGACAGCCACGGCCGCATCATTCACGATCTCCGCGTCTCCATTACCGATCGCTGCAACTACAAGTGCGTCTACTGCCGCACGGGCGAAGTGGGGGCGCAGTATCCCGAACTCGCCATCGCCGAGTACCTGCGCCTGATCCGGCTGTTTGTCGAGCTGGGCATCGAGAAGGTGCGGATCACAGGCGGAGAGCCGCTACTGCGGCGCGGCCTGCCTGAGCTGCTCAAGGAATTGACCCAGCTGCGCACGCTGGGCGGCGAGCCGTTGGACCTTGCGGTGACGACCAATGGCCATTTGCTGGCCGACCTGGCGGCGCCGCTCAAGGCCGCGGGGCTGAACCGCGTGACGGTGAGCATGGATGCGGTGGAGCCTGCTGTCTTCGAGCGGATTACGCGCGTGCCGGGCAGCTTTGCCGAGGTACGTGCGGGGGTGCGCGCGGCGCGGGCTGCGGGACTGACACCGCTCAAGATCAATTGCGTGCTGCTGCGCGGCTTCAACGACGACCAGGTGGAGGGGTTCGCCCACTTTGCCCGGGAAGAAGACGTGGTGGTCCGCTTCATCGAATTCATGCCGCTGGAGGAGGGCCGCCTGTGGTCGCCGGAGATCGTGGTGCCCCTGGCCGAAATCGTGGAGCGCATTGACCGCATGCTGCCACTGGCGCCGCTGCCGCCGCGCGAGGCCAGCGAGACCGCCCGCCGCTATGGCTTTGCCGACGGGCGCGGAGAGATTGGCATCATCGCGCCGGTGACCCAGGCATTTTGCGGGGCTTGCAGCCGCGTCCGGCTCACCTCCGACGGCAAGATTCGCACCTGCCTCTTCTCGCAGATCGAGCACGATCTCTACGGACGGATGCGCTCCGGCGCCGACGACCCGGACCTGCGCGCCTACATTGCGCAGGTGGTGAACGGCAAGGAAGCGCGGCATCACATCGGCGAGGCAGGCTTCCTGAAGCCGTCGCGCTCCATGGTTCACATCGGCGGCTGACGGCGCGGACCTGACTCCGGTGTACCCTCGGCCGAGCAAATCCCGTTGGTGGCCGCCGATCGTGTGACACAATGCAAATCAGGCAGTGACCCTGCGCACACAAGCATGTCCAACGCTTCAGAACAGCGCATTCCGATCGACGATTTACTCGTCTTCCACCAACTGGCGCGCTCGCTCACATCGAGCTTCGACCTGGATACGATCCTGCGTACAATTCTCGAGCACATGGAGCGGCTTATCGATGCCGATTTGTGGACGCTGCTGATGCTCGACGAGTCGAGGCAGGAGCTTTACTACGCAATTGCGGCCGGCGGCGAGGAAGCGGCGCTGCGTGACCTGCGCGTGAAGGTGGGCGAGGGCGTGGCCGGCTGGGTGGTTGAACACGGGGAGACGCTGATTGTGCCGGAGTCCGACGACGACCCGCGCCTGAAGCGCGCCGGCAACAGCGGCATCCCCAAGCTCAAGTCGGTTATTGCGCTGCCGCTGCGCGGCCGCAAAGGTTCGCAGGGCGCGATCGAGATTTTCAATCCCCGCGCCGACCAGCTCACCGACTATACCATCGCCTTTCTGCATATTCTGGCCGACCACGCGGCCATTGCCATTGAGAACGCGCGCGATGTGGCGCGCATCCAGCAGCTCACCATCACGGACGACACCACGGGGCTGTTCAATGTGCGGCATCTCTACGATGCGCTGGGACGTGAGCTGAAACGCTGCGGCCGCCGGCCGGTGAGCCTCGCGTTTCTCGATCTCGACCGCTTCAAGCAGGTGAATGACGCGCATGGTCACCTGGTGGGCAGCGAGCTGCTGGCGCATGTGGGTCAGCGGCTGCGAGAGCTGAGCCGCGAGGGCGACCTGTGTTTTCGCTATGGCGGAGACGAATTTGTGGTGCTGATGCCGTCCACAGGCGCCGCGCAGGCCGAGCGGCAGGCTACCATTCTGCATCGTGAGCTGATGGCCACGCGCTTCAAGATGAACAGCGGCATTGAGCTGGGCGTGAGCGCCAGCGTGGGCGTGGCCACCGCGCCGGCGGATGGCGATGCGATTCACGCCATTATCGGCGCGGCCGATACCCGCATGTACGCGGTGAAGGCCGACGGGCGCGGGCGCGTGCGCAGTGCCTAGTACCTTGACCGTGAAGATTCGTGGTTTCCCAGGTCTCAAAAGCGAGACCTGGGGCACCCAGATTCATCGGCGCGATAGCAAGATCATCTGGTCATGGTACTAGCCGTCTAACTTACTTACCACCATCATTAACTTTTTCGTTGCCCTGCTTTTCGGCCAGCTTTTCGAGCTGATTGCGCCAGTCGAGCGAGTCGACAAAGGGCCGCGACTCCCGCCAGCCGGGTTCGACAATCACATGCAGCTCGAGGTAGACGCGCGTGCCGAGCAGCGACTCAATCTGCTTGCGCGCGCCGGTGCCAATCTCTTTGAGCTTGGCGCCGCCCTTGCCGATCAGAATCGCCTTCTGCCCATCGCGTTCGCAGTAGATGGCGGCGGCGATGCGCGTGAGCGGCAGTCTGGCGGATTTGCTCTTCTTGCCCGGCGGCTCGGGCTCCGGCTCTTCATAGCGCTCAATCACCACGGCAGCCGCATAGAGCACCTCTTCACCGGTGTCGACGAGGATGCGCTCGCGAATGAGCTCGGCCACCATGAAGCGCATGGGCTGATCGGTGTACTGATCTTTCGGGTAGTAGCGCTCGCCGTCGGGCAGCACTTCGACGATCTTGCGCACGAGCACGTCGAGGCCGTCGCGCTTGCGCGAGCTGACGGGAATCACCTGCGCGAAGGTGTACTGCTTTGTCAGCGTCTCGATGAGCGGCAGCAGCAGGTCTTTGGCGACCAGATCAATTTTGGTGAGCACCAGGAAGACTGGGCAATCGAGACCGCGAATCAGGCCGAAAAGAAACTCATCTTCACTGGCCCAATTGTGGCTGGCCCGGCCGGGTTTCTTGTGCTGATGGGCTTCTGCCGGCTCTCCGGACGCCTCCAGCTGCACGCGCCGGCTGGCATCGACGAGCACCAGCACCAGATCGCGCGTCTCGAGCGCCTCGTGGACTTCCTGCAGCATGCGGCGATCGAGCTGCGAGGCGGGCTTGTGCACGCCGGGGGTGTCGACGAATAGAATCTGCGCGGCCGGATTGGTTTTCTTGTGCGCAGGGACTTCCACCACCCCCAGAATGCGGTTGCGGGTGGTTTGCGGCTTGGCCGTAACAATGGCCACTTTTTCGCCGGTGAGGGCGTTGAGCAGCGTGCTTTTGCCGGCGTTGGGCCGGCCCAGAATGGCTACAAATCCAGACTTCAAGAGGGGTTCGCTCCTGAATGAGTGTACGGCATTCTATTTTCCGGTGCGCGGCGGCGCCGGCATCGCGGCGCTGGCGCCGGAAGGCATTTCCGGTTTGGGCGGGAAGACGCGCAGCCGGTCCACGCGGCGATCGGTGGAGGCAACCACCTCGATGCGCAGGCCGGCATGGTCGAGCAGAACCACTTCGCCGCGCATGGGAATGCGGCCCTCAACCTCGCTGACCAGACCGCCGAGGGTTGTCGCCTCATACGACGTGTCGAACTCGACCGGCTCACCGAAGAGATCGACGAGCTGATCGATGGGAAAGCCGCCGGGCAAGAGCCACGAGCCGCCGGCCTCGCGCTGCGGCTGCTCGGCGTGCGCGTCATCTTCGTGCTCGTCGCGGATGTCTCCCACGATCTGCTCGAGCAGGTCTTCAATAGTGACCAGACCCGCAACGCCGCCGTATTCGTCGATGACTATGCGCATGTGCTGCTTTTCGCGCTGCATCTCGCGCAGCAGCTCGTAGCCGCGCTTGGTCTCGGGAACGAAGACGGCAGGCTTTTGCATCTGCGCGACGGTGCGGGTGCGGGCTTCCTCGTCGGTGATTTGCAGCAGGTCGTGGACGAAGGCGATGCCGGTGATGTTGTCGAGCGAGTCCGAGTAGACCGGCACGCGCGAGTAGTTGTGCTCGCGCAGCAGATTGAGAAACGCCTCGAGGGTGGTAGACTCCGGCACAGCGAAGACCTGCGGCCGCGGCGTCATCACCTCGCGGACCAGCTTGTCGCCGAACTCGACGGCGGAGCGGACAAGATCGCGGTCGGTCTCTTCCAAAATGCCTTCTTCTTCGCCGGCTTCGAGCAGCGCCTCCACATTCCCCGTAGCTTCTTCTTCGTTCGCGGCAGGCTCAGCCAGCGACGCGACGGAGTAAAAGAAGCGCACGAAGACAGTGATGGGCGTGATGATCCAGAGCAGCAGGCGAATGGGCCACACGAGGCGGCGCGCCCAGCGGCCCGTGGTGTGGTTGAACAGCAACGAAGGCAAGAGCTGCCCGCAGAAGACCACCATCAGCACCACGCCGAGCACTGCCTGCGTGATCTCCGCGAAGGACGGACGGCCGGTGTGCGGCGTGCGATCGAAGAGCACCGCGCCGAATTCGAGCGCGATGAACCCCAGAGCAAGTTGCTGAAGGACCGCCGCGGACATGGCAGCGTGGTCGCGGCTCAGGCCCAACTGCGGCTCGACATACTCTTCCCAGGCGTCGATGTTGTCCTGCACTTCACGGGAGAGAATTTTGCCGAACTCGGAGTAGACGCGGCTCATGTAGGAGGCCAGCGCGACGATGGCCGCGGCGAGGATGAGCAGAAAGATGGTGAACGGGCTCATGGCCTGGCACCCGCGGTGCGGCGTTTTTTCTTTGTGACCGGGGCAGCTTCTGCGCGCTCGATCAACCCCTGCGGCAAACCCAGCCTGGCGCGCAGCAGGCGCTCCCGGCGCGCCATCTGGCCATCGTCGGTCTCGTGGTCATAGCCCGCAAGATGGAGAAGGCCGTGGAGCAGGAGAACTTTGATTTCGGTGGCGAGCGCATGGCCCTGCTCCGCCGCTTGACGGCGCGCCGTGGGCACACTGATGGCGAGATCGCCAGCCATGCCCGCTGCCGCCGGGCCGCTTGCGGGAAAGGAAAGCACGTCAGTCGCTTTGTTTTTGCCGCGGAACTGGCGGTTGAGCCTACGGATCACGCTGTCGGTGGTGAGCAGGACGCTGACCTGGCCGCGCAGCCGCACGGCCTGTTGCGCCGCAGCGAGAAAGCGCGCCAGGGTGCGGACACTCGGCACGCGGCTGGCCTTCGCCTCCGCTGGCGTGCGCGGGTTCTGGCCCGCTGGCGCAGGTTCCATTTCGAGGTCTGGATCGAGAAAGATCATCGAGCGCGCTGCTCCATCCTGTTGCCGCGGAGCCTGTCTGGCATGATGATACGCGAAGCCGCGCGCGGCTCAGTCACACATCCCGCCCCCAGTGCCGCATTGTCCGCGCGCCGGCCGCCGCAACGACTTGAGGATTGATAAGATCAATGCCGAGGTGAATCAAGCTGCGATGACGTTCGCCGTTACCTCACTTTTCCTGCTCGGCGCGGGTGCGGTCCTGCTGGTGCTGTGGGGAACGCTCGTGCGCAATCGCTGGGGACTGCATTTCGGCAAGGTGAACTGCCCGCGCTGCCTGCGCCCCATCCCCAATCCTGGCGGCATGGCTGGAATGCGGCAAGTGCTCCTCGGCGGCGGCTCGTGCGCGGAATGCGGGACGATTGTCGACAAGTGGGGCCGTGAGATCATGCCCAACCGCAGCGATCGCATCAAGGCCCAGCGCGCGGCGAATAAATAAGACGGCGTGCGCGATCACTCGCAGCACGCCGCCTCATTGTCCAGTGTCTATTGCGTTTTGACCTGCGGAGTGGGTTGCGCCGCGTGTTCCGCGTCCATGCCGTCGCCGAGGGCAAGAGGCAATTGCTGCTGCTGCGGTTTGGCTGACTCGTAGGCACGCACGATGCGCTGCACGAGCGCGTGACGGACTACGTCGCCGTCTTCAAAGTGGCAGAACTGGATGCCTTCGACGCCGTCAAGCACGTTGATCGCATCAACGAGGCCGGACTTGCGCGGATTGGGCAGGTCAATCTGGGTAATGTCGCCGGTGATGACGGCCCTGGAGTTGTTCCCCATGCGGGTCAAGAACATCTTCATCTGCTCGACGGTGGTGTTCTGCGCCTCGTCCATGATGATGAATGCATCGTTGAGGGTGCGGCCGCGCATGAACGCCAGCGGCGCAACTTCAATCACATTCTTCTCGAGCATCTTGTCCACGCGCTCGGGCTCTAGCAAGTCGTAGAGCGCGTCATAGAGCGGGCGCAGGTAGGGGTCGACCTTCTCCTGCAGGCTGCCGGGCAGGAAGCCGAGTTTTTCGCCGGCCTCGACCGCGGGACGAACCAGCACGATGCGGCTCACCTTCTTGGCGTTCATGGCGGCCACGGCCATGGCCACGGCCAGGTAGGTTTTGCCGGTGCCGGCGGGGCCGACGCCGAAGACCATGTCGTTCTGCTCGATGGCCTCAACGTATTTGCGCTGATTGATGGAGCGGGGCTGCACGGTGCGCTTGACGCCGGTGGAGCGCTGCTTGCCGGCGTCGGCCAGCGAGCGCAAGGTGGTTGCGGGGTCGGCCACCACCAGGCGCAGCATCCCGTTCAGCTCGCCGTTGTGGGGGTTGATGCCCTGGCGGCGCAGCGCTTCAAAGTCCTGAAAGATGCGCTGCACTCGGCCCACCGCTTCGGGCGGCCCTTCCACATGCACCGCGTCGGAGCGGAGATCGATGCGGACGCTGAGGGCGTCCTCCATAAGCCTGAGGTTTTCATCGCGGGTCCCAAACAGGGGCTCAAGATTCGGGGTGATCTCCAGATCAGCGTTCAGACGGCCTCCAGGTCTGCCTTTTGGGCAGAAGGGTGGTTGAGGTTTGGTTGGCAGGAATCAGGATGGGAGTGAAGCTATTGGTCCGGCGAGCAACTAGGGTTGTGCTTTCCCACCCTAGCCGCAAAAAACGCGGCAAGGATGGGGCACCCAAGCTACAGTGCTTAATTGCCGGATCAATAGGGCGATTCGATAGCGGCAGACAGGCGCACACAGAACCGTAGATGTTCTGAATCGGGAGCGGGTTGGCGAGGGCGCCCAAATGCGTTATCTGGGGAGAGAGTAGCGCCGGTGGGTGCGGCCGTCAATGGCGCGCGAGTGAAGATCGGGTAAAGTATTCACTCTTTGGGTACCCATGCGGGAGCCAGGCCGTTCCGGCGCACAGCATTGACCCCCGCCCCGGTTTCCCGTAGACTAGGAAATTGCGAGGGGTGCGGCTCAAGTTGCATTCTCACCCGCATCATTCCAGCCCGGTTAGGCCAGCCCAGTCAGGCATGGTCCTGACTTTCGAGGCAAAAGATTAAGGAACAGCCATGGCAAACCACGTATCTTCGCTCAAGCGCGCCCGCCAGACCGTAACCCGCACCGAGGTGAACCGCGCCAACCGCACTCGTGTGCGCTCGAGCCTGCGCGCCCTGCGCGAGGCATTGGTGAAGGGCGACGTGACGGCCGCACAGACCCAGTACCGCGCCACCGTTTCGCTGCTCGACAAGAGCGTGCAGAAGGGCGTGTTGCACGACAACACCGCTTCCCGCTACAAGAGCCGCCTGAACGCGCGGTTGAAGACGCTGGCTACCGCCAAGGCGTAGTGGCGCGCAGCCCAAAAGGGCTTGAACAATCAGAAAAGCGAACGGCCGGGAGCGATCCTGGCCGTTTCTGTTTGCGGCGCTCGATTCAACCCAACTCAGCTCATCCGTTCAAAGATTCCGGCCGCGCCCATGCCGCCGCCGGCGCACATGGTCACCATTCCGTAGCGCGCCTTTCGGCGGTTCATTTCCTGGAGCAGGGTTGCGGTTAATTTCGCTCCGGTGCAACCCAGCGGATGGCCGAGGGCGATGGCGCCGCCGTTGACGTTGACCTTTTCCGGGTCGAGGCCAAGCTCGCGGATGACGGCAAGCGCCTGCGCGGCGAAAGCCTCGTTCAATTCGATGAGTCCGATGTCTTCGAGCTTGAGTCCGGCTTGTTTGAGCGCCTTGGGTACAGCGAAGATCGGGCCGATGCCCATCTCCTCCGGCAGGCAGCCGGCCACGGCATAGGCCACGAGCCGTGCCAGCGGCTTGATGCCCAGCTCTTGCGCGCGGGCCGCGTTCATGAGCACGACGGCGGCCGCGCCATCCGAGGTCTGCGAGGAGTTGCCCGCCGTGACCGACCCATGCGCGTGGAAGGCCGGCTTGAGCGCGGCCAGCGCGGCGGCCGATGTATCGGCGCGGGGGCCTTCGTCCGCGGCGAAGAGGCTCTCGGTAACGGTGGGCTTGCCGGCCTTGGCGCCGGGGATTGCGGTCGTAATCTTCACCGGCACGAGTTCTTCGCTGAAACGCTGTGCGGCCTGAGCGGCAAGGGCCTTTTGATGGCTGGCGAGAGCGAAGGCGTCCTGCTCCTGGCGGGTGATGCCATAGTGTCGCGCCCCACGCTCGGCGGTGAGCCCCATGGTCAGCAGCGAGGCGGGATAGTTCTCCGCGAGCCAGGGATTGGGGCTGGGCTTGATGCCGCCCATGGGGATGAGGCTCATCGACTCCGCGCCGCCCGCGAGGACGACGCGCGCGCCGCCCGCGCGAATGCGCAGGTCGGCCTGGGCGATCGCTTCAAGCCCCGAGGCGCAGAGCCGGTTCACAGTCGCGCCGGGTACTTCGACAGGAAGCTGCGCACGCAGCGCGGCAAAGCGGCCGATGTTGAAACCCTGCTCGCCTTCCGGCTGCGCGCAGCCCAGAATCACGTCGTCGATCTCGCGTCTATCGAGTTGCGGAACCCGCTCCAAAGCCCCGGTCAATGCGATCGCGGCCAGGTCGTCGGGGCGGGTGGTGGCAAGTGCGCCCTTCGGGGCGCGGCCCACGGGCGTGCGGACGGCGCTGACGAGGATTGCTTCCGGCATTGGGTCTCCTTGAGAGGCGGTTACTGGGTAGTGGGTCAGTTTGCGACCACCCATCCCTCAGGGGCTAAAGCCCCATTTCATTTTGGTCTCCGCGGCGACCATACGGCACGACGGTTTCAAACTGAGCCGCTACCCGACTTTGTACTATCCCAGGTCCCCAAACGCGAGCGAGGGACCTGAGGCACCCAGGGTCGTGATTTCCCAGGTCTCAAAATCGAGACCTGGGGCACCCAAGATGGTTATATCAACGGTGAAATCGCGCTAATCCGGCGGCATATCCAGCAGCGTCCAGTGTTCCCTGGCAAAAAAGTGGTAGACGGTCTGATGGTCGACGACTGAATCGGCGAGTGCATCATGATCCGGGGCGGGCGGACGACGCGCGAGTCCCGCCTGCGCCTGATGCACGGCGGCGGGCGACGCGGCATCGATGCCCCAGTTGAATCCGAGCGTGGTGGTTGCGCCATAGGGCTGCAGGTGCGCGGTCTCGGGAGCGATAGCCAGCACGATGGGCTTCTCCGGCGCGCTCGAAAAGAACACCAGCAGCGAGACGACGCCATGCGCCGAGCACAGCACCGCCCAGTCCGATGTGCCGGCGTGTTCCAGGCTGGCGTGGATGACATTCTCCGGCCTGTGCGCCGCATAGGTTTGCGGAATGAGGCAGTCGCGCCGCGCGAGCTGCTCGGCGATGATTGCAGGCAGATCAGGAAACGAGTTGGGCGGCAGGTGGTGAATCACATAGTTCGTCGGCCGGCCATCGACGACAGTCTGGCCTGTTTCCGTCAGCGGCTGGGCATTCTGCGCGGACGTGTTGGCCGCGCCCGCTATCAGCGATGCTGCAAGCGCGATGAGACCGGAGTGCTTCATCGCTGGCCTCAATTCCTGAGCGGCTTGCCTGTTTTGAGCGTGAAGGCGATCCGCTCCAGCGTCTTGCGCTCGCCGCAGAGCGAAAGAAACGCCTCGCGCTCCAGGTCAAGAAGGTACTGCTCGGTGAGCAGCGCGCCCGCCGTCACGCGGCCGCCGCACAGGATGTAGGCGGCCCAGCGCGCTACCTTCTGATCGTGCTCGGAAGCGTAACCCGCCTCGCCCATCAGGTAGACGCCCGTTTCGAGGGCGGCGAGCGCGCTCGAGCCGGGTGCCGGAATCTGCGCGCGCGGCGCGGGCGCGGCGTAGCCCGCCTCGGCCTGCGCCGCGGCCTGAGATTTCGCGTCGAGCAGCAGCCGTTCACGATTGAGCGTGATGCGGTCGGCGGCAGCGAGCAACCCCAGCGTGCGCGCCTCCGCCGCCGAAGTGGAGACCCTGGCCATCGCAATCAACTCGAAGACGCGCTTGAGAGCCTCAGAAACTTCGGCGGATTGTGCGAAGCGCGAGATAGGATCGCGCGGGTCCGGCGGAGCCAGTGCGGACGCGGTGTCGAGCGCGCGCAGCAGCATCTCTTTTGTGCCGCCGCCGCCGGGGATGAGGCCCACGCCGGCTTCGACCAGACCAATGTAAGTCTCCGCGTGCGCCTGGCGGCGCGCGGCGTGCAGACACATCTCCGTGCCGCCGCCGAGGGTGAGGCCAAAGGGCACAGCCACCACGGGGCGCGGGCAGAACTTGATGGCTGCGGTCATTTGTTGAAAGGCGCGGATGGCGCCATCGACCTCGTCCCACTCGCCTTCCTGCGCAGCCAAGAGCAACTGCATCAGGTTGGCGCCCACGCTGAAGTTTTCGCGGTCGCCTGCGATCACAAAGCCGGCGAAGTCGCGCACGGCGTCGGAATCCGTCCGCAGAACGGATGAAACAAACGAGACCACATCGCCGCCGATGGCGCTCTTGAGAGAGTGCAACTCGATGCAGCCGATGCCATCGCCGAGATCGACGAGCGACGCGCCCGCATTGCTGCGAACCACAGCGCGAGCCCTGCGAAAATCGGCTACGCGCGCCTGGCCTGCGTGGGTGGGAACGTTCTCCCAGCTACCGCTGATCGGGTTGAAGCACTGCGGGCCGTCGGGCGAGTACCAGGAGGCGGTCGGCGCCTGCTCTTCGGCGGTGAGAAGAGCATCAATGCGCGGAGACACAGGCAGATTGAGAACGCGCATGCGGGCGACGGTCTCGCGCAGGCCGGCTGCGTCGAGCATCTGGAACGGACCGAGTTCCCAATTGAAGCCGGCGCGCATGGCCTCGTCGATGGAAGACACGTTGTCGGCAACTTCGCCAATGCGTTCGGCGGCGTAGTTCCACAACGACGCGAGAAATGGACCCAGAAAGCGCGCGGCTTTGTCCTTTGCCGGGTCGTTGGCGAGCAGCAGACGCAGGCGCTCGCCGACGGTCGCGGCATTCCTGGCCATCTCCAGCGCGGGCAGCGCGGCCTTTGCTAGCGGACGGTATTCGAGCGTATTGAGGTCGAGTGCGAATCGTTCTTCTTTTCCGTCCGCGCCGCGGGCTTTCTTGTAGAAGCCTTGGCCGGCCTTGTCGCCCAGCCAGCCGCGCTGCACGATCTCGCGCAGTATGTCGCTGAATTGCCCCTGTGCTGCACCCTGGGGGAAGTTCGCGGCGACGTGCGCCAGGACGTCTATGCCGACCATGTCCGCGAGGCGGAAGGTGCCGGTACGTGGCCAGCCGAGAGCCGGGCCGGTGAGTGCATCGACTTCCTCAATGGCCAGGCCCTGCTCCAGCATGAGCGTGGCCGCGGTAAACATGACGGCGACGCCGATGCGGTTGGCAATGAAGTTCGGCGTGTCGTGCGCGAAGACCACCTGCTTGCCGAGGATGCGATCGGCGAAGGCGGCGAAGGCGGCCACTACATTCGCGTCGCTTTCCGCGGTGGGAATGACTTCAAGCAGGCGCATGTAGCGCGGCGGATTGAAGAAGTGGGTGCCGAAGAAGCGCGCGCGGCGGTCGCCGAGGCTGGCGGCGATGGCGCTCACCGGCAGTCCAGAGGTGTTGGTGGTGAGGATGGCCTGCGGCGCGAGATGGGGCAGCACGCGGGTGAGCAGCGATTGTTTGATGTCAAGATTTTCGGCGACGGCTTCAATAACCCAGTCGCAGCCCGCGAGCTTTGGCAGATCGTCGTCGAAGTTGCCCGCAGTGATGAGTGCGGCACCGGAAGGATCGTAAAGTGCGGCGGGTTTGGCCTTCACCAGAGCGGCGAGAGCGGACCGCGCCAATCGGCAGCGCTCACCCTCCACAGCCATGTCGAGCAGGAGCGTGGGGATGCCGGCATTGGCCAGATGCGCGGCGACGCGCGAGCCCATGGTGCCTGCGCCCAGCACGGCGGCGCGGCGCACCAGCAGGGGCTTGGCGGCCGGTTGCGCGGTGGGCGCGTCGGCTTGTGCGGTGGTGCTCATGCGGAAGCTCTCCCCTCGGTATGCGGTCCCGACTATTGATCCAGCTAGTAGGTACTGTTGTGCTCTCCCACCCTAGCCGCAAAAAACGCGGCAAGGATGGGGCCTACCCAAGGCCCAGTGCTTAATTGCCGGATATATAACGGCGCGTCCGCCCCGAGCATACGGGCGAGCAGTTTGCCGGGTCAAGGAATGCGCATACATCCGCAGGTCTCACAGCATCTACTTGGTCGAGCAGTCGGCTTCATTCCCTCGATCTGCGGTATGCTTGGGCAGGAACGAACGGGTTCCATCCCCCAACATGACTCTGTCGGAAACAAGACCATGGGAAGCTGCCGCTGCGCTGACGGTGACGGTGATTGTTGCCGGGACCGCGGTTTGGTGGGTTCGCCGCCGCAGGCCCACGCCGGACGAGCTGGAACGCGCGCGCCGCGCCGCCCTGGCCGCCACCGGACGGCTGGTGGATGGCATGCTTCTGGACATTTGCGAGATGCAGACGCCGGACGGTCGCAACCTGACCCTGCTCGAGTACAGCTATCGCATCGGCGGCGTGGAGTACGAGTGCTCGCAGGACATTACCGCGATGCGCGAAACCGTGGACTCGACGCAGGTGCGCGCCGGATTCCCGTGCTCGGTCCGCTACCAGCAGCGCAGCCCGCTGAACAGCATCGTGGTGGCGGAAGAGTGGTCTGGCCTGCGCGACCGCCTGCCGAATCTGCCCGGCCGCTCCGGCGCACACCTCACGGTCTAAGTCCACGCGATACGCGCGGCGCCGGCCGCGTCTGTATCCATTGGCCGAAGCCGCCCGCGCACCGGTAGACTAGAGTCATGCATGTCCATGCCGCGCCGGCTGGTCCGGGCGCTGCTCGAACGCAATCCGTGCTGCGCTTCTCGCTGGTGGCCACATTGGCTTACGTGGCGGTCACCTTCGTTGCGGGGCTGCGCGCGCATTCGCTGGCGCTGCTCTCCGAGGCAGGCCACAATGTGTCGGACTTTCTGGCTCTGCTGCTGAGCTTTGTGGCGGTTTACTTTCAGACCCGCCCGGCCGATGACACGCGCACCTTCGGCTATCAGCGCGCCGGCGTGCTGGCGGCTTTTGTGAATGCGGCCACGCTGATTGTGATTTCGCTTTGGATCGGCGTTGAGGCCATTCACCGGCTGAGCGCGCCGGTGGCCGTGCAGCCGCGCCTGATGATGATCGTGGCGGCGGCGGGCGTGGTGATGAACGGCGTGATCGCGGCGCTGCTGTGGGGCGTGGCGCGCGATGTGAATCTGCGCAGCGCATTCATCCATATGGCAGGCGATACGCTTTCAACCGCGGCGGTGATCGCCGGCGGCGCGGGCATTCTGCTGACCGGGCAAAACTGGATCGATCCGGCGCTGTCGCTGGTTATTGCGGCTCTCATCCTTTGGTCCAGCGTGGGGATTGTCCGCGAGACGCTGAACATTCTGCTCGAAGGCACGCCGCGCGGCGTCTCCCTGGCCGAAATTCGTGCCGGCATGCAGGCCGTCGATGGCGTCATCAACGTCCACGATCTGCATGTGTGGGCTCTTGGCTCGCAGTCGAGCGCGCTGGCC
>DASQSP010000035.1:0-18852 GCA_035642355.1 Occallatibacter sp.
AGCTGCTGCGCGATGAAAGCGGCCAGATGCTGGTGACCACGCGCTCGCCAACGCCGGCTCCGCCCGTGCCCACAGTGCGCGTGATGCAGCCTCCGCCGGCCCGCCTGGTAGCTCCATCCGCACCACCGGCCGCCACGCTCCACTGCCGATTTATCTGCCTCTGGTGCGAGACGCCGCTGCTGTTGCCCCACGACCGCATCGGCTTGCCCTTCGGCGCGCCGGTTCTGCGCAGAATCCAGGCGCGTTCGGTGGCGTCGGTCTGCAGCTCGTGCGGGCATGTGTCGGACTTCTCGCTCTTTCGCGGCAGCGCGGGCTATGACACGCGCTTTCATCATGTGACTGTGCAGCCGGTGGGCGCAACCGTTCTGGTGGACTGGCTCAAGTGCGAGGAATCCACCTGCCCCTTCCCGTTGCCCCTGTTTCTGGTGCGCGAGGAGCCGCTCTCCGTGGACGAGGTGCGCGCCCTGGCCGCGGACTGGAGCTGGACCGAGCTCACCTGCCAGTCGCTTCATCCCATTGTCGCGCCGCTCTGGCTCTTCGACCACCAACCGCATCAGTTTCCCCAGCCGCCCCGATAACGCCGCTCGTACTACGACGGCATGACTTCGTAATCAGAACTAATACCCTTGGGTGCCCCAGGTCTCGCTTCTGAGACCTGGGAAACGACAAACTCACGCGGTCCAGGTACTCGCGCTGGATCGATCCAACGCCTTGCTGACACATTCCGCGCTCATTTATTCCATTTATGCTTGGATGGATGAGCCAGACCCTGTCCGTCGCCATGATCGCCATGAACGAGGAGGCGAATCTCGCTCGCACCCTCGAAAGCGTGCGCTGGGCCGACGAGATCGTGGTCGTGGACTCGGGCTCGAAGGACCGCACCCTCGAGATTGCGCAGTCCTTCGGCGCCCGGACCAGCTACCACGCCTTCGGCGGGCACGGCGAGCAGAAGAACGTAGCCCTCGACCTCTGCACCAGCGACTGGATTCTGCTGCTCGACGCCGACGAGGTGCTCACGCCCGCGCTGCAAGGCGAGATACGCGCGCTGCTCGAGGGCGTGCCGCCCTTCGGCGCCTATTGGATTCCCCGGCTCAATCTTTACTTTGGCCGCTGGATGCGCCACGGCGGCTTCTATCCCGACCACAAGCTGCGCCTGTTCCGGCGCGGCGCGGCGCGGCTCAGCGAGGGTGTGGGCCCACACTCCACGCCGCAATTCAACGGGCCGCGCGGCACTCTCAAGGGCGACATGCTGCACTACGCCTACCCCACGCTCGAAATCTATCTCGAGCACATGCAGCGCTACTCGAACGAGATTGCCCAACTGCTTTACGCGCGCGGACGCACCAGCCGGTCGCTTTTCGCATTCGTGGGTAACTGCCTCCTGAATCCTGCCGCGACCTTCGTCTACAACTACATCTTCCGGCTGGGCTTTCTCGACGGGCGCGAAGGCCTGCTGCTGCACTTCAACCACTCGGTCTACATTCACTGGAAGTTTGTAAAGGCTTGGTCGCTCGGCCGCGACCAATCCTGACTTCCACAGTACTTTGCGCTTGTGGAGATCGGAGCGATTAGGCTACTTTGCAGCTATGCGCCCGGACGATCTCGAATCCAAACATCGGGAAAAGACGCTGCACTTTTTTGCCTGGGTGGGTGTTGGGCTTGCCGCCGTCCTGGTTCTGGTCGGCCTATATGCGGCGCGCTGGATTCCCGGCCTGGCCGCGGAGCCCGCGATGCCGGTCAAGGTTGCGCAGTCTGTCCCGCCGCCGGAGAGCCATCTGCGCGTCGTCGCCTCGGCGCCGCGCGATGGCCGCCCCGCTGGGGAGTCAGGCCCGCTCCACTTGCTCGTCGAGAACAGCGGCGCAGGCACAGGAGATTTTGCACTGAGCGCGCTCGACGACAAGGGTTGCATTCACCCAGCACTTGCCGCAAGCAAGCCCTCGCCCGTGGTCTCCAGGGATCAGACCCTGCATTGGGCCGTCGGTGCATACGCAGTTGTGCCTTTGGATGTCCCACTCGACACCGGCGACTGCCGGTTCGCGCATCTGCCTCACGCCGAGACAACGCAGATCTCCTACGCCTGGCAAATCGTCATCCTCGCTGACGACAAGGCAAAGATCCCGCGGCACGCGGAGTCTTTCGGCGGCATGATCGCCGTGGGGCCGGTTACCGTGACATCGGACTTTGCTGACTTCTCGGGCCGCTATCTCAGTGCGGCAAATCAGTTCTTCAAGGACTTCAGTTGGCCCCTGGCACTGGCGGTACTCGGATACGTCGTGCAGTACTATCTGGCTCGCCGGGGAGAGCGCCAGCAGATCTTCGCCACGTTGCTGCCCTCGTTTACCGAGCTGGTGCAGACGCACTATCTTCCTATTGTTCGGCGGATCAGAGGCGTCAATTTGGAAGCCAGCCGCATCAATCCAAACGCGCCGGAGCAGGCCATTCAACGCATCTTCGCCGCCTCGCTCCTCATGCGCCGGCGCTTTCTTCACTTGCTCAACTTGAAGGGCGGCATCTTCTTCCGCTCCGCGGTGGCCGAGGAACTTTTCGATAGTTGCTTCAGCAAGTTTTACCTCGCCTTTCGCAACGCTACCGGCGATCCCAGCATGTGTGAAGAGTTGGCTCTGAGCCTCAAGCCCGAAGACACGTTGACCGAGGCGCAAAGTCACCTGTTTTCATTCCGCATGGCCACCGATACCAACCTCCTTTATCCGAAGTTCGCGAAATGGGCCGCTGGCGCGACGCCACCTGCAACAGCAGCGAGCCTGACGCCGGAATTCAAGGGGTATCTCGCTTTGCTGGCGCTGGGACAAGCGGTGTTGAACTTCGAGTGTGACCGAATTTTCTATCAGTCTGAAGCCGAAGGAAGCCCCCGCCGCTGGAACTGGTACTTTGATCCGCCGCAATTTGAGTTCCAGGGCAGACTGGAGGGAGTGACCGACCCAAGAGCCAGGGAGCTATGCGAATTGCTCACAAAGTATTTGAATGGGATACCGAAAGAGTGCCGGATAAAAACAGGCTACCCTCGGCTCGAAAATGACGTAGTTGTGGTGCGGGAAGGCAGCTTATGAGCACGCGCGGGAGCACGAATGCCGCCTGGAGACTACTCGATGGGGCGGGCCTTGACAGGCTTTCTGATCTGGATGGGACGAGCACGCATAGCGTATCTCCTTAACCGTTCCCTTGCATGATACCGCGATTTGCGGCGGTTTTCCAGCGAAAGGCGGCCCGCAGGCCGCATTCCCTTTAAATGTGGCAGCTCGCCTGGCCGCGCTTTTCCAGGTACTTCTGGTGGTATTCCTCGGCCCGCCAGAAGGTCTGCGCCGGCTCGACCCTGGTCACAATGCGCTTGGGCTTCAAGCTGCCCTCGGCGGTGAGCTGCTCGATCTTCGCCCTGGCCTGCGCCTCCTGCTCCGGCGAGTGGAAGAAGATGGCCGAGCGGTACTGCGAGCCCCAGTCCGGCCCCTGCCGGTTGAGCGTGGTCGGATCGTGCAGGCTGAAGAACGCGTCCAGCAGCTTCTCGTAGCTCACCTGCGCCGGGTCGAAGTCCAGCTCCACCACTTCGGCGTGGCCGGTCTGATCCGTGCACACAGCCTTGTAGCTGGGCCGCTCCAGCGAGCCGCCCTCATAGCCCACCGCCGTTGCCGTCACGCCGGGGATGGTGGCGAAAGCCACCTCCACGCCCCAGAAACAGCCGGCTCCAAATGTCGCTTTTTCCGTTGTCATACTCAATCTGATGCTCCTCGGCCGAATTGGTCACAGCCTGTGCGTGCCGCGCGGTTAGCCGCGTTTAGGCGGCCTGCCGCTGGGCTTGGGTTTGCCTTTGAAGCCGGAACCGCTGCCCGGCTTAGGCCCGCTCTTGAATCCGCCCGGCTTTTTGAAACCGCCGCTCTTGGCGCCGCCGGGTTTTGGTCCGCCCGCTTTCGGTTTCGAGCCGAATGCAGGCTTGCCGGGGCCTTTCCCAAAGGGCTTGCTGCCGGGTTTGCCACCCGGCTTGCCATGTTTGTTGTTGGGGCGCGCGCCGCCGGGGCGGGGCTTGCCGCTGCTGGTGGTGAAAGGCCGTGCCAGCCCGCCGCTGCGCGCCGGACGGCCAGCGCTCGGTCCTGCGCCGGTGCGGCCCGAACCGCTTGAGCCAAATCTGCTGGAACGGCCAGCACCCGAGGAGAACCCACGGCCGGCTTGCTCCGAGCGAGGCCGATCAAACCGTGGCCGGTCTGAAGCGGGCCGGTCTGACTCGGCTCGATCCGGCCGGGGCCGGTTCAAAGTGGGCCGGTCAAACCGCAGCCTGGCTGGGCCTGATGACCGCTCAAACTTTGGCCGATCCGATTGGGCGCGGGCTGGGCGAGGTCGATCGAAAGCAGGTTTCGGGCGGTCGAACGCAGGGCGCGGCCGCGGCGGTCCAGTTCGGCTTGTCCGGCTGGTGCGCGGGCTATCCGCATCGGCCGCTTCAATCCGCAGCCGCGATGGCTTCCTCACAAAGTCCGCCGGCGGCCCGGGCAGCTCGTCCGGGTTCGGCGCGGGACGCTTGTAGGCCGGGCGGTCGCCACTGGGTTTGTTCCATGCCGGTCTTGCGCCTCCCGGTTTAGAGCCAAAATTGCGGCCAGCAAGGGTGCGGCTGTCGCGCGCAGGCGGCCGCGAGGGCCGGTCGTCCTTCTTCCACGCCGGAGGCGCAGCCGGCCGGTCAGAGCGGAATGCTGGCCGTGCGGCCGGGCGATCAGGGTTGAAAGGTGGCCGCGCCGATGGGCGACCCGTGCCAAATCTTGCCGGACCTGTTGCCGGTCTGGCGGCCGGTCTGCCAGCGGCAGGGCCACCGGGCGCGGCGCGGAAAGGCTTATTTGCGCCAACTCGCTTGTCCGCACCGAAGGCCTTCTGTGGGCGGAAGTCGCCAGCGCCGAATTTGCCCGGTTTGGCCTCGCGGGGGCGAAATTCCCGCGGCTTGAACGCGCGTGCTTCACCAGCAGATTCGGGCTCGGCCTGCGGAGGCTTCACAAAAGGCTTGCGGCTGGGCTTCGGCGGCAGCGTCGGCAACTGCGCGTCCATCGCCTTGCGCAGGCGCGCGTCCTTCACCCTGGGCTTGCGCACCTTCAGCTTGCCGGCGGCGGTCTGGCGCAGCGCTTCCACTTCGGTGGCATCCAGCTCGCGCACCTTGCCCGGCTCAATGTCGAGCACCAGGGGGCCATAGCCCACGCGGCGAATCTTCTCCACAAAGTGGCCGATCTCTTCAAACATCTTGCGCAGCTCGCGGTTGCGCCCCTCGATCAGCACCACTTCAAACCAGGGATTGTCGCCCTGGCGCACCTGCCGGACGCGCGCCGCGGCGGTCTGCACTTTGCCTTCGCCCGGTTTGCCACGATCAATCGTCACGCCGCCGCGCAGCACGTCGAGTTCATCCTCGGTAGGCTGGCCGGCCACCTTCACCAGATAGGTCTTTTCAACGCCGGATGAAGCCTTGGTCAGCGCGTTGGCCAGCTCGCCGTCGTTGGTCACCAGCAGCAGCCCCTCGCTCAGGTAGTCAAGGCGGCCCACCGGGTAGAGCCGTTCGCCCATCTTCGAGAAAAACTCCATCACCGTGGGGCGGCCTTCGGGGTCGCTCACCGTCGTCACATGGCCCCGCGGCTTGTTGAGCATGAAGTAGCGCAGCCGCTCGGCGCCGTGCAGCAGCTTGCCGTCCACGCGGATGTGATCGTGCGCGGCGTCGGCCTTGGTGCCCAGCACGGTCACGGTCTGGCCGTTCACCTGCACATGGCCGCCAGTGATCAGCTCCTCGGCATGGCGGCGGCTGGCGACACCGGCTTGAGCTAGTATCTTCTGCAGCCGCTCCAATTTGGGTGCGGGCCTGGGCGCTGTCTCGTCCGCCTCCGCCTCTACATTGACTGCCGCGTCCGCATCCGTGCCTGGACTTGATTCAGGGCGATTTGCGCCGCCAGCCTCTTCGCTCAGCAGCTCGGCCGCGTCCGAGGCAATGTCCTGCTCGGGGCCTTCGGCCTCGGGTACGAGCTCGCGCTCGGTCTCGTCACTCATGGGAGTATGTCTCGGTTTCTGCCGGTGCTTCCGCGGCAATCGTTTCGGCGGGCCCGGATTCCCCGTTGGCGGGTGCGGTTGCGGGTTGGGTTGCGGGTGCGGACTCTTCAGCGGCAGACATCTCTTCCGCAGGTGCTTCTTCGTCGCGCGTTTCTTCTTCTGCCGCGTTCTCGTCGAACTCGGGGCCGCCGTCCGCCGTGGCTTCAGCCGGATCGGCCGGCTCTTCGCCATTGGGCTCGGTGAGCTCAATCGCCGCCATCTTCTCGAACTCTTCCATCGACGGCAGCTCGGCCAGGTCCTTGAGCCCAAAGCGCAGCAAAAATTCCTTGGTCGTCTTGTAGAGAATCGGCCGGCCAATCACCTGCTTGCGGCCCGCCGTCGAAATCAGCTTGCGACTCAACAGCGACCCCAGCACGCCGCCCGACTCCACGCCGCGAATCTCGTTCACCTCGGGCGCGGTCACAGGCTGCTTGTAGGCAATCACGGCCAGCGTCTCCAGGGCGGGCAGCGAGAGCTTGAGCGCCGGCTTCAGGCTCTTGATGAACAGCCGCACCGCGTCGTGACACTCGGGTTTGGTGGCCATGCGATAGCCGCCGGCAATCTCCCGAATCTCCACGCCGCGCGCATCGGCTGCATAATTCGCGATCAGCTCGGCCAAAAGCTGGCGCAGAATGCCGCGCACCGCGCGGTCACGCAGCCGGGCCTGGCGTTTGGCCTCGGTTTCGGCGTCGAGCGAGGCAGCTTCCGGCGCTGCGCTTTCGGCTGGCATGGCTTCGGTTTCGTCCGCAGCCAGCGGTTCGGGCTCGCTGCCGGAGTAGATCGCAGGCGACTGCTCCACGCCCAACGGGTCTAATCCTGTTCTGTCGAGTCCCGACGGGTCTCGCCCCGTAACCTCTAGCCCTTCCTGATTCAGGCCCTCGCCCAGTGTGCGCTGCGCTTCGGGGTTTTCCTGGCCGGTCTCGGCGGCGCGCGCGGCCACCTGCTCCGCCTTCCACGCAAAGGCGTCGGCGGCAAACAAGGCGGCGAGCTGGGCTAGGGTGACCGGCTCCTCCGCGGCGTAAATAACAGCTTCCAGCTTGGCTTTCAGGCTCATGCGTTAATCAGTACCAGTCGTTATGGTACCGGATACGCCGAATGCCTGCCGAAAAGGCCGGGGGAGGAAATCCGCGGACCTCTGGTTGTGGCGGAGTCCAAAAGTATTCGATAAAAAATTCGCAACCCGCCCGTGATTCAAAATCGCGACACAAGAAGTAATCGAATCACAAAGTAGTGACATTTGCCTGACAATAAACCCGAGTTAACGAGTCTACGATGAGTTCGCACGCCATCAGGGATATGCCATTCGTCTGTAACTTCATGGGGCAAGGGGAACCTTGTCATGGCGATACTGCCTTGCCAGGCGCATCGAAGGAGTTGCAGCTACACGCATAGCCAGCCATCTCTGGAGGCGGAACCGCCCAGTGACAGTTTGCAATTTATGAATTCCGGTAATTAGCATCTTCAGTTTTCGGCGCGACTGGCAAAGGAGTTACAGATGACACATCCGCGATTGGCAGTTGCACATGTAATTGAAAGGACAAATGAGGCTTACCTACCGATTCCTGTACGACGTCGTATTCATTCGTTTCCGGCGCAGCCGCATGAACCGCTTCTTTGCACTGTTTTCGGTATCGCCGGAGACGCGCGTCCTCGATGTCGGCGGCTATGAACCAACATGGACTCGGGAAAGTACAAACGCCATCGAGTTCCCAGTCACGCTCATCAACACGCTCGATTATGGCGCGCCGGGGAGCCCTCGCTTCCGGCCCGTGATCGGCAATGCAACCAGCATGCCCTTCGAAGACAGGTCCTTCGATATCGCATTTTCCAACTCCGTCATCGAGCACGTCGGCACCTGGGAAGAGCAGATGAAGTTCGCGCAGGAAGTTCGCCGAGTCGCGCCGAAGCTGTGGGTGCAAACGCCCGCTCGCAGCTTTCCAATCGAGGCCCATCTTCTCGCTCCATACATTCAATACCTGCCCAAACGCCTGCAACACCGCATTGCCCGCTGGACCCCGCGAGGCATCCTCCAACCAGAGTTAGTTCACCAGATGGTAGACGAAGTACGGCTCCTGACTTATAAGGAGATGAGAAAATTGTTTCCCGATTGCGTCATCTTCCGCGAGCGGCTATTGGGACTTACCAAAAGCTACATAGCTATTCGCGGCGCCGACTTTTTTGTTGACGGGTAGCCACTCAACTCGCATCCCGGACACTATCCTCGACCGGCGCGTGGTCCTGGGATGAGGGAACAGGGTACAGCACGAAAGTGGGCGGGCCCCATATCTCATATCGGTAAGCGTGTGTCACCACTTTGTGCAAATTGATGATGCGCGAAGCGACTATGCCGCAGAGCCTGCGTGGATCGCAGCGATTTTCTCGATCGGCAGACAAAGAAAAGGGACAGGCCGAAGCCTGTCCCTGCAAGTTGCGAAGTGCGCCTTAGTGGGAGAACTGACGGAACAGGAAAAACAGCCCACCTGAGAGCAGCGCGGCCACCGGCAGCGTGAAGACCCAGGCCGCGGCGATGTTGCGCAGGGTCGCCATCTGCAAGCCGCTGCCATTGGCCACCATGGTGCCGGCCACGCCCGAGCTCAGCACATGCGTGGTACTCACGGGCAGGCCGAAGTTGTCCGCGGCGGAGATGGTCGCCATAGCCACCAGCTCGGCGCAGGCTCCCTGCGCATAGGTCAGGTGCTCCTTGCCGATCTTCTCACCCACCGTGACCACGATGCGCTTCCAGCCGACCATGGTGCCCATGCCCAGCGCCAGCGCCACTGCGACCTTGACCCATGTGGGAATGAACTTGGTGGCCTTGTCGATCTTGCTCTTGTAGTTGGTCAACGCGGCGGTCTCGTCCGCGGTGAACTTCGGGTCCTTGTTCTTCACCATCAGCCGGATGGCCTCGCTGGCCACGTACATGTCGTTGCGGACGTTGGTTTGCTGGCTGGCCGGAACCGACTTGTACTCCTTGTAGAGCGCCACTTCGTGGTTCAGGTCTTCCACCAGCTCGCGCAGCGCCAGCACGGTGTCGGGCTGAACCTGCTTGGTGCGGATGTAGTCGGTGACCTCGGTGCGCGCGTCGTAACCGAGGATGCCATTGGGATTGACGTGGCGATCGAGAATGTGCCCGGCCTGCTCGCTGGCCGCGATAAAGTCCTGCACATCCTTGGCGGAGACGGCGTGGTTGAGCGCGTAGGCCGTGGGCACCGTGCCGATGAGGATGAGCATGATCAGGCCCATGCCCTTCTGCCCGTCATTGGAGCCGTGCGAAAAGCTCACGCCCGTGCAGGTGAGGATGAGCAGCATGCGGATGGGCCACGGTGGCGGCTCAGCGCCCTTGGGGGCTTCATAGAGCGCCGGATACTTGATGGTCACCTTGGACAAGAGGAACAGAAGCGCCGCCGCGCCAAAACCGACAACCGGCGAGATAAGCAGCACCTTGAAGACCTTGGCGGCCTGCTCCCAGTCCACGCCCGAGGTGCCGTTGTGCACGTTCATCAGCTGGTTGGCCACGCCCACCCCGATGATGGAGCCCACCATGGTGTGCGAGCTGGAGGCGGGCAGGCCAAACCACCAGGTGCTCAGGTTCCACAGGATGGCCGCGATCAAGAGCGCGAAGACCATGGCGAAGCCCGCGCCCGCGCTGACCTGCAAGATCAGCTCGACTGGCAGCAGCGTGATGACGCTGAAGGCCACCGCGCCCCCGGAGGTGAGCACGCCGACCAGATTGCACAGGCCCGACCACACCACGGCGAGGTTGGGCTCGAGCGAGTGAGTGTAAATGACCGTGGCCACGGCGTTCGCCGTGTCATGGAAGCCGTTGACGAACTCGAAACCCAGCGCAATGAACAGCGCAAGGACCAGCAGGGCGTAGGGCCAGATGCTGCCCAGCGTCACGCCGGTAAAGTCCTGCGCGATGTGAAGGGCGATGAAGCCGATGCCCACGACCAGTGCGGCAATCACCACGCCGGTGCTGATCATCGCGTGGGACTTCTTCATTTTTTTGTCGAGTAAGTCTGCCGCCGGGGGCCGGCTTGGCAGGGTAGACGCCATTTCTGACATGGTGAGGCTCCAAAGAGACGGAATGTTCGTCCGGGAGAGCCGGGGAAGCCGAGACCAGACCCCACAAGGCATATTCCACGCAGATGAATGGGGAATAAATTCGGGATGGAAATTATAGGGTTAGCGGCTGGGGCCATGAGTCAATGGCCAGCACTGCCGCGCACTACGAATCGGCGAGCTTTTCCAGCGTCTCGCGGTACTCTTCCATGACGCGTTCGGCAACGGCCATAATCCGCGCGAATTCGGGGTCCGCCTCAGCCCTTTTTTGTATTTCCGCCTTGAGACGGATGAGCTTTTCCCTGTCGGCGTCTGTCTGTATCCTCATTGTTGACTGCAACCTCCCGCACTACAGATCAAACTGCGAGTAAATGCCGCTGAAAACCGCTCTCCTCTTCGAGGGAGACAAATTCACCTCGAAGGATTCCATTGTAGATATCTTTCAATCGGTCGGTGGTCGTGCCCTTCGGTGCAAAGCGAAACACGGATGCCGCCACATATTCGCGGTTCAGTTCAAATGCTAGCCATTTACGGCCTTCAGTCTCCGCGACCATGCCCGTAGTGTTGGAACCCGCGAAGATGTCGACAACCAAGTCGCCGGGCTCCGTGAGCATACGGATAAAGAATTCAGGGAGTCTGGCTGGAAACCGCGCTGGATGCCCCTTCGCACCGACTTCTTTGCACGCGCCCAAGTAAACTCCATTGCTCTCTGAATTTGGAATCTGCAAGAGATTTGAGGGGATCGCTCCACCGTTGTCAGTTGCAAATGCCAAGCCGATTTCATGCCCCGAAGGACGAAGTTTGGGCGAATAAAACGCCGCCGGGTTCTCCAGTAATTTCTTCATGCGCGGGCTGTACTCGGCGAGAACATTGGAGACATTGGCTTTCGGCCATTCCGAACGGGAAAACCACCAAAGCGTATTGACTGTATCCTTGGCGCGCAGTTTTCGCTTATTTACCCACTCAATTGGACTGGGTAACTTTGACGGATTGTGCCAAAAAAACTCTTGGGAAAGCTTGAATCCCAACTCGTCGCAAAACCGCAATAGCACGCGGAACTGATAGAGGCTCCGAACCGGAACTCCCTTCTGGTACGCGCCTCCGAGATCGAGAACAAAACTCCCATCGTCGCTTAGCTTGCGGTAAACCAAGCTCCCGAATTGCGTCAGCCAATCGACATAATCACTCTGATCGCGATTTCCATATTCCTTTTGGCGCTGAAGAGCGAAAGGCGGGCTGGTGATCACCAGATTGACGGACCGGTCCGGCAAGTCTGCGAGAAGACGCATGGAATCACCCACGTATGCGGCACCAAGTTGCGTGGAATAGGCGGCGTTCGCGGAGATGAGGGTAGCCGACATCGTTACCTCATACAGCCTATAGGCTGTGGATTTAGGCTAGCACAAAGCTGAGCATGGGAGGTAATGCAACCTGCTCGTTCTCAGATTACAGTCCGTGCACGATTTGCGGTCAACCTAAGATTGGCGCGTCTATCGTGCGGATTTTCGCAGGAGGAACTTGCAGCACGCGCTGGCCTACATCGGAACTATATCGGGAGCGTTGAAAGAAACGAAAAGAACATCTCTATCGACAGTATGGAGCGTCTTGCGGCCGCTCTTGGAGTCGATGTTGTCGACCTGCTGAAAAGGGTGCAGGCATGAAACCGCATCCCGATCACATCAAGCTTCATGCCTTGATGCCCTGCATCCGGAAGCTCCAGAAGCTGGCTTCGGCGCATGGGATAGATGACATATTTCAGGACAACGGCGGCAAGATATTACAAACCCTCCTCTTCACAGGACTGACGATCCTGGCAGGACGTGAGGGAAATGATGCCCGGGATGAGAATGGCCGTGAATATGAATTGAAGTCCGTCAACATACGTCTTACACAGAGCTTCTCGACGCATCATCACATGAACCCGCGAATTATCGGAAAGTACAGGCAAGTGGATTGGGCGTTTGCGGTTTATGACAGTATCGAATTGATCGAAATCTATCTATTGACCCCAACTCAAATCGAGCCTTATTTCACCAAATGGGAGAAGAAATGGGCAGACGATGGCGACAAGGACATCAACAATCCAAAGATTCCGCTGAAGTTTGTGCGCCAAACCGGAAAGTTAATTTACTCGGCCAACAGTCCGATATAACGCCCCTTGGCTACCGCCAGTCGTCCCGCGCGTTGCTCATGCCTTCGTTCATCACCGCGTCGAATTCCGTATTCTTCTTGATGAAGATCTCGGAGAAGGCCTGATCCTGGCGCAGCAGAATCGCCTGCAGGCGTACTAACTCCAGCAGCGCCAGGAACATGGCGACCAGGGCACGCTCCGACTTGGAGTGGCTCAGCAGGCGGCGCAAGGCCACCGGCTTGTCTTCCATGGCCAGCCGCCGGCCCAGGAACTGAATCATCTGTCCCACCGTGACCTGATCCTCCTGCACGTTGAAGGTGGGCCGATGCCGCGCCCGCTCCAGGATGTCGCGGAAGATGCGCACCAGATCGACGGTGTCGGCGGCAATCTCCGGCTCGGCCGCGGCGTCGTCCTTGAACTCGCGCACGCCGGGATTGGTCCAGGTCGCGGCCTCCAGCATCTGCTTCTGCTGCAGCATCTGGGCCGCGTTCTTGAAGCGCTCATGCTCCAGCAGCCGCTCCACCAGCTCGCGGCGCGGGTCTTCGGTGTCGGCGTTGGGGCCGGAGTCGGCGCGCGGCAGCAGCATCTTGCTCTTGATGTGGATCAGCAGCGAGGCCGTATAGATGAACTCGCCGGCCACATCCACATCGCTCGCCTTGAGCTGGTTCACATAGGCCAGAAACTGCGCCGTGATCTTCGCAATCGGAATGTCGTATACGTCGATGTCCTGCCTGCGGATCAGGTCCAGCAGCAGGTCGAGCGGACCGTCGTAGACCAGGCCCACGGTTACCGAGCCTACGGTCACCGAAAACGGCGACTCCTCGTTCTCTTTCTTGGCCGCTTCGGCGCGCGCGGAGGCCTCGTCCTTCTTGGGCTTCGCGGCAGCCTTGGCGGGCTTCTCCGCAGGGCCCGGCGGAGAGACGAGAACCAGTGGCGGCACCTGCTCGGCTTCGCTCTGCGGCGTTGCTTCGGGAATCGTTTCCGGGTTAGGAGAGTTTTCAGTCAAAGCAATCTCAGTTTCGTGCATGGTGTGTGTGGTGCTACGGCAACCGCATAGCCGCGCGGACCTCGACCATTGTCTGCTCGGCGCGCGCACCCGCGCGGTCTGCGCCGTCTTTGAGAATAGCCTTCACATCAGCGTCCGTGAAGCCGGCGCGCCGCTGCTGGATGGGGTTGAGAATCTGCACCAGTGCATCGGCAGCCCAGCCCTTGCACTCGATGCAGCCGATACCCGCCGAGCGGCAGCCCTCGTAGACCTTCGCCAGCGTCTCCGGCGATGAAAAAACCTTGTGCAGATCGCCCACCGGACACTTGTCCGGGTCGCCGGGGTCGGTGCGGCGCACCCGCGCCGGGTCGGTCACCATCGACTTGAGCTTCTGCCGCACCACCGGCTCAGGGTCTGCTAATTCAATGGTGTTGCCATAGCTCTTCGACATCTTGCGGCCGTCGGTGCCGGGCAGCTTGGGCGAGGGGGTGAGCAAAACCCGTGGCTCAGGAAGAACAAAAAGCCGAGATTGAACGTCGCTTGCGACACGAGCATCTGAGTATCTGATCTTTTCAATAGGTTCCATCTCAGTAAGTTTCCGATGCTCGGAACCCGTGCTCGGTGGAGTAAATACATTTGCTTCTCGGCGGATGTCCTCAATGTTGCTGGCCGTCGGCTTTGGATAAAACTGGTTAAATCTCCGCGCGATTTCGCGCGTCAGCTCCACATGCGCCTGCTGATCCTGGCCCACGGGAACAAACTGCGGCTGATACAGCAAAATGTCCGACGCCATCAGCACTGGGTACCCGAGGAAGCCGTAGGTAGTCAGATCCCTGTGCTCCAGGTTCTCCTGCATCTCCTTGTAACTCGGCACGCGTTCGAGCCAACCGAGTGGAGTGCTCATGCCCAGATACACGGGAAGCTCGAAGTGCTGCTTCACATGGCTCTGGACAAAGATGGGCGTCCGCGCCGGATCGAGTCCCGCGGCCAGAAAATCTCGCGCAACCTCAAGCGTGTTGGGCGCAACCTTCGAGGTGTCCGCGTAGTCGGTGGTCAGCGCATGCACGTCGGCGATGAAAAAGTAGCACTCGTACGCGCCCGAGTCCTGCAGCTTGACCCAGTTGGCGAGCGCGCCCATGTAGTTGCCCAGGTGGAGCTTGCCGGTGGGGCGCATGCCGCTTAAAACGCGCGGACGGGATGGGGAGATGGTCGGTTCGGGCATGGGTCTTGTCAATTCCGGGAGGTGCAGAAACAGGCAGCCCTGCGTCATCAAATGGTTCACGCTGAGGCTGGTTTTATTGTAGCGGGCAGCCGGGCGCCGGGTGCCCCAGGTCCGGATTTTCGGACCTGGGATAGCACAAAGCCGGGTAGACCTGCACTGAAACTGCGCTAAACGTGCGTCAGCACAAAGTAAACCAAGCCCAGCGCCGGCCCGATAAACATGCGCAGGATGGCGCCGCCCACGAAGATCATCAGCATCCAGCTCACCCACAAGGGGATGCGGTAGTAGGCCTGCATGGCGTTATACGGCAGCGCGTTGGCCAGCAGGCGGCTGCCGTCGAGGGGCGGAACCGGCAGCAGGTTGAAGAAGAAGAGCGAGAGATTGACCTCGATGGCCAGCACCGCCAGCAGCACCACAGCCTGCAGGCCGGAGCCGACCCCCGTCAGCAGCCCGCCGTGGAAGGTCGACACCACAATGTGCCGTCCGCCGGGCGCCGCATGCGCCACCACCAGCAGTAGAACCACGGAGATGGCAACCAGCAAGAGGTTCGAGACCGGCCCGGCCAGCGTGACCAGATTCTCATCGCGTTTGATCTTGCGAAAATTGCGGCTGATGACAGGCGTGGGCTTGGCCCAGCCGATGAGCACGCCGCCCAGAAAGCCCAGCCCGATGAGCGGCCCAAAGATGCCCAGCGCCGGAATCAGCAGCGTGCCCACGGGATCGACGTGGTACATGGGATTGAGGGTCACGCGGCCCTGCAGGCGCGCGGTCTGGTCGCCCAGCCGCGAGGCCATCCACGCATGCGCGCACTCATGAAAGCTGAGCGAGAACAGAAGCAGAACAAACTCAAAAACGCCGACAAGAAATTCAATGGACTGCAAACGAGCGCTCCCCTGCGATGAAAGCTCAGGTTAGCATGCAGCGGTCGAGCGCGCTTCTAGCCGCGGTCGCCGGGGAAGATGCCGATGACCTGGCGCGGGTCCACCCGGGTGCCGGCCAGCACAATCTCGTGGCTGCCAATGCGCGCGCCCTCGCCGATGGCCGTGGGCGTCAGCGTCAGGTGCTCGGTATCCTTCTGCGCGTAGCTGTGCGAAAAGATGCGCGCGTACGAGCCGATCAGCGCGCCCTTGCCGATGGTGAGCCCGCCGCGGTCGCTCAGCAGCGCGCCCTTGCGGACCACCGCGCCGTCGCCGATCGAGAGGTTGTAGCCGTAGGCAAACTCCACGCCGTGGTGGATCTTCACGCCCGAGCCCATGTGGTCGAAGATGTGGCGGCCCATCATGCAGCGAAAGCGGATGCCCAGCCAGTGGTTCAGCCCCATCGGCGAGCGGTCAAACATCTGCCAGAACCAGATAAGCGGCTTGCGGCGCGCGAACTTCTCCTTGTCGATCTCAGGAAAGTGCTCCGCCTCGAGGGTGATGTTGGTGGGGTCGAGCGAGAGGCCCATCACGTTGCCGGGCAGCTCGCTGGTGAGCGTGAGGTTCATTTTGCCGCCGTGCGGACGGCCCAGATAAATCTGGTAAAGCTGGTCGCGCACAATCTCAGCGCGGCGTTCCGGCGCGCCGTGGCGCATGAACTCGTCGTCTAAATACTGGAGCCAGCGGCGATATACCTCCTCGGCCTCAGCCGAGGGACGGGAAACAGCGGTCTGCACGGGCGCGGTAGCCATATGCATTGGACGATAAACCAATCCGATGGGACGCGGCCAAATATCCGGGGCATGTTGGGGGTTTGAAAGTACAATTTCGCTGGATTCACAACGGCCCGAAAATGACTCCTCTCTGAAAGCGGGAACATCGATTACTCCTTCGATCCGTTAGCGAACTCTTAACGGCGTGATTCGGCTCTGGCTGGCCCCGTGTGATAGTGTTCTGCGTGATGGCAACGTATATTCTTATAGCGCTGGGCGGTTCTGTTGCGGCAGTGGATGAAGCCGTTGAATCACTGATTCCTGCGGAAGACCGGCTCCTCCTTGAACAAGGAAAATGGTTGCTCACCTCGTCACTTGCAACGGGCAAAGATGTGTCGGAAAAACTCGGAATCGCGACAAGTGCCACCTTCATAATCTGTCCGATTCGAGGTTATTTCGGGAGAACACGGCCAGATGTTTGGGAATGGCTCGCCGCAAAATCTGCTTCGAAGGGTTGATCTCGCAAAGCATGGTTCGCTCAAATAAGCCGACCACTCCCGAAGACTTCCCCACTCAGGCCCCGACGCCATCGGGGGACTATTCCTATACTGTCGAAATCGTCATGAACATGCAGCGCTCAATGGGAGCGCTCACAGAAGCTGTTAATAGCCTAAAAGAAGATTCTAAGGAATACCGCGCTGAACTAAAGTCACTCGGCAAAGATTTTCATGCGGCCAAAGTCCTAGTGCGATGGCTGATTGCGGTCGCCGTGGGGCTGGGCGGAATTGTCGGCTGGGCCATATCTACATACGTCGCGGCAACGCACCCATAGGGAACACCCGTAGCTGCTACCTGCTGGGTTCAGGCGGCGTTATCCTAGAAACGTGAAGCGCGCGCGCGGTTTGCCCGCGCGCCGCCCTGAGAGAGCCAGCCAACCATGCCTGAAGAAACCGCCCCCGAAGTGCAGAAAACCGCCGCACCCGTCGCCACCATCGCCACGCTGGGCCAGCATGAGGGCCAGTCCGTCACCCTCAAGGGCTGGCTCTACAACTCGCGCGAGAGCGGCAAGCTCATCTTCCCCATCTTTCGCGACGGCACCGGAACCGTGCAGGGCGTGGCCCACGTCAAGAGCGTGGCTCCCGTAGTTTTTGAAGCGTTGAAAGGCCTCACCCAGGAGTCGTCGGTCATCGTCACCGGCAAGGTCCGCGCGGATAAACGCGCACCCGGCGGCTTCGAGCTCGATGTCGAGGACATTGAAGTAGTGCAGCGCGTCCCCGAGTCCGATCCCTACCCCATCACGCTGAAAGAACATGGCGTCGAGTTCCTCATGGAGCATCGCCACCTGTGGGTACGCTCGCCGCGCCAGTCGGCCATTCTGCGCATCCGCGCGGAGATCATGCGCGCCGCGCAGGAGTACTTCGACTCGAACGGTTTCATCCGCACCGATCCGCCCATCCTCACGCCCGCGGCCTGCGAAGGCACATCGACGCTCTTCCCCGTCGACTACTTCGGCGACCCGGCCTTCCTCACCCAGTCCGGCCAACTCTATATCGAGTCCACGGCCCTCGCCCTCGGCAAGGTCTACAGCTTCGGGCCCACGTTTCGCGCGGAGAAGTCCAAGACCCGCCGCCATCTGACCGAGTTTTGGATGATCGAACCGGAGGTTGCTTATTGCGACCTCGACGGCCTGCTCGAGCTAGCCGAAAACTTCATCTCGCACATCGTGCAGAGCGTCATCAAAAACCGCGCTTCCGAGCTTGAAGTCATCGGTCGCGACGTGGAGAAGTTGAAGAACATCCTGCCGCCCTTCCCGCGCCTGCGCTACGACGAAGCCGCGAAGATGCTCAACGAAGCCCACGCACGCGGCGAGCTTGACCATCCCTTCGAGTACGGCAACGACTTCGGCTCGCCCGACGAGACCTGGCTCAGCTCGCAGTTTGACCGGCCGGTGATGGTGCATCGCTATCCCGCCGCGGTCAAGGCCTTCTACATGGAGCCCGACCCCAACGACTCCAACTTCGCGCTCTGCGTCGACGTGCTCGCGCCCGAGGGCTACGGCGAAGTCATCGGCGGCTCGCAGCGCGTGTCGAGTTACGAGCTGCTCAAGAGCCGCATCGAGCACCACAACCTGCCCCTGGAGGCCTTCCAGTGGTATCTCGACCTGCGCCGCTACGGCTCGGTGCCGCACGCCGGCTTCGGCATGGGCATTGAGCGCGTGGTGGCCTGGGTCTGCGCCCTCGATCACGTGCGCGAGACCATTCCCTTCGCCCGCACCCTGCACCGCATCTATCCGTAAAGCAAGTTACTGCAAGGCGAGTTACGGCGAACAGCTCGGCGATGCATGTTCCAAACTTTATCGGATGTGCCCCATCCATGAAACAGCCTCACCGTTTCATGGGTGGGATAGGCAATGGCGGGTAACCCAGGTCTCGCTCCTTCGATCCATTCCCATGGTGAGGGTGCCCCATGTCTCGCTTCTGAGACATGGGATCGGGGCCTGGGAATCCTATATGCTTTCTTGCATGACTGAAGAGGCAACGGCGGAGCTTGATCGCATTGGACCGCATGGAGACGCGACCATGGCGGATCGTTGCCCGCCCAGGTCTCAAAGGCGAGACCTGGGGCACCCACACTTAGCCAGGGAAAGAGTCGTGAGATTTGAGACCTGGGCCACCCGCCAACGGCGGAGCTTGATCGCATTGGACCGCATGGAGACGCGACCATGGCGGATCGTTGCCCGCCCAGGTCTCAAAGGCGAGACCTGG
>DASQSP010000036.1:0-7515 GCA_035642355.1 Occallatibacter sp.
CTCGCCCGAGCGCAAAGCCCCCGGCACCGGCGGTGTCTTCTCCATCTTCGTCAGCGATCTCTGCAAGGGCTGCGCGGCCTGCGTAACCGCCTGCGGCGATCACATGGCCCTCAAGATGGTGCAGGAGACGGAGGAAGTCAACACCGAGCACGAAACCGGCACCGCCTTCCTCAACCTGCTGCCCGATACCTCGCAAAAGTATCTCGGCCTCTTCAGCGCGGCCAACCCCGCCGACTCCAAGACCGCCACGCTGCGCAACATGCTCATGGTGCGCACCAACTACGACGCGCTCGTCTCCGGCGACGGCGCCTGCGCCGGCTGCGGCGAGAAGAGCGTGCTGCGCTCCATCGCCGCCGTCACTGAGGCGTATATGCGCCCCGTCTACCACGCCAAGAGCGACCGCTTCGTGGCCAAGGCCGGAGATCTCGAGAAGACCGGCGTCGCGCGCCTCGCGGCTCTCAAGCAGAGCAACGAAGGCGAGTATCAGCTTCTGCGTCACGCCATCGTCCACCTCATCCTCGGACTGGGCGGCGAAGACAAGAAAGATACGCTGGACCGCATCGCGGCCTACGAGAAGGAGCACGGCGCCATCACCGACGCGCACCTCGTCGAAGCCATGGCCGCCGTTCTGCTCACCGAGGCCTTCAACCACAAGAGCCTGCAACCGGTGGACGGCCGCCTGGCCAACGGCATGAGCGTGATGGCCATGGCCGCGCACACCGGCTGCAACACCGTCTACGGCTCAACCTCGCCCAACAATCCGCATCCCTATCCGTGGATGAATTCGCTCTTTCAGGACGGCATCACCGTGGGCTGGCTCATGGGCGAGAGCTTCATCGTCGACCACGCCCGCCGCTCCGTTCTGCCCGAGCGCCTCGCCGACATGGTCCTAACCCGCGATGCCAACGTCATCAATGATCGCGAGTTCTACGAGTTCACCCACTTCACCGATGCGCTGATGACCGATCAGGAAATCGTCGAGCTGCCCAAGGTCTGGGTAGTCGGCGGCGACGGCGGCATGGGCGACATCGGCTACCAGAACATGTCCAAGGTCATCCTGCAGAACCGCCCCAACGTCAAGGCGCTCATGCTCGATACCCAAGTCTACTCCAACACCGGCGGCCAGAACTCCGACTCGACGCCCATGCTCGGCGGCAACGATATGAACGTCTTCGGCTCCGCCACGCAGGGCAAGAATACCGAGAAGAAGACAGTCGCCGAGACCTTCCTCGCCGGCCACGGCTCTCCATTCGTGGCACAAGTTTCAATGGCCAACGCGCCCAAGCTCTACCGCGCCATTCTCGACGGCCTCGAGTATCGCGGCACCATGTTCCTGCAGGCCTTCACCACCTGCCAGCCGGAGCACGGCGTCGCCGATGACATGGCTCTGCACCAGGCGCAGCGCGTGCGCGACTCGCGCGGCGTGCCCGAGTTCGTCTTCGACCCCCGCAAGGGCGAAAGCTACCAGGAAACGCTAGACGTCAAGGGCAACCCCAACATCGATCTCGACTGGTACGAGACCAAGCTCAAGTCAACCGGCGAAAGCATGCGCTACACCGTCGCCCACTGGTGCACCACGGAGGCGCGCTTCCGCAACCACCTCAAGAAGGTCAAGCCCGAAGCCGCGGAAAAGCTCATCGCGCTCGACGACATGCTGGTGCGCATCACGCAACAGGACGTTGTCTACCGCCGCTACCTGCACCCCGAGCATCGCTCGTTCATTCCCGACTTCGGCGTAACCATCAAGTACGAAGAGAACGGAAAGATCGAGTATCGCGCTCTCTCCCGCCAGCTCGTCATGTTCTGCGTCGAGCGGCGCAAGGCATGGCGCATGTTGCAGTCCAAAGCCGGTATCGTCAACCGCGAGTACCTGGCCCAGAAGGCCGTCCTCGCCGATGTCGAAGCTGGAAATATCCCGCAGGAAGACCTCTTCTCCCGCGGCTACGAGCTGGTAAAGGAGCGCCTCGCCGCCGCAGCACCGGCCAGGGCATAAACGTCAATCCAATCGAAGACAGCAAAGGCGGACCCTCGGGCCCGCCTTCTGCGTTTATGGGTCAACCTCATCCCTTCAGTTCTCGACGCAAAGCACATCGTAGTACCGGTTGATTGAAACTTTCTTCACTGTGCCCGGCATGTTGGGCAGTTGCATGGTCTGCTCAATCGTCTTGTTGCCGGTGATGTTGATCTCGCCCAGCCGCGTAATCTTGCCGTCTGTGTACTCCAGGTAAAGCGGCACCGGCATCTTGAACGTCTCCTGCACGCCCGATTGCGTTAACTTGAAATGCAGGCTCACGCCTTTGTCATTCGGCGTTGCCTCGCCCTCAAAGTGATACGCCGGCAGGGCCGTTCCATACACATATTCGTTGAAAAACCAGTCCATCGTGCCGTTATTGTCAAGGTTCATGCCGGGGCTCATGTGCCGCTCTACCGCTGCCTTAAAGTCCTCGGTCGTCACCGGCTGCAGCCGGTGGCTCTCCACAAAATCGTGCATCGTGGCCTTGAACCGCGCATCGCCCTGCTGCGGCGTCCACATCATCATCCGCACCATGTGCAGAATGTACGCGCCTTTGGGATAGATCAGTTCGCGGGCGATGTTGAACCCGGCATTGGGCGAGTCCAGGCGGTAGCCCATCGTCACCGGACCCACGTCGATCGCCCGAAAGCCGAACTGGTTCTTCTCCGTGATCATCTTCCGTTCTTCTTTCCAGAAGTTCAGGAAGTCGTCGTTCTTGGGCCGCGTGGCCTGCAGAAAAATCGACGCTGACTCGTCTGCAAATCCCTCGCTCATCCACTGGTCGCGGTAGCTTCGGAAACCCACCGTGTGGCCCCACCACTGGTGCGCCACCTCGTGCGGCGTCACCATCTTCCAGTACATGTCCTCGGGATGAATGCCCAGGGCGTGCTGCTGCGTCGTGTCGAAAAATCCACACACCGGCAGGTACACCAGCATCGGCCAGCTCTGCCCGTAGTTGCAGGCTGCCTGCTGCGTCAGCGATATGTGATCGAAGGAAAGCGGGCCGAAGTAGTCCGTGTAGATTTGCGCCGCAACCCGGCCCTGGCTCAGCTCCGTCTCAAGCATGGGCAACGTGCTCAATGTGCCCAGGCTCGCGCCTTGCTGTGCAAGGGCAGTGAAGGTGTCGGAAGTCTCTTTGTTCGCGTAGGCATCCACGATTACCTTGCCGCTCAGCGCGCTGCCGAAGGTGTCTTCCTTCATCGCGAAGTCGCCCAGGCTGAAGCCGACCACCGGCAACGGCACGTCGGTCTTCCACTCCGTGATCGTGCCCTTGCCGTCACTCGCTTCCTGCACCCTGGTTCCGGTGGCAATCAACTGCAGTCCCTTCGGCACATGGAACTTCATGGTGTACGTTGCGTAGTTGCCAAAGCCCTGGCCGGCGTTCGGAAACCAGTCCTCGCGCGCCACGGGATAGTAGTTACCCTGCCCCTCGTTCAATACCACATCCTTGCCGCCGTAAGTCACTTTGATCGTGGCGGTCTCGCCCTTCTTCAGCGGTTTGGCTAGCACCACGCCGAACTCGGCGTCGTCTTCCTTCTTTTCCTGCACAAAGTCCAGCGCTTCGCCCTTGTCCGTCGTCACGTTGCTCACGCGCAGTGTGGGATACAAGTCGAGCTGGGCCGCGGCTACGCCGTCCTGCTCCGCGCGCAGATCCACTGTCGCTACGCTTGAGAGAAAGCCGCTCTTCTCGATCGTTACATCCAAATCCTCATGCAGAATGCTGTACGGGGCATTGTGCTCGTTACCGCTCGCGGTGTGATTCGCATACTCAGCGGCGCGGTGAAAGGCCAGAGGGTAGGTCAATATTCCGTCGGCCCATTTCCACTGCATCAGAGCCACTTCTTCCGGAGCAAACTCGGCCACCCCCTGCGGATCGAGCACATAAAACACGCGCGCATTCTTCTTCCCGTGTACAGCAGCGAAAAAGAATCCTCCGGGAGCCGGACTCAGCACATCCTCGAGCAGCCGCAGGTCCAGGTTCTGACCAAAGTGGTTCTGGTCCCGCGCAAAGCTCTCAAAATCCTGCGCCGCACGGGTAAACGCCGTGTCCGCCGCTCCCTTGCCGGCCGCCGCCTTGTGCAGTTCGGCTGCTGTGCTGTCGGTAAAGCGCAGCACCACCTGATCAAAGTCCTCATCGAACTCATCGGTGTGCATCGCCAGTTGCAGGCTGTGGCGCTCGGCGGCAATCGGCGGCGTGACATGCAAATGCCCTTCACCGCGAAAGACTGCGCCAGTCACCTTGCCATTCACCTCGCCGTAGAATGCAAAACTCCCCTGCTTGAAGGTGAAGGTGGCGGCGTCCCGCTTCAACTCCAGGCTCTGCGCCGTGACGACTTCACCGCCCGGTAACAGGTTCCTCATCTGCTGATAGTAGGAGTTAGCATTCGGCTGTCGCTGTGCGTCTGCCGTGGAAGCCTGGAAGAGAAACAATAGTGTAACGAGACAAAAGGATAGACAGACGTAGATCCGCAATACAGGATACCCCCGATCAAACTCTGGTCGTGGCTCTATTATGCAACCTGCGCGCGGCCCTGGCCGGAATCTCGTTCTGAGGGTCCAGCGGCGCAGAGCAGCGCCCGTCATCGGGTGCCGGAAGTGTGACGGGTCTCACGTCAACGCAGTGAAGCCCGCGCAGCCTCTTCTACCGGCTGAAAGTTACGTACCGCCGCCCCGCATACTGCCGGTATCCGTCCGCCGGATCGGCCTCGGCCCGCGGCGGCAGTGGTCTCTTCATCGCCGGTTTTCGCTCCGGCTTCCACCTTTGCGCCCACCGCCTATGAAAATCACTATAATTTCGGGACATGGCGACAATCGCCCAGCCCGGCACAACAGTCGAAGCAAAGCTTCAAGCGCTCGAAGAGCTACTGCGCACCCTGGACAACGTCATGATCGCCTACTCCGGCGGCGTGGACTCGGCTTTTCTCGCGGCCACAGCGCATCGCATCCTCGGCATCCGCATGCTCGCTGTTCTTGCCGATTCACCCAGCCTCGCCCGCCGCGATCTCGAACAGGCCAGCGCCTTCGCCGCATCGCTCGCCATGCCGCTGCGCGTCATCCACACGCAAGAGCTCGACAAACTAGCGTATCAGCGCAACGACGGCGACCGCTGCTTTCACTGCAAGACCGAGCTCTTCACTGGAATGGAAGCCCTGCGCGCCGAGCTTGGATTCACCCACCTCGCCTATGGCATGAACGCCGACGACACCCGTGACTTCCGCCCCGGCCAGCGCGCCGCGCGCGAACACGCTGTGGTTGCCCCGCTCGCCGATGCCGCGCTCACCAAGCAGGAGATTCGCACGCTCGCCAAGGCCGCCGGCTACCCGCTGTGGGACCGCCCCGCCGCGCCCTGCCTCAGCTCGCGCGTCGAGTACGGCCGCGCCGTGACCCGCGAAGTGCTCGATCAGGTGGAGCGCGGCGAGGAGAGCCTGCGCCGGCTCGGCTTCCGCGAGTTCCGCGTGCGCCACCACGGCGTGCTCGCCCGCGTAGAGATCGCGCGCACCGAGCTGCAGCGCGCGCTCACCATCGACATGCTCGACGCCATCGCCGCCGCGCTGCGCGACGCCGGCTATCAATATGTGACCCTCGACACCGCCGGCTTCCGCTCCGGCTCGCTCAACGCACTTCTCCCCGCCGATGTCCTCCTCAAGCGCGAAGCCTGACCCAGCCTGTAAAATTCGAGTCGAATGCGAACGGCTTATCTGGAATGCTTCTCGGGCATCAGCGGCGACATGCTGCTCGGCGCCCTCGTGGACGCGGGCGTGCCTTTCGCCACGCTCTCTGATACCGCCACTGCCCTCAACGTCGGCGCGCATCTTGAGATGCGCAAAGTCATGCGCGGCGGCATCGCCGGCACCAAGATCGATGTGCTGACCGCGGACGAACCGACGCATGAGCACGAGCACAGTCATTCCCAGGAGCATCCGCACAGCCATGCACAGGATCATGATCACGAGCACGGCCACGCGCATCCACATGAGCACACGCACCCACACACGCACCCACACACGCACACGGATCATCGCTCGCTCTCCACAATTCTCGGCATCATCCGCGGCGCGCCGCTCGCCGATGCGATCAAGGACCGCGCCAGCCGCGCCTTTCAGCTTCTCGGCGAGGCCGAGGCCCGCATCCACAACGTCTCCATCGAGTCGGTTCATTTCCACGAGGTGGGCGCGGTCGATACCATCGTCGACATCGTCTGCGCCGCGGCCGGTTGCGCCGCGCTCGGCGTCGATCACTGGCTCGCTTCTCCGCTCAACGTGGGCAGCGGCACCGTGGACTGCGCGCACGGCACACTGCCCGTGCCCGCGCCCGCCACGCTCGCGCTCATCGGCGGCGCGCCCATCTACTCCGCGGGTCCGCCCATGGAACGTGTCACCCCCACCGGCGCGGCCATCCTGCGCATGCTCGATGTGCAGTATTTGCCGCTGCCCGCGATGCGCGTCACCGCCTCCGGTTATGGCGCGGGCAGCCGCGACACACCCGGCCAGCCCAATCTCCTGCGCCTGCTGGTCGGCGAATCTGCGGCGTCCATCTCCACCGAAGAACCCATCGCCGTCATTGAGACCGTCATCGACGATTCAAATCCGCAGCTCCTCGCCTACGTCAGCGAACTGCTGCTCGAAGCCGGTGCCTTGGACGTCTACCGCGCCGCAGTGCAGATGAAGAAAGGCCGCGCCGGCGTGCAACTCACCGTGCTCTGCGCGCCCGAGCGCGTGCCCGCGCTGCGCGACCTCATCTTCCGCGAGACCACCACCATTGGCCTGCGCTGGCGGCTTGAAAACAGAACGTCACTAGCCCGCGAGTTGGCTGAAGTGCAGACGCCCTGGGGTCCTGTGCAGATTAAAATCGCGCGCTGGGCCTCCGGTGAAGTCGCGAACGCCGTGCCCGAGTACGAAGACTGCCGCGCCCTCGCGCGCAAATATGATGTTCCGCTCAAGCAGGTGATGCAGGCCGCCATGCGCGCCTACATCTCCGGCCACTCAAAAAAAGAAGCGCACTCATGAACCGCGAGCAGATTGAAGCGCTTCTCTACGAAGTAAGTCAGGGCCGCACCGGCGTGCGTGACGCCCTCGTGCGCCTGCGCGATCTCCCGTTCGAAGATCTCGGCTTTGCGAAAGTCGATCATCATCGCGCCCTGCGCACCGGGATGCCCGAGGTCATCTTCGCCGCCGGCAAAACTCCGCAACAGGTGTCAGCCATCTTCGCCCGCATGGCTGCCGCTGGAGGCAACGTGCTGGCCACGCGCGCCACGCAACAGGTCTTCGAGGCCATTGTTGCCGTCGAACCGCGTGCCGTCTTTCACGCAGCAGCCCGCGTCATCACGCTGGCACAGGCGCCTGTTCCGCCCGGCAAGGGAACCATCGCCGTAGTCTGCGCCGGCACCAGCGATCTGCCCGTGGCCGAAGAGGCCTTCCATACAGCCGAGCTGATGGGCAACACTGTCGAGCTCATCGCCGATGTGGGCGTGGCCGGCATCCATCGCCTGCTCGCGCAGAAAA
>DASQSP010000037.1:0-9274 GCA_035642355.1 Occallatibacter sp.
TGCCCGCGCTTTGTTCCGCGCCATTCGAGGCAATGATCGTATTGATCCCGATCACCTCGCCGTGCGAATTCAACAGCGGCCCGCCGGAGTTGCCCGGATTGATCGCCGCATCCGTCTGGATCGCATCCTCAATCGGCGAGCCGTCTGCCGACTTGATGGAACGAATCGAACTGATGATGCCGCGCGTCATGGTGCCGTTCAGCCCGAAGGGATTGCCGATGGCGAACACCTGCTGACCCACCGCCAGATCGGTCGAGTTGGCCAGCGTCACCGGCGTGAGACCCGGCGCGTCGATCTTCAGCAGCGCAATGTCATGCGCGTGGTCCGAGCCCACCACATGCGCCGCGTAGGTCTTCTTGTTGCTCAGCATCACCTGAATGCCGCGATTCGCGCCCTCAATCACGTGATAGTTGGTCAGCACATGCCCGGCCGTGTCGAGAATAAAGCCCGAGCCCTGCCCTTCCTGCGGCACAGCGCCGTAGAAAAAGTTGAACACCACCTGCCGCGACGTAATGTTGACCACCGAGGGCAGCACGCGCTTGTACACCGCGATGTTATTCAGTTCCTCGGAGTTGTAGGCAGGCGCGGCGTCGGCCTCCTCGAGGTGCAGCGGCGACCCGCCGTCATTGCCCCGATGGAAAATCGAGAAGTTGTCGCGATGCCGCGGCAGCTCCGATGTGAGAAACCAGAATCCGCCAACAAACACGGCGATCAATGCAAATGTGCGCAGTCTCATGCGTGCAATCCTGTCCAATCTTCCTCTGTTGATACGGCTCCGCTGCTGCCTGGTTCACGGCCGGCTGGTTCCACGGGGAACACGGCTGCAGGCCGCACTTCTCTATTTTATAGATCCGGCAAACAAGTACTGGGCCTTGGGTGCCCCATCCTTGCCGCGTTCCTTGCGGCTAGGGTGGGAGAGCACAACACTACTTATGTGCCGGATCTATAGAAAACCGCCTTCGGCAAGTTTGTTGCTTTCCGCTTTGAGCCGCTCCCAAAGCGCCGCCGTCTCGTGCCGCAGCGTCTCACGGTCGCCCGCATTTTCCAGAACATAATCGGCCCGCGCCGCCTTCTCCGCGTCGGGAATCTGCACCGCCAGCCGCGCCCGCGCATCGGCCTCGGCAGCTTCGCGGTCCGCGCCCGGCCCCAACCGCGCAACGTAGCGCGCAATCCTCACATCGTCCGGAGCAATCACCACCACCACGCGGTCCATCCGCCTGCGCCAATCTGAAAGGACCCCATGAGACAGCAAATTGTCCCGCTCGCCGCGGTCTCGCGCATCGCGCTCCACTTCAAAGATCAGCGCCGAAACAATCACCGCAACCGCCGCCGGATCGCGCGCAAACACTTCGCTCGTCCACTGCCGCTGCGCCTCAATCACCGCCGGATGCACAATTGCATTCAGCTCCCGCACCCGGCCTTCCTTGAACGCCATCTCCGCCAGCCGCGCGCGATTCAGCCGTCCATCGCCCGCAACCACCCCGGCCCCAAACACGCGCACAATCTCGTCGAAGCACGCCTGCCCCGGCTCCATCAACGCGCGCCCCTGCTCGTCGGACTCGATCACAGCCGCGCCCAGCTCGCGCAGCATCGCGGCCACGGTGCTCTTGCCGCTGCCCAGACCGCCGGTCAGTCCCACGCGCAACATGGGCTACAGGCCCCTGCGCGGCAAACTTCGTCTCATTCGGGCCGCGCGCACCGTGTTCGCCATCAGCATGGCAATCGTCAACGGGCCCACGCCTCCGGGCACCGGCGTATACGCGCCCGCAATCTCAAACGCCGCCGGATGCACGTCGCCCACAATCGTCGAGCCGCGCCGCAGAAAAACCGCTTCGCGCTTCATGTCGCCGGCAAAAAAGCGGTCAACTTCCTCGCGCGTCGTCAGCCGGTTGATGCCCACATCGATCACCGTCGCACCGGGCTTCACCATCTCCGCCGTGATGAACCCAGGCCGTCCGATCGCCGCCACCAGAATGTCCGCCTCGCGCGTAATCGCGCCCAGGTCGCGGGTCTTCGAGTGGCAAATCGTCACCGTCGCATTCTCGTTCAGCAGCAGCATGGCCGCGGGTTTGCCCACAATATCGCTGCGCCCCACCACCACCGCATGTTGCCCGCCGATGGGCAGATTGCTGCGCTTCAAAATTTCGATCACGCCCGACGGCGTGCAGGGCGCAAGCGCCGGACGCCCCGCCTGCAAGCGGCCCGCATTCACGGGATGAAATCCGTCCACGTCTTTATCTGGAGAAACCGCATCGAGCAGCACCTTCGCATCCACCTGACTGGGCAGCGGAAGCTGCACCAGAATGCCGTCGATATCGTCGCGATCGTTCAGCGCATGCACCACATCGAGCATCTCCTCGGTGGTCACCGTGTCGGGCGGCGTAATCAGGTCGCTGTAAAGGCCCAGCTCCGCGCAGGTCTGCACCTTGCTGCGCACATAAATCTCGGAGGCCGGCACATGTCCCACCAGCACCGCGGCCAGTCCCGGCCGCACCCCTTGCGCGGCCAGCGCGCGCGCCTCTTCGGCTACTTCCTGCTTGATCGCCGCGGCAATCGCCACGCCATCCAGAACCGTCGGCATTCCTCGCTCCTAGAGCCTGTTATTGACTTTGGGGTAGGCAGCCCCAAAGTCAATAACAGGCTCTAAACCCATCCTATCGCGCCCGCTCGCACCGGCCCGGTCCCCGGTTCGGTCCCCGGTTCCCCTCGCATTCCAGCCCGGCGCAGGCCCCGAAGTGCAAGACAGCCGGAAACAAATCCGATTTCTCAAATTTGGGCTTCTACGTTGGAGCCGGAAAGGGTATGCTTGCGGCATGCTTTCCAGCAGGTCTGGTTTCCCCAGGGTCATCGCGGCTGTGTTTCTGGCAATGGCGGCGCTTGCCGCGCACGGCCGGCCCGTACCTGCCAGCTCTGGGTCTGCCAGTTCCGGGCCTGCGAGTTCCGCCTGGTTTGTCCCCGTGCTGAAGGTGAACCAGTTGGGCAAGGGAGCGGTTCCCCTGGATGGCTCGTGGCTGTTCCGCCAGGGTGACAATGCGGCGTGGGCCTCGCCGGCCATCGACGACTCGCTCTGGGACCGGCTCATGGCCGACAAGCCGTGGGGCCAGCAGGGCTACGACAGCTACGAGGGCTACGCATGGTATCGGCGCCATATCGAGCTCGCCCCCGCGCAGGGCGCGCCGGCCAACTTTTCCCTGCTGATTCCGGCCATCGGCGACGTGTACGAAATTTACTGGAACGGCAACAGAGTGGGCGGGCTGGGCACGTTTCCGCCGCATTGGGCCGCTTATCCCGGCGTGCCGCCGCAGATCTACAACCTGGGCCCGGCGCGCAGCGGCGTGCTGGCCGTGCGGGTGTGGAAGGCGCCGCTGTTCTCAACCGACGACGGCCGCGCCGGCGGATTCGAGGAGCCTCCGATGGTCGGCAGCCCCACCGCCATCGCCGCCATCGGCGGCGACCGCGATTACCTGTGGCTGCGCCAGCAGCAGTTCACCTTCGCGCTCACCGCGCTGTATGCGCTGGTTACTTTGTTCAGCCTGGTGGCCTGGCTGCGCGACCGCAACGAGTTCGTGCTGTTCTGGATGGCGATGTTCTCCGCCTGCCTGGTCACCGAGCTCTTCATCGGCGGCATGCGCCTGCCCATCTCCTCGGCCCTGCTGGCCGGCGCCACCAAGATGGTCGTTGCCGTGCGCGAGGTCTCGCTGTGGTTCCTGCTGCTGTGGCTGCTGCAGTTGCAGGTGAACCGCAAACTGCTGGTGCTGACCCGCAAGGCAGCCCTCATCAGCATCGTCGCCAGCGCCGTCGACGGCCTGGTGATCTTTCTGTATCCCACGCCGCTCGGCAGCACGCAAATGCAGATCGTGGATGCCGCCGTAACCCCGGCCATCGTCTTCTTCGAGCTGCTGCCGCTCATCCTTGTCGTCTACGCGTTCCTCAGCCGCAAAAAACTGGACTCGGCGCGCTGGGTGGTGGCGGCCATGGCCTTCGCCAACGGCATGGCCTACTTCATCCAGAACGTGACCGCGCAGGGGGTGCGCTTCACCCATTGGACCCTGGCCGGCCGCATGATCAGGCCGCTTTTCGCCATGGGCTCGAATCCCATTACCATCCCCATCCTGCTGCGCATTTCGCTGTTCATCTCCATCGTCTACTCCGTCATCCGCTACTTCCTCGAGCATCGCCGCCGCACCACCGTGATGGAGCGGGAGTATCAGAGCGCGCGCGAGCTGCAGCGGGTGCTTGTCCCTGCCTCCATGCCGGTGGTGCCCGGCTTTACCCTGACCAGCGCATACCGGCCGGCGCAGGAAGTGGGCGGCGACTTCTTCCAGATCATCCCCGTCGGCGACGGCACTACCATGGTGATTCTGGGAGATGTAAGCGGCAAGGGACTCATGGCGGCCATGGCCGTTTCGCTCATCGTGGGCGCACTGCGGGCCCTGGCCGAAGACCACCCCAGCCCCGGCGACCTGCTCACGCTGCTCAACCGCCGCATTTGCGGCCGGCTGCAAGGGGGCTTTGCCACCTGCATCATCATGCGGCTCAGTTCCAACTCCGCTTGCACCGTGGCCAGCGCCGGCCATCCCTCGCCCTACTTCAACGACCGCGAGCTGGAGTTGCCCGGCGCATTGCCGCTCGGCATCTCGCCCGATGTGATCTATGAGGAGTCAAAGGTCAGCCTGAAGACCGGGGACCGCATCGCGCTCTATACCGACGGCCTGCTCGAGGCCCGCAGCAGCAATGGCGAGCTCTACAGCTTTGCCCGCCTGGAGCGGCTCTTCTCCACCCACCCCAGCGCGGCGCAGGCCACCCAGGCAGCGGTCAATTTCGGCCAGGACGATGACATTACCGTGCTTACCCTAACCCGCCTTGCTGTCGCCGAAGAGTTGCTGACTCTTGAGCCGGCCGGCGTGGGTGTTTAGGGCCTGCCGTCCGCCTTTCCTTCCGCCGATCTCCCCTCAAGCTCCCGCATGTCAAGCCGATGAACTGCTCATGCGCCCCGTGTTGGCGCGGGGAGACAAGCGCCGTGAGCACAGGTTCCCAGCTCAGCCAGATTGCAAGCCAGCCGTGGGCCCATCTGCGCCTGCCGCCCTTTCCCCAGGTTGCGCTGCGCGTGCTGCAGATGGCCAACAGCGAGAACATGCAGCTCCATCAATTGAGCCTGCTCATCTCGTCGGATCCGGCCATGGCCGCGGAGATTCTGCGCATCGTCAACTCGCTGGCCTACGCGCCGCGCCTGCCGATCGCCGATGTGCTGCAGGCCATCGCGGTCATGGGCGCGGGCCATCTGCAGGGGCTGTGCCTCACTCTTGCCGCGCGCGGCTACATCGGCAAATCCATCGGGAATCCCTCCTTGCAGGGGCTGTGGCGGCATAACCTGGCCTGCGCCACCATTGCCGAACAGCTTGCGGGCACCAGCTTCATGGACCACGATGTAGCCTTCACCTGCGGCGTGATGCACGACGTGGGCCGGCTCGCGCTGGCCGCGGTGCGGACCAGGGAGTACACCGAGCTGCTGCGCCAGCATGTCGGCGACGCCCGCAGTATTCTGGCGCGCGAGCGCGAGCTGTTCGGCAAGGACCATTGCGAGATCGGCCGCCAGCTCGTCGCCGATTGGGAGTTGCCCGAAGACTTTGAGTCCATCGTGGCCACCCATCACGAGCCGCCCGCCGCCGAGTGCCACTCCAGCATGCCCGCGCTCATCAACCTGAGCTGCCGCCTGGCGGATGCCGCCGGCTTCCCCGCCTTTCCCGCCTGCCGGGCGCAGCCCTTCGAAGAGTTGCTTGAAGAACTGCCCGAACGCCAGCGCCGCCTCTTTCACCCCGACGTGGGAACGCTCATCTTTGAAATCAACCGCAAGATCGGCAGCATAGAGGCGGTCTGACGGACCCGCGAAGGGGCCCGCGAATCAGTTGCTTCACAGCCGCCGACGGAGTATAGAAATACTGAGTGGCCAAACAGATCGCGTACTCTTCGGCGGAGCAGCGCGCTCCGCATGCGGCGAACGATCCCTATCTTCGTCCGTCGTTTTCGCTGGGCAACCGTCTGCGCCGGACGGCGTGGAACCTTTGCTGGCTCCTGCTCTATCGCCCTTCCCCGCGTCCGCTGCACGCCTGGCGCGCGCTGCTGCTGCGGGCCTTTGGCGCCACCATCGGCCCCAACTGCCATTTCTATCCCGCATCCAAAATCTGGGCGCCGTGGAATCTCCGCTGCGCCGATCAGGTGACCGCCGGCGATGAGGCGGAGATCTACAATCCAGCCCCAATGCGCTTCGGTTCGCACGCCATCGTCTCGCAGGGGGCATATCTGTGTGGCGCGACGCACGACTTCGACGACCCCGCGTTTCCGCTGCTGGCCTATGCCATGCACATCGGCGCATACGCATGGATCTGCGCACGAGCCTGCGTGGGGCCGGGAGTGAATGTGGGCGAGGGGGCGGTGCTGGGAATGGGATCGGTGGCGGCGCGCGACCTGGATGCCTGGAGCGTCTATGCGGGCTCGCCCGCGATCAAGGTCAAGGAAAGAAAGCGCGCTGCCGGCGGGCCGGGTGGCCCGGGTGCGTGAGGATCTGGACTAATCTTTTGCGAGTTGAGCGAGGCGGCGTTTTTCCCATAGCTTGGCATCCACCAGGAAGCGAAACCAGAAGGTTTGCAGCACCCAGAAGATGAGGCCCTCGATGCCGTCGAGGAAACCCAGCCGGAAAAAATAGCGGTAGGCAAAAAGCGCGAAGGGGCGCACAAACAGCGGTAGCCGGTTGTAGCGCTGGCGCAGAAAGCGCTTGCGCTCGACGGGGTTGCCCCGCGCATCCGGCACGATGCGGCCCGCGTTCTCGCCGCCATCCAGCTCGGCCACTTCGCCGTCTGCCCAGCGATTGTGCCGCGCCGTCCATTCGCTCAGCGGCATGCGGATGTCATCGATCATGGCGCCCGCGAGCTGCCCGCTGCCGCCGCTGCTCAGGTAAAAGTGCTGGTCGTATTTGCGCGCCTCGCAGCGGCCCACGCCGGCGCGGAACAGGCGCATGTGCCAGGTGGGGCTCATGCCGCCGTGACGCAGAATGCGCCCCAGAAAGCGTACATAGCGCGGCAGAAAATAGCCGCTGTGCGCGGGCTCGTCCGGCAAAAGCCGAATGGCCGCGACCAGTTGATCGTCCATCGCCTCATCCGCATCGAGGTGAAGCTGCCAGGACTGCGTCGCGGGAAGGTTGTCGATGGCCCAGTTGCGCTGCGCGCCATAGTTCTCAAAGGCGTGCCGCACCACAATTGCGCCCCACTCCCGCGCCAGTCCCACCGTGTTGTCGGTACTGAACGAGTCGACGACAAAAATCTCGTCCGATACCAGCCGCGCGCGCTTCAGCGTGGCGGCCAGCGTGTCTTCCGAGTTGAAGGAGAGAACGATAACGGTGGGGCGCATGGGCGAAGAATAGCTGGGAACAAAGCGGGGTTGGAGAATTATCCCGCAACGGGCTGTGGCGCATCGACCACGGAGCCGCGGCGACGGACAACGGCCTCCGCCAGGTCTCGCGCCGAGGCTTCGATGTCGAAGTGATTGAGGAAGCCGGCGAGGGCGCTGCTCGCCATCGCGGCGCGCTCCTCGCGCGAGAGCGCAAAATACCGCAGCATCAGGTTGAAGGTACCCTCCACGGTATCCGGTTCAACGAATCCGGCCTTCGAGGCCAGCACCTCACGCCAGATGTTGACCTTGTCGCTGATGAGCACAGGCGTGGAGCAGGCCATGGCCTCCGCAACCACGAACCCGAAATTCTCCTGGTGCGAGGGCAGGATCATGGCCTCGGCCGACCGCAGCGCACCCCACTTCACGTCGCCGCTCACCATTCCGGTCCAGTGGATGCGATGGCTTACGCCGAGGCGCTGCGCCTGCGCATGCAACCCGTTTGCGAGACCATCCTGGTCCGGCCCGGCCATCACCAGATCGACGTCGGGCGGAAGCTGATCGACTGACCGCGCAAAAGCGCTGATGAGAAGATCACATCCCTTCTTGGCGTGGATGCGGCTGATGAAGAGCAGATAGCGCCTGCCGCGCAGCGCCGGAAACGCCGACAGGAAGGCCTCCGACTGCGCGCCGGGATCGCCGCCGGGCGCGGCGGTTCCATACAGCACAACTTGCTCCCGGTAACCGTGACCGCGAAATACATGGCGTGCGCGCAGCTTCTCTTCCTCGCAGGTAAAAAGCACGGCTCGCGCGTCCCGCAGGATGCGACCCTCGAACAACCACCAGTAGATCTGCTTGGCCACATGCTTCAGCGGATAGCGCGCGCGGAACCAGGGATCGAGCATGCCATGCGTAAAAAGGAAGTAGGGCGTGCCGCTGTTGCGCAATGCGCGCCATGTGCCCAGCGAGGTGTAGTTCCACACACCATGGACGATTGCCACATCGAACTCATGCGCGTGCTGCCTCAGCCAGCGATCCAGTGCCGGATTGTAGCGGTACCCGCCGAGCCCCGGACCGACGCCCACCGCCGTGGCGGGGCCACCGTAGCGGCGGCGGTTCGCCACCTCCTGCGTTTCGAGGCTCACCACCGTGACGTGATGCCCGTCGCGCATCAGCACCTCCGAGATGCGCTGCACGGCCTCAATGGGCCCTCCTGACTCGGCGTCCGTAGTGCAGATGATGTCGAGGATATTCATACAGTGATGATTGCTCTTCCGGCGGCGTTGTCTGCGGCACCATCACGACGCAAGCTGCCGGTAAACAGCGTACGTCTGGGCGGCGCATTTCTCCCATGAAAAAATGTGGGATCGCTCTCGGCCCTGCGCAATCAGATGGTTGCGTGTCTCCGCTGACCCGACAATTTGCAACATAGCGGCAGCAATCGTTCCTGGGTCGTCTGGATCGCAATACAATGCTGCATCACCGCCTACTTCCGGCATGCTGCTGGTGTTGCCCGCGATGATAGGACAGCCGCAGGTCATCGCTTCCACGATGGGAATCCCAAAGCCCTCGTACATTGACGGAAACACCAGCGCCTCGGCGCCCTCGTAATACCGCGCCAGCAAATCGTCGTCTCCGCCTACCGTTACCACGCTCTCTCGCGGAATACCGAGTTGATGGATCAACTCCATCTCCGCGGTGCTGAGGCGATGCGATGAGAAGCAGACGAGCTTATGCGTGCGAGATAGTTGCGTCCTCGAATATGCGCGCAGAAGGCCATCAAAGTTCTTGTAGGCATAGCGAGCTCCCACATGCAGAAAGTACGGCGCGCCAAGGTTGATGGGCCCTTGCGCAGACGGAACAATCGAAGAAGCCAGCGGCACCACCGAGA
>DASQSP010000038.1:0-14430 GCA_035642355.1 Occallatibacter sp.
AGCGCAGACGGTTCATGCGCCGCTGGTGATTGGCGCGCTGGGCATGGATGCTCTGCCCGATGGGCAGGGCTGGAAGACTTACAACTCCGCGCTGATTGTGCAGGCGGACGGAACGCGCGCGGGGCGCTACGACAAGATTCACTTGGTGCCGTTTGGCGAGTACGTGCCGTTCAGGAATCTGCTGTTCTTTGCGCACAAACTTACCGGGCGGGTGGGCGAGTTTTCGCGCGGCGACGAGCGCCGGGTCTTTCATGTGAACGGGCACCGCTACGGTGTCTTCATTTGTTATGAGTCGGTGTTTGCGGATGAGGTGCGGGAGTTTGCGCGGAACGGAGCCGAGGTTCTGGTGAACATCAGCGACGACGGCTGGTATGGCGACACCAGCGCGCCGTGGCAGCACCTGAACATGGCGCGCATGCGGGCCATCGAGAACCGGCGCTGGCTGCTCCGGGATACGAACACCGGCGTGACCGCGGCGATCGACCCTTATGGACGAGTGCTGCAAAGCATTCCCCGGCACCGGGTGGATGCGCTGCCTGCGGAGTTCGGTTTTCGCGACGACGTGACCTTCTACACCGAGCATGGCGACGTGTTTGCGTGGCTGTGTGCCGTTATCGCTGTGGCAGTAAGCGGTTGGGCAGGCCGAGCGTTGCTTCGGTCGCATTCGGGCGCTTGCAATAATTAACCAACTAGGTTAATCTGGCATCATGGAGAAGCGTTCTCCGCACTGCAAGCTTGTCCGGGTAAAAGAGTTGGTCGAAGCAGGCAGGGTTCGGACCACTCAAACCGCGCGAGCAGGAGCCGTTGCGTTGGGTTTCAGCTACTCCGAGATGCTGACCGTGGTGTTGGCGCTCAAACCGCCGGACTTTTACAAGAGCATGACCACGTATGCCGATCACACAATCTGGCAGGACGTGTACCGGCCGAAGACCCCGGCCGGGGATGTGTATTTGAAGCTGACGGTCATTGAGGACGTGTTGATCGTGTCGTTCAAGGAGCTTTGAACAAGGAGCTTTGAAGATGAGATGTCCGGTTTGCGGGGCGGCTGAGTTGATCGCGGATACCCGCGACTTGCCCTATACCTACAAAGGCGAGAGCACCACGATTCCCGGGGTGACAGGCGAGTTTTGCCCGGCCTGCGCCGAATCCATTCTGGGTGGAGCCGAATCGGAGCGGGTAATGCACGAGATGCAGGCCTTTGCAAGGCAGGTGAATGCAGCCATCGTCGATCCGGCCTTTATCGTCAAGGTGCGCAGGAAGCTGTCGCTTGACCAGCGCGAGGCCGGCGAGATATTCGGCGGTGGCGTGAATGCCTTCTCGCGCTACGAGAACGGCAAGACCAAGCCGCCGCTGGCGCTGATCAAGCTGCTCAAAGTGCTGGATCGCCATCCCGATCTGCTCGATGAGATCAAGGTGGCGTAAAGAGGAGTTCTCAACACAAAGCGTTCGATGTAGTAAACGGCCAAGCCCGCCGCAACCGGCGCGATGATATTCTAAGGCCAGTAGAGAAGACTGAATTCATCTCAAAGTCAGGTCCTGAAGGGCACACGATGTCGTTGAACGATCTCGAATTCGCCTATGCTCCCGTGCGTGATCAAGTCCGCGACCTGCGGGAGTATCTTTGACCCCGCTCGCATCCGACGGGAACTCTCAGAGATAGAAGCGAAACTGGCCGATCCGGCTATGTGGTCGAACTCCGGGGCTAACCAGCCGCTGATGCGCGACCGCAAGCGGTTGGAGGCTCTGGTGGCCGACGATGAACAACTGGTGCGCCGCAGCGGCGACATCGAGGCATACTTCGAGCTGGCGCGCGAAGGCGAAGATGTACTGGCCGATCTTGATCGCGACATCAAGGCGTTGGCGACGTTTGCCGAGGAGCTGGAAGCGCGGACCATGCTTTCCGGCGAGGCCGATGGGCTGAACGCCATTGTGACGGTGCATCCGGGCGCGGGCGGGACGGAGAGCCAGGACTGGGCGGAGATGCTGCTGCGCATGTATCTGCGCTGGGCCGAGCAGCAGGGCTTTAAGACCGAGATGAACGACTATCAGGATGGCGAAGAGGCCGGCATCAAGTCGGCCACGTTTACCATCATGGGCGACTCTGTGTTTGGCCTGCTGGCGGGCGAGAGCGGCGTGCATCGGCTGGTGCGCATCTCGCCGTTTGACTCGGCCAAGCGGCGGCACACGTCGTTCGCGTCGGTTTATGTGTCGCCGGAGATCGACGACACCATTCATGTGGATGTGAGGGTCGAGGATTTGCGCATCGATACGTACCGCTCGGGCGGCAAGGGCGGCCAGCATGTGAACACGACTGATTCGGCGGTGCGCATTACGCACCTGCCGACCAACATCGTGGTGCAGTGCCAGAACGAGCGCTCGCAGCACAAGAACCGCGAGAAGGCGATGAAGATGCTGCGCTCGCGGCTGTATGAGTTTGAGCTTGCGAAGAAGCGCGCGGAGAGCAAAAAGCTCGAGGACTCGAAGCTGGAGATTAATTTCGGGTCGCAGATTCGCTCCTATGTATTGCAGCCCTACCGCATGGCCAAGGATCACCGCACCAAGGTCGAAGTGGGCGACGTGGATAAGGTGCTGGATGGGTATCTCGAGCCGTTTCTGCGAGGCTATTTGTTAGCGAAGCGCCGGGGAACGGCTATAGCCGAATCCGGCAATGACGATCTGGATGTATAGAGGGCAATATGGGAAACGATCCGGCGGTAATTGAAGAGATGCTGAGCAAGGCGCGCACCATTGCGGTGGTGGGCATGAGCGACAAATCGCAGCGGGCCAGTCATCATATCGGCAAGTATCTGGCTAACAACGGATATCGCGTGCTGCCGGTGAATCCGGCGCTCTCGGAGATCCAGGGCATGGTTTGCTATCCAACGATTGATGCGGCGCAGGACGCGGCAAAGGCCGAGACGGGCGCGGGGATCGATCTGGTGGATGTGTTCCGCGCGCCGGAGCATGTTCCGCCCATCGTCGACGATGTGATTCGATTGGGGATTTCGTATCTTTGGCTGCAGGATGGCGTGGCGCATGAGGAAGCGGTGGCGCGGGCGCGTGCCACAGGCGTGAAATGTGTTCAGGACGATTGCATCTTTCGCGAACATGCGCGAATCGCGTCGGAATGAATGGTGTTACGAAGGCAGGCTGTTTCCGCTTTTATGTAACCAGAGCATGAGTGGGCGCGTCCTACTGGAGGGTGACGATTTGTCAGTAAAGCGTATTCTTCGGTGGGTATTTGGGGCGGCTGCGATGCTGGCAGCGGTAGTGCCCGGGCGCGCGGCAACGGATTCCGCGGACCTGACGCACACGCATGTGCAATTGATGGCCGCGACGACCGGCGTGGCTGCGCCGGGGACGCTGCGGGCAGGGCTTTATTTCAAGCTCGAGCCGGGCTGGCATGTGTACTGGATGAATCCCGGCGATGCGGGCGAGCCGCCGCAGATTCACTGGGCGCTGCCGAACGGTGTGACTGCCGGAGCGCTGGAGTTTCCTGCGCCAAAGCGGCTGCCGCTGGGCCCGCTGATGGATTTCGGTTATGAGGGCGAGGTGTTGTTTCCCTTTGCGCTGCAGGTGGACGCGAGCGCCGCTTCCGGTGTGATGGTGCGCTTACCGGCCAAGGTGACGTGGCTGGTCTGCCGCGAGCAGTGCATTCCGGAGAAGGCGAACCTCGAACTGGACGTGCCGGTGGTGAGTGGCACCCCGGCGGCCAACAGTGCGGCGACGGCGTTGTTTCAGCGCTTCACGGCTGCGCTTCCGTCGCCTCTTCCGAAGACGGTGAAGGCCGGCTTCACGGTGACGCCGGATAGCTTGCGATTGACGGTGGAGACGGGCAAGCGCGAAAGCGCGGCGACGTTCTTTCCGGCCGACGCGAACCAACTGAGCAATCCAGCCCCGGAGAAGATAACGCCGACTGCGAAGGGACTGGTTCTTGAGCTCAAGAAAGATGCGAGTCTGACGGCCGCGCCAACTCAGTTGCGCGGAGTGATTGAGCTTTCCGGCGGGCGGTCGTATGAGTTTGCGGCTCTTGCCGGTGAGCCCAGGCCGGGCACAGGACTGGCGCTGGAGCCTGCGGCGCCGGCCGCGGCTGCCTTGCCGCAACAGCAAGCGGCCGTGCCGGCTGGGGCCGCGAAGACGCCGCCGCTGGGCCTGTTGCGGGCTGCGGTGCTGGCGTTCCTGGGCGGGCTGGTGCTGAACCTGATGCCGTGTGTGTTTCCGGTTCTGTTCATCAAGGGTCTGGCGCTGGTGCGGTCGAGCACTGAAGAACGGCATACCGTGCGGATACACGGGCTTGTCTACACGGCAGGCATACTGGTGTCGTTCTGGATTCTTGTAGGTGCTTTGCTCGGACTCCGCGCTGCAGGATCGGTTCTTGGCTGGGGTTTTCAGTTTCAGTCGCCGGTATTTCTCTCCCTGATGGCCGCGCTGCTGTTTTTTCTCGGTTTGTCGCTGGCGGGGCAGTTTGAGATTGGGCTCTCGTTTACCAGTGCGGGTGGTTCGCTGGCGGCAAAGCAGGGCTTTGCGGGGAGCTTCTTTACCGGCGTGCTGGCGGTGGTTGTGGCTACGCCCTGCACAGCGCCGCTGATGGGCGCGGCGGTCGGCTATGCGCTGGCGCAGTCTGCCGCGGTGACCTTCGCCATCTTTACCATGCTGGCCCTGGGTTTGGCAGCGCCGTATGTGGCACTCACATTGCAGCCCGCGTGGACGCGCGTGCTGCCCAAGCCCGGCGCGTGGATGGACATTCTGAAGCAGGCGACCGCGGTGCCTATCTTCGCCACGGTGATCTGGCTGGCGTGGGTGCTGGCGCAGGCTTATGGCGCGTCGGTTCTAGCGGCGCTGCTGGCGGCATTGCTGCTGCTGGCGATTGCTGGATGGTTTCTGGGACGGTGGCCGGCGAAGAGATGGGCGACCGCAATTGCGGTTCTGCTGGTTGCGGGCGTGATTGCGATCAGCGTGGCTGCACCGGGGAAGCTGGCTGCGGCTCCTCAGCAGGCGGGTGCTTCCGCCTCTCAAGGCGGGTGGGAGAACTGGTCTGCCGATGCGGTGAGCCGGTATCGCGCGCAGGGGCGGCCGGTGTTTGTCGACTTCACGGCGAGCTGGTGTCTGAGCTGCCAGGTGAATGAGCGCGTGGCGCTCAGTCAGCCCGAAGTGAAGAAGGCCTTTGCCGATGCGCATGTGGCGCTGCTGCGCGCGGACTGGACCCAGCATGACGATGCCATCACGCAGACATTGACTCAGCTTGGCCGCAGCGGCGTGCCGACCTATGTGTTTTATGCGCAGGGCGCGGCGCAGCCGACGGTGCTGCCTGAAGTGCTGACGCCGGGAATTGTTACGGATGCGATTGCCGCTGCTAAGCGGTGATGTGCTGCTGAGCGGAGCGGTTAGCTTTGCGGCTTACCGGCTTTGATGCGGCGAATCTCCTCCAGGCGCTGGGCGAGCAGTTTTTCGCGGCCTTCCTGCGTGGGGTGGTAGTAGGTGTGGCCACGCAGGGAATCGGGCAGGCAATCCATGTCGGCCACGCGGTCTTTCTCATCGTGGGCGTAGCGATAGCCCTTGCCGTAGTCGAGATCCTTCATCAGCTTTGTGGGCGCGTTGCGCAGGTGCAGCGGAACGGGATCCTGGCGGGTGTGTTCGATCTCCTGCTGCACCGCTGCGTAGGCTGTGTAAACAGAGTTGGACTTGGGCGCGAGGCAGAGATAGACGACTGCTTCGGCGAGAGCGAGATCGCCTTCGGGCGAGCCGAGGAAATCAAGGGCTTCCTTCGCCGAGAGGCAGAGATTGAGCGCTTCCGGCGCGGCGAGACCGATGTCTTCAACGGACATGCGTACGACGCGGCGGGCGAGATACAGCGGGTCTTCTCCGGCGGCGAACATGCGCGCCAGCCAGTAGAGCGCCGCGTCGGGATCGCTGTTGCGCACGCTCTTGTGCAGCGCCGAGATCAGGTTGTAGTGCTCTTCGCCGGACTTGTCGTACATCAGCACACGCTGCTGCACGGCCTCTGTCGCAACGGCAATGTTGATGTGCTTGCCGGTTTCGACGGCGAGCTGCGCGGCTACCTCGAGCGCGTTGTAGGCGCTGCGGCAGTCGCCGCTTGAGTAGCCGGCGATGAGGGTGAGAGCGTCGTCGTCCGCCGTTAGCTCCCGCGTGCCGAGGCCGCGCTCGCGGTCTTCGAGGGCGCGGCGCAAGAGAGCTGCAATGCGCTCCTCGCTGAGCGGCTGGAGAACGTAGACACGGCAGCGCGAGAGCAGGGCGGAGATGATTTCAAAGGAGGGATTCTCTGTTGTGGCGCCGATGAGGCGGATGGTGCCGCGTTCGACGTAAGGCAGGAAGGCGTCCTGCTGGGCTTTGTTGAAGCGGTGGATTTCGTCGACGAAGAGGATGGTGCGCGAGTGCAGCTCGGCGGCCTGCGCGGCTGTGGCCATCACCTGCTTGATCTCCTTGATGCCGCTCATGACGGCGGAGAACTCGACGAAACTGGCGCGGGTGGTTTCGGCGATGATTTTTGCGAGCGTGGTTTTGCCCACGCCGGGAGGGCCCCACAAAATCATCGAGCCATGGTCGTCGCGCTCGATCTGCACGCGCAGAGACTTGCCTGGGCCGAGCAGATGCTCCTGGCCGCTGTACTCGTCGAGCGAGCGGGGGCGCATGCGCTCGGCCAGCGGCGCGGCGATGTGGGTGGCTGCGCGGCCTTCGGGCTGATTGTCGAAGAGGCTCATCGAGCGAGTCTCGCGGGCCTATATGCGGGCGTTTTCGCAACTGAGCGCTGGCGCGAGGCCTCGTAGAGCAGAATGCCCGCGGCGACGGCTGCGTTGAGGCTTTCGACGGGTCCGGGACAGGGGATTGTGATCGCGCCGTCGGCCTGCGCGGCGAGCGCCGCTGGAATGCCGTTGCCCTCGTTGCCGATGATCAGCGCAACAGCTTCGGCGAGATTGGCTTCGGGTGCGAGTTGAGCGGCCCGCACGGCGGTTGCGAGCAGGCGGACACCGGCGCGGCGCAGATGGTTGAAGGCATCTTCTGTTGAGGCTGCGATGAGCGGAACGCGGAAGGCGCTGCCCGCCGAGGCGCGGACAGCTTTCGGATTCCATGCGCTGACAGTGCCGGGAAGGGCGATGACGCCGCACGCGCCGAAAGCTTCTGCCGAGCGCAGAATGGCGCCCAGATTGCCGGGGTCCTGAAGTCCGGCGAGGATGACGATCAGAGCTGCTGGATGCGAGAGGAGATCGTCCCAGGTCCACTGCGGTGGTTCAACCAGGGCGGCGATGAGCTGCGGCGTCTCGGTGGCGAGAGCGGCGCTGAGCAGAGCGGGAGGCAGGGCAAGAACATCGGTCTCGGCGGAGAGCGCGAGGCCGTCGAGCCGGGATTCCTCTCCCTGGGCAATGAAAACGCACTCGATGCGCAGGCCTGAGCGTACAGCCTCGTTGACCAGATTCGGCCCTTCGATGCCCGCGAGCCGGGGATCGCGGCCGGGCAGCGCCAGCGCGCGGCGCAACTGCTTCAAGCGGGCGTTGTGTTTACTCTGTACAATGCAAACAGGTTTCATGCGAAGGGCGAATGGATCGCTATAGCCGATTCTATGCCGTTTTGGTGCTCCGTGAACGGTGTGGCGGAAAGCCAAGCTTGCACCGCGGCTGGTGCTATGTTAGCTTCCGGCATTGTGGCTTCTGCAATTCGGGAACCGAGGTAGACACTCTTGTCCGCGGAAATTTTGCGCGTCCATCCCGATGAACCTCAGGCGGACAGGGTCGAGTACATTGTGTCCTGCCTGCGCAAGGGGTACGTCGCGGCGCTGCCCACGGATACGTTCTATGGCCTCGCGGTCGATCCGGTGAACCTGCACGCCGTCGAGAGCATTTACCGGATCAAGATGCGGCAGAAGCACAAGCCTCTCTCGCTGCTGATCTCTTCGCTGGCGCAGGCCTACACGCTGGCGCGGGACACCGATGCCATGCTCGACAAACTGGCCGACCGCTTTTGGCCGGGGCCGCTGACGATTATTGTGCGCGCCGGGACAAAGCTGCCGCTGCGTTCGACGGCAAACACCGGCAACGTGGCGCTGCGCATTCCGGATGCGGCGATTCCGCGGGCCGTGGTGGAGCAGTTCGGTTTTCCCATTACGGCGACGTCGGCGAACTTGCAGGGCGCGTCGGAGTGCACGCATGCCGCGTGTGTCCGGGATCAGATCGGCGACCGCATTCCGCTGATCGTGGACGGCGGGCCAACTAACCGTGCGCTGCACACCACCATTGTGGATCTTTCGCTGGGCGCGGGACGATGGGAGATTCTGCGCGAAGGCGCGATCCCGACGCATGAGATTGTGATGGCGCTACAGCGCTAGTGCGGTTTCACAGTTGCTGTGCCCCGAAGCCTCTGCGGCTAAGTGGCTTTTTCATCAAGAAAAAGCAACCTTCCCAAACCGCAAGAAATGGATACATGTACTGTGAAACCGCTTTAAGATTGGGAGATGACCGCAGGGACCACTTCGAAACGGAGAGCGCGCGTCCTTGAGCTTGTGCTGGTCGCGGTGCTTCTGCCGATTGCGGGCGGACTGGGCTGGTGCCGCTGGGTCTACGGGCAGATTGAGTGGTATGCGGGCCAGGATCAGGCGGCCCGCGCAGACGCGATTGCTGTGTTTGGCGCGGCCGAGTACGATGGGCGTCCATCGCCGGTATACCGGGCGCGGCTTGATCATGCCGCGGCGCTCTTTCATCGCAGCATTGCTCCGCTGATTGTGACGCTGGGCGGCGATGGCGGCGACCAATACTCCGAGGGCGGCGTGGGCCGCGCATACCTGATGAGCGTGGGCGTGCCGGAGTCGGCGATTATTGCCGAGACCGAGAGCCGCAGCACGGTGGAAGCGGCGCGCAGGCTGGCGGTGATTGCGCGGACCAATGGTTTTCGGCGCATGGTGGTGGTGAGCGACGATACGCACATGTTCCGCATTCACGCGCTGTGCGCGGCGCAAGGGCTGGAGGTTCTGACCTCGCCCCGCGCGCGGGTGCCCGCGGAGGGCGCCAGCAAGAATGCAGACCCCGTGAGCCACGAGTTATTAAGCTACACGGCGTGGCGGCTGCATCTTGAATAACGGCGAGGTCTCTGACCGCGTGAATTTGTTCCGTTTGAGGTTCGTGGTATCCCAGGTTAGGCGCAAAAACAAAAACGCGCCGAACCTGGGGCACCCAAATTGAACCTGGGGCACCCAAATTCTGGTACAGCTACAAGCGGTCAGAGACCTCGAGCAGGCCGATACGCGGCGCGAGTGCGAGCAGGAGCAAGGCGCAGGCCGCGGAACTCAGTGTCGAGAGGAAATTGACGGCGTCGTTGTTGAGCCAGCCGCGGCGTTCGAGTGTTGCGCCCAGCAGGCTGTCAAACAGAAGCCCGAAGACGCCGCCGATCCAACTGAAAATGAACAGGAGCAAGCCGCCGCGCAGCGCGAGAGTGCCCGCGGACGCCACGATGCCGGCTGCGAGCACTCCGGCCGCGGTGCCGCCGGGGCTGATTGCGCCGTCGGCGCCGGGCGGCGCGAGGCGAAGGGTGGTGATCATGCGCGGGCGGCTGTCGAGAAGCTGGCCGAGCTCCGAGGAGACGGTGTCCGCCGCGGCCTCGCTGAGGGCGGCGAGCATGGGCGCGTAGAGCAGGCCGACGGTCCAGCCGGATGCTGAGAACCGGCCCGAATCGGCCATCCAGAGTTGCACAGCCTGCGTGGAAAGAAGCGTTGCCGCGCCAATGTTGGCAGCCACCTGCGCGGCGACGCGGCCGGTGCGCGGCTCGGCTGTGCCCAACCGCTCTTTGCGCGCGCGGCCCAGGTGTGTAGTGAGCGATGCGAGGACGAGTACCGCAAAGACCGGAACCAGAGCTGTCTGCCAGGGCAGGCTATCGGTTCTGGAGGTGGCGAGCATTAGGCTTGCCGTGAGGAGGAAGCCCGTGGCGGCTCCGGCGGGAGTCGCCGAATGGAGCTTCCAGGCGACGAGTCCGAGCAGGGCGCTGAGGCCGAGGGCGGTGATGGCGATGACCGGCGCGTTGGCTGCCCAGCGGAAGCTTTGCAGCACGAGATCTACGGCCGCAGCCGGCAGCACCGCGAGAAGAACCGCTTGCGATTGCCACTTGAGGTTTGGAGACGCCACGCCTTCATCCTAGCGGGCGGGGTTGGGCGTTGCGCGCGCTGGATTCCCAAGCGGCCCGCCGCCGCGTCTAACCTGCACGGATGAGCGTGCCCGCAGGCAGGCGGTGGCGGGTTTGCGGCCAGACCGAGACGCGCGATGGCCGGGTTCGCTGATTTACAATCACAGGGTAAGCAGGAACGAACTGAATGAGTCTTTTTCCCATACATGCACGCGGGAAGCGTGTGCGGTTTGTGCAGGTTGGCGCGGCGGGACTAGCTGCCGCCCTGATAGCCGGATGCGGAGGCACGTTCCGCCCGATCGTGACCCCGGTTAGTCCCAGCGGACCGGCGGCGCAGCCCAGCTCGCTGGCGGTGGTGGTTTCGTCTCCGTCAACGATCTCTCCGGGCATCGCTACGGTGATCGACTACTCGGGAGATTCGGTGGCGGCCACGACGCCCATTGGGCCGGGGCCTTTGGACTTCAGCCTGGATGCCAACGGCGTGACCGGCTACACGGTGAACAGCGATGGCACGCTGACGAATTTTCCCGTATCGACTCAGCTCCAGGAGAAGAACGTCACGTTTTCCACGCTACCCACGACGGCGCAGACGGTTGGGCTTTTCTCGCCCTCGGCGGGGCTATGGGTAGCCGACCTGACCGGCAACGTGATCGACGTATTGACGGGTAGCCCGGAGACCTTCAAGCTGTCCATTCCCGTTGCTCCCACCCCGGTTGCGGTTTTTGGATCTGGGTTGGGCGGAGCTCGATATTTTTCAATCAGTCTGAACAGCACGGGAACGCCGGCTGGCAGCGCCATTGCCTACGCGGACATGACCTGCAACACGGCTCCTTCGACGGTGACGCAGAACGGTGAATGGGACGCAATAGAAACAGCAGGCTTCACTGTTTCATCGCGCCTGCCGCTGGGCAAGTGTCCGGTGTATGCGGTGACGAGCAACGATGGAAACCGCCTGTTCGTGCTCAATCGGGGCAGCGACACCGTCTCGGTGATCAACATTCCGGATGCGACGCAGGATCAATGCACGCCATTTCTCAACCAGAATGGCCAGCAGGTAATTTGCCATCCAACGCTGCCTCTTTCCACGACGGCGGTTACGGCAACCGGGATTACGCCGCCCAACGGGACCGCGGGCATGACTGCGGTCGCCGGCCCGGTTTACGCGGAATACAACGCCGTGACGCAACAGCTTGTGGTGGCCGACTATGACGGCGGCACGATCAGCATCATCGACGTGAGCCTGGACGAGTTCGGCAATGACAGCCAGACCTTCGGCACCACCTACACGGTGAAGGTGGGCAACACAGCCACGCCGAATCCCGCCGCGGTCACGGTGCTCTTCGACGGAAGCCGTGCGTATACCGCGAACCAGAATGACGATGCGAGCGGCGCGGGCAACGGCACGGTGAGCATCGTGAACCTGGCCAGCCACGCCGTCGAGAAGACGCTGGGTGTGGTAGGTCATCCACGGACCGTGGTCTCTACGCAAAACTCGCTCTTCGGCAAGGTATACGTGGCTTCGCCGGACTCATCGGAAGTGACCATTCTGCGCACGGACGAGGACGTTGTGGATACGACGGTCCTTGTGCAGGGCAATGTGGTGGATGTGCGCACAACGTCGCAGAACGGTGTGAGCGGGAACGCCGTCATCACCAGCCGCCGGCCGGGCGCGGGCCAGCCCTGCTACCTGCCGGGCGCCGCACACGAAGACAATCTTGCGGACTGCCAAACACTGCCACCGCCACAGTAGCCGCCTTTACGAGGCTTTCTGCATAGAATCGGCCAGAGAGGAGCCTGAGGGGCTTTCGCTGGCTGATTTTTTGTTGACGATTATCCATCTTGCTCAGACAGAGGCCTAACGGCTCTATCGACGGAGTTCTGTAACAGGGCAGGGCTTCAGCCGTGCCCTGTTACAAGGCCGGTCGAACTTGATGAACGTGTAGTGCCTGAGCTAAGTGGATCATCATCTTTTTTGTTTTTGAGCGCACGGCATGGACACTAAGACCGGAAACCAAAAGAGCCGTATCGATGTGGTGCTGGTGGAGCGCGGCCTGGTTCAGAGCCGGGAGCGGGCGCGTGCCTTGATTCTTGCAGGGCGCGTGCTGGTGAGCGAGCAGAAGGTGGACAAGGCCGGCGCTACGGTAGCCGATGGGGCGCCGATTCGCCTGCTGGGCGAGGAGATGCCGTTTGTGAGCCGGGGCGGGTTCAAGCTGGCTGCTGCGCTCGAACACTGGAAGATCGATGTGGGGGGACGTTCGTGCCTGGACGTAGGCGCATCGACGGGTGGATTTACCGACTGCCTTTTGCAGCGGGGCGCGGCGCATGTGACGGCTGTCGATACAGGCTTTGGGCAGATCGCGATGAAACTCCGCAACGACCCGAGGGTGCGGCTGATGGAGCGAACCAATGCCCGGCTGCTGCAGCCGGGAGCGCTCGCGGATGGACCGGAGTTGACCCTGCTGGCGATGGATGTTTCATTCATCTCGGCGACGCTTGTGCTGGGGCCGGTGCTGGCGGCGGCGCCCAGGCTGCGCGAGGCGGTGGTGCTGGTGAAGCCGCAGTTCGAGGCAGGCCGCGAGCATGTGGGCAAGGGCGGCATCGTGCGTGATCCCGCGGCGCATCAGTTGGCGATGGACAAGGTGGCCGCCGGCGTGCGGGCGCTGGGCTGGACGGTTGCGGGGACGATCCCATCGCCGATACTTGGAGCGGAAGGGAATCGCGAGTTCCTGTTGCACGCGCTGCGCGAGAGCGCGTGAGACGGTAGTGGGTCAATTTGCGACAACCTATCCCTCAGGGGCTGAAGCCCCAATTCATTTTGCGACGCTTGCGGCACGGCTGAAGCCGTGCCCTTTCACGGCGGTTTCAAACTGACCCACTACCGTGAGACGCGGGCCGTGGAGGTATCCGGTACACTGAAACCGCATGAGCCGCGTCGCCATTGTCTGCAAGCCGAACAAGGAAGAGCTCGCGGGGATTCTGCCCGAGCTGGTGGGTTGGCTCAAGGTCCAGGGATATGAGCCGCTGTTGGATCTGGAAGCCGGTGTCTACAGCGATGCGGCTCCGGCGGTGGAGCGCGCCAGGCTGCCCGAATACCAGCCGGCACTGGTAATTGTGCTGGGGGGCGACGGCACGCTGCTCTCCGTGGCGCGTGTGTTTGCCTCGACCGGCACGCCCATTCTCGGGGTCAATCTCGGTTTCCTGGGATTCCTGACCGAGATCAAGCTGGCCGATCTTTATCCGACGCTCGAGGGCTGGTGCGCGGACTGCCACACGCTGGACGTGCGCGCGATGCTGAATGCGGCTCAGTGGCGCGACGGCCGGGAAGTGGCTTCGTTCGAGGCGCTGAACGAAGTTGTCGTGTCGAAGAAGGACATTGCGCGCATGGGCGACTTTTCGGTCCTTCTGGAATCGAAGAAAGTTGCGCGTTTCCGCGCCGACGGCGTGATTGTGTCCACGCCGACGGGCTCGACAGCATACACACTGGCTGCGAACGGGCCCATTCTGGCGCCGCATGTTGACGCCCTGGTGGTGACGCCGATTTGTCCGCACCTGCTCACGCTGCGGCCGATCGTGGTGCCGGGCGAGGCATCGCTGACCGTGCGTGTGGAGGGAGTGCCTTCGCAGTGTCTGCTGACGGTTGACGGACAGCAGGCGGTGGACCTGCAGGTGGGCGATGAACTGCGCTGCCGGCGATAGAAGAACACCGTCAATCTGGTGCGGCTGAGCGAGAGCGGATTTTTTGAGGCGCTCAGAAGCAAGCTGAGCTGGGGCGAGCGCTAGGGCAGGCCCTGACAGCCTGTGGTGAAAGTCGAAATCTCCGGAAAAGCATCCCTCAGGGGCTAAAGCCCTCTTCATTCCATGCTCTTTATGGCACGACTAAAGTCGTGCCCTTTCAAAACCAGACTTCCGCCACAGGCTGCTACGGCATTTTCATAAATACCGTGGAGTAGTCTGCTTCATCGCAAGGTCTTCGCGTCCTGTCGGTCGCGCCGGCTCAGCTTTTGTTGCCTCTACTAGACCATTTGCGAAAATGCGGAAGCGAATTATTTCGCGATGCGGTCGAGGTCGAGGTTGAGCTCGAGAACGTTGACGCGCGGTTCGCCGAGCAGGCCGAATTGACGGCCGGTGATGTGTTGCGCGACGAGGGCGCGCACCTGGGTTTCGGTGAGGCCACGGGCTTTGGCGATGCGCGGCGCCTGGAAGTATGCGGCGTCGGACGTGATGTCGGGGTCGAGGCCGGAGCCGGAGGTGGTTACCAGATCAATCGGCACGGGCGTGGTGGGATTTTCTTTCGTCAGCCTGTCGATG
>DASQSP010000039.1:0-5360 GCA_035642355.1 Occallatibacter sp.
GGCTGCCCCCAAAGCCGCAACCGCCGCCAAGCCCGCCACGGCACACTCCGCAGCCGCTGCCGGCGCGCTGCCGGCTGGCGTTCCCCGCGTGCGCGGCATCGTCAAGACCGCCTTCTCTCTGCGCTACGAGGACATCAAGCTCGGCACCGGCGCCGAGGCCGAACCCAACAAGCTCTATCACGTCTTCTACACCGGCTACCTCGCCAGCGATGGCCACAAGTTCGACTCCTCGGACGATCATCGCCAGCCCCTGCGCGATAAGGACGGCAAGATCCAGATGGGCCCCGACGGCAAGCCGCAGCTCGGCGACCCGCAGCCCCTCGTGTTTCCGCAGGGCGTGGGACGCCTCATCCCCGGCTTCGACAACGGCTTCGCCGGCATGAAGATCGGCGGCAAGCGTCGCATCTTTATCCCCTGGCAGTTGGCCTACGGCGCGCACGGCCATCCCGGCCCCGACGCCGCGCACCCCGGCATTCCGCCCAAGGCCGATCTCATCTTCGACGTTGAGCTCGTCGACATCACCGACATGCCCACCGCGCAGCCGCATCCCAGCTTGGGCGGCACACCGCGTCCGGGTACACCGGTTGCTCCGCCCCCGCATCCGCCAGTCCCGCCGCCGACGACGGCACCGCCGGCGCCCCCCGCGGCAAAGCCGGCAACCCCGGCGCCGCAGCCCAACCAGTAGGCTGCCGAGATCTCAGGCCGCGCCGGCGGACAACTCCGGCGTGGCCTCAATCAGTTGCCGCGTGTAGGCCTCGCGCGGCGCCGCGCACAGCGTCTCTGCCTCGCCCGTCTCCACCAGCCGCCCGTGCGCCATCACCGCAATGCGCGTGCTCAAATAGCGCACCAGCGGCATCGAGTGCGAGATAAACAGATACGTCAGCCCATGCTCCCGCTGCAACTCGCGCAGCAGGTTCACAATCTGCGCGCCCACGCTCACGTCGAGCGCGCTCACCGGCTCATCCAGAATCAGCAGCTTCGGCTTAAGCGCCAGCGCGCGCGCAATGTTGATGCGCTGCCGCTGCCCGCCGGAGAACTCGTGCGGATACCGCTCCAGCGCGGACTCATCCAGGCCCACGCTCTGCAGCAATCGCACCGCGGCCGCGCGCCGCGCAGCGCTTCCCCGCGGGCTCTGCGCATCTTCGCGATGAATCGCCCACGGCTCCGCGACAATGTTGAGCACGCGCATGCGCGGATTCAACGCCGCAAAAGGATCCTGAAACACGGGCTGCATCTCGCGCCGTAGTCTGTGCATCTCCGCCGCCGAGGCGCGTGCCACATCCACGCCATCCACGCGCACGCTCCCCGCGGTTGGCGTCACCAGCCCCAGAATCATGCGCGCCACGGTTGTCTTGCCCGACCCCGACTCGCCCACAAGACCGAGCGTCTCGCCCGCCTGAATGGTGAAGGAAACGTCCTCCACCACCGGCCGCATCTCCGTGCGCCAGCCCGCGCGCCGCGCGTAGCTCTTCGACACCGACACCAATTCCACCAGCGCCATGCCTCGATGGTACACGCGCCACAACAACACTTTTCTCCGCGCCGGGTTCCTATCCACCAGAGCGGTTTCGCGCCCTCCGCGGGCAGCCGCGATTCTAACTGCGAGGTAACTCATGAGAAAGTTGCTTGCCATTGCAGCGCTCGCGCTGCCTATTGCTCTCGCCGGATGCGGACATCCCCGTGTAGTTGTCTATGAACCGCCTCCTCCCGGCTTCAGCGGGGTGGCGCAGCGCGCCTACCAGGACGGATTCAACGCGGGCCGCAACGATTACGCCGCCGGCCGCGCGCCCGATGCGCGACGCCACGGACGCTTCCGCAATCCGCCCGTGCCGCCGCCCGCCTTTGAAGACTACCGCCAGGGATTCCGCGCCGGATATCGCAGCGCCTATCGCGGCGGGGCGCCCGGACCGGGCTACTGACGCCGTCCGCACGGCAGTCACATCGCGCGCAATATAGTCGCGGCAATCAATTACTGTGATCTGGGTGCCCCATCCATCGTCCGCCGCAGCGGACGATGGGTGGGAAAGCTCAACACTATTTACTTTCCGGAGCAATCGAGGGAGGAGCATGGCGCGCTCCTCCCTCGGTTGCCCACTTCTCCTCTCAGCCTTAGTCCAGCACCAGCAGCCCCGACTCCAGCAGCTCCTCTGTCAGCCGGTCCAGCGCCTGCGGAAACTTGTACGTCACCGTGCGCACACTCATGCCCAGCAGCGACGCCGTCTCCGCCTGTGTGTACTCCTGCAGCACAATCCGGCTCAGCAGAGCGCGGTCCAGCACGGTTAATCGCGCCAGGCAGCTCTCCACATCGAGGACAAAGATCACCGCATCCTCGAAGGTGCGCACCGGCCGGCTCGACACCCACCCGCGCCCCACCGGGTCGCCGAGAATCGACGGCGCTCGGCCCACCTGCATCGAGGCGTACAAATAGCGCCGCAGCATCTTCTCCGTGTGCCTGCGATAGAACGCGACGCCGGTCACCGGCTGCTGCGCCGCATCGATCTTTTCTTGCGCCGCGGCCTCCGGCCCCTCGATTCGAGGCGCCGCGAACCACCCGCCGACCGCGCTGCTGGCTCCCCACACCGCCGTCAGTTGCAGGGCCGCGCTCATTTCCCACCTCCCGCTGCTGACGCTGCCACCGCCCGGATGCTCATCACCGGCTTGCGTGCCGGCCGCCCCCGGCGTCGCCGCGTTTCCGGCGATGGAAAACTCCTTAGTTTCTCTTCACAGCCTTTGCAGTACACGCTCGCCTGCGACTGGGCCCGGTACCAAAGGCATCCACAGCTTTCACAAATCTTCAAGTGCACGCGCATCTCCATGACGAACTCTCCGCAATACAACGCCTTCCCGCCGCGCCCTGATTGCTGTCGCCGGGCCGCGGGGCCGGGAGAACCGGGCAGCGCACTTCAGGATTCTCTTGTCCTGATGGGGGATTGCCATCTGCCGTGTCTCGTTATATGTCATGTACACACGCAATCCCGGAGCCGTCAGACCCCGCGCATCCTGCTCCGATGCGCGCGGCTTGTTCTGCTCCGTAGATTCCGCTCGCGCGCAGAATCTGGAATACTCGCGAAGGTTTGTCCAGGCGTTCCGATCGAACGCCGTGGCCGGGAAAGGAAAACGCAGTGTGGACTTAAGCCGGACTACGAACGGCTCCCGACGCACCGCACCGTCGCTACACAGTGGTGCAAAGCGCCCTCCCCATGCGAGCTCCTCACATGTTCCCGTATGCCTGAACGAGGTTAAGTAAAGCTAATGTAGGTTTACCTTTACTTTGCGTCAACGTAATCAGGCCAACGCGCGCATTCATCCCTTCACCCCAATATCCGGCTTCGACAAATCGAGGTAGATTGTCCCGGCTAGCTTTGCTCCAGGAAAACTGTGGCCGGAAGCATCCATTGCTGGTGGTGAATTTTTCACATATGAATTTTTCCCAGATGCACGACCGTCTGCGGCAGGAGTTGCTGCGCAGGATACAACGAGGCACGCTAAGTGTCTCGCTGCTGGCGCGCCAAACCGGCTTTGGCCAGGCGCATCTGTCCAACTTTCTCCATCGTCGCCGCCAGCTCTCGCTTCAAGGCATCGACCGCATTCTGTCGGCGCTGCATCTCAGCGCCGCGGACCTGCTCCCCGCCGGTCCCGCCTTCGACCCCATCCCCATGGAAGAGGATGCGAGCACCGTGCCCGTCGTCTCGCACACTGCCGCGCTCTTTGAGCCCTTCATCCGGCCGGCTGCCGCACAGATGCTGCTGCACCTGCCCTCGGGCGCGCTGCAGGCCACTCGCGCCCGCACCTCGGTGGCGCGCCGCGCCTGGCAGCGGTTTGTGGCCGTGCGCGTCTCCGCCGGGGACGCGCAGGCCATGGACCCGCTGCTGCTGCCCGACGCCCTGGTTGTGCTCGACCGGCACTACAACTCGCTCGCGCCCTATCGCGCCGAGCGGCCCACTCTCTACGCGGTGCGCAATGGCGGGCATCTCACGCTGCGCTACGCGGAGTTCCTCGCCAACCGTCTCGCGTTGCGCCCGCACAGCCTGACCTTCCCCGTCGACCTGATTGAAATCGACGAAGATGCCACGCCCAACGAGCTCATCGCCGGCCGCGTCGTGCTCATCCTCAATCAGACTTGAACGGTAGTTGCTTACACATCGTGGTCGTTATCCGGATTCGAGAACCGCGTCTGGCTGGAGATGAAGTTCAGATGAATCGTGCCCGTCGGCCCGTTGCGCTGCTTCGAGATAATGATCTCCGACTTCGCGCGGTCCGACGCCGACATCTCCTCGTCGCGGTTGTAGTAGGCTTCGCGATGGATGAACATCACCACGTCGGCGTCCTGCTCAATCGAGCCCGACTCGCGCAGATCGCTCAGCATCGGCCGCTTGTCGTCGCCGCGCCGCTCGCTGGCACGCGAAAGCTGCGACAGCGCCACCACCGGCACATCCAGCTCTTTCGCCAGCGCCTTCAGCCCGCGCGAAATCGCCGACACTTCCTGCGTGCGGTTCTCGTAGCGCTTGCCGCCCGCGCTCGGCAGCGTGGCCGACATCAGTTGCAGATAGTCGATCACGATCAGATCGAGGCCACGCTCGTTCTGCTTCAGCCGCCGCGCCTTGGCCCGCATCTCCGCCAGCGAGATGCCCGCCGTGTCGTCGATAAACAGCCGCGCCTCAATCAACTGCTCCAGCCCGTGCTGCAGCTTGGTCTGGTCCTCGCGCGGAATAAATCCCGTCTGCAATTTGCGCTGGTCCACGCCCGACTGCGCCGACAGCATGCGTCGCAGCAGCGACTCCTTGCTCATCTCCAGGCTGAACACCGCCACCGTCGCGTTGTGGTGGATGGCCGCATTCTGCGCGATGTTGATGGCGAACGCCGTCTTGCCCATCGAGGGCCGCGCCGCAATGATGACCAGCTCGCTTTTCTGCAGTCCGCTGGTGCTGCGGTCCAGCTCGATAAAGCTCGTCGCTAAGCCCGTGACCTCGCGGCTCTGCTTGTACAAATTGTCAATCGTGCCGAACGAGCCGGCCACGATCTGGTCCAGGCTCTGGAACCCGTGCGTGATGCCCCGCTCGCTCACTTCGAGCAGCGCGGCCTCCGCCGCACCCAGCACCTCCAGCGCAGTCTCGCTCTGGTCCGCCGCCCGCGCAATCGCCTGCGAGCAGATCGTCATCAGCCGCCGCAGAAGGCTCTTGTCCTTCACAATGCGCACGTACTCGTCGATCACCGGGCGCAGCGGCAGCCCTTCGGTCAGCGACGCCAGATAAGCCACGCCGCCCACCGACTCAACTTCCTTGTAGCGGGCCAGCTCATGCGACAGCGTCACGATGTCCACCGGACGCTGCTCGTTGATGATCTCGCTCATGCGCAGAAAG
>DASQSP010000040.1:0-2555 GCA_035642355.1 Occallatibacter sp.
AGCGGGATGGAGAGGCGGCGTGAGGGAGCGGCGGAGATGCCTGAGATGCGCGTGAGCCCGCGGGAGCGGGTGGTGCTGACGGCCATCATCGAGCTGTATATTGCGACCGGCGAGCCGGTGGCGTCGCAGGCGGTGGCGCATTTTTTTGCCAATCGCGAGGGGCTGAGCTCGGCGACGATTCGCAATGTGATGGCGACGCTGGGCGAGGCGGGACTGCTCGAACAGGCGCACTCCTCGGCGGGGCGGGTGCCGACGCCGGCGGCGTTTCGCTACTACGTGGAGCAGATTACGCGGCCGGATGGGTTGGCGGGGCACATTGCCCAGGGCGGAGCCGGAACGGCTGCGCTCTTGACCGACGAGCGGCGGGAGCAGATTCGGGAGCAGATTGACGGCGGGTTTAGCGGCGTGACCAGCAGTACGGATTATCTGGAGCGGACATCGCATGTGTTGGCGCTGATTTCGCAGGGGCTGGGCGTGGCGCTGGCCACGGGCACGGCGCAGCAGGTGTTGGAGCACATCCACTTTTCGCGGCTGGCGACGGGGCGGGTGCTGGCGGTGCTGGTGACGCAAGCCGGCGTGGTGCAGGATCGCGTGCTGGCGCTGGAGCGCGAGCTGACGCCGCTGGAACTGGATACGGCGGCGCGCTATTTGAACGAGAGTTTTCGCGGCTGGCCGATTGAGCGCATTCGTGCGGAGATTGCGCGGCGCATGGATGCGGAGCGCGCGGCGTATGCCGAGATGCTGACGGCGGTGGAAGAGCTGTGCCGCGGCGGCGCGCTGGCGGTGAACGAGCAGGGGCCGGCGATCTTTATCGAGGGCATGGCGAACCTGATTGGCTCCGAGGCGGATCGCGCGCAACTGCGGGAGATGCTGTTGGCGCTGGAAGTGAAGCAGCGGCTGGTGGATCTGCTGAATGCGTATGTGGATGGGCGGCAGCAGGAGGTGCGCGTGGTGGTGGGGCTGGACGAGGCTTCTCCCGCGATGCAGGACCTGGTGCTGATTGGCGCGCCGGCGCGGCTGGGCGGCGGCAATGTGGGCACGGTGGCGGTGATTGCGCCGACCCGCATCCAATATCAGGAGATGATTCAGGCGGTGCGCTATGTGGCGCGGCTGAGCGAGCGGCTGTTTGAGGTTGGCCCGGCGGCGCAGGGCGGATCTTCGCACGTGGTTGTGTAGACACTGTGCCGCGACGCCCTAAACACACGGATGCGAAGAGCGAGGGCGGGCGCGAGCCGCGGAATTTATCATCATTGGATGAGATTGGGAATCAGATCGGAAAGGTTTTGGGGAGATTGCGTAAAGGTATGACGGAGCAAGAGACGGAAGTGACGGCAGTGGACGCGGCAGCAGACGGCGAAGGCGCTGCGCTTGGGAGCGAGACCGAAGCGGGCGAGCAGGAGACGGTTGCGCGGGCGGAGTTTGATGCGCTGAAGGCGGAGCGCGACCAGTTGTTGGACCGGCTGGCGCGGCTGCAGGCGGAGTTTGAGAATGCGCGCAAGCGCGCGGAGCGGGAGAAGACGGAGTTCCGCGACTTTGCCTTGGGCAGCGTGGTGGAGCAGTTTTTGCCGGTGGTGGATAACTTTGAATTGGCGCTGAAGGCGACGGGCACAGCGGAGCAACTGCGCTCCGGCGTGGAGTTGATTGTGAAGCAGATGGAAGAGATTCTGCGCGGGCTCAACGTGCAGGCGGTGGCCACGGTGGGCGAGCCGTTTGATCCGCGGCACCATGAAGCGCTGGGCAGCGTGGAGCGCGAGGACATGCCGGACCAGCATGTGGCCGAGGAGATTCGCAAGGGCTACAAGCTGCGCGAGCGGCTGCTGCGGCCTTCGCTGGTGCGCGTGGCTTCGAATCCGAAACAGCAGAGCGAATAAGTTGTCACGGTGCATCGTTGCTTTCCCAGGTCCGAAAACACGGACCTGGGGCACCCAGAGTCGAATCCGAAACAACAGAGTGAGTAAGTTCTTCTTAGACTGAAATGAGTACCCGAGCAAACGTGAGCAAAGCTGATTACTACGAGGTTCTGGGCGTTTCGCGTGAAGTGAGCGACCCCGAGTTGAAGAGCGCCTATCGCAAGCAGGCGCTGAAGTATCATCCTGACCGCAATCCAGGCGATCATGCGGCGGAGGAGAAGTTCAAAGAGGCCAGCGAGGCCTATCAGGTGCTGAGCGACGCGGACAAGCGCGCGGCCTATGACCGCTACGGCCATGCCGGCGTGGGCGCGGGGCAGGGCGGGTTTGGCGGCGGCTTCAGCGGCAGCGTGGACCTGGGAGACATCTTCGGTGATCTGTTTGGCGAGATGTTCTCAATGGGCGGTCAGCAGCCGCGGCAGGGCCGGCAGCGGCGCGGCGAGGATTTGCGCTTCGATCTGGCGATCAACTTTGAGGACGCGATCTTCGGCACTGAGACCGAGGTGAAGATTCGCCGGCTGGAAACGTGCACGGCTTGCAAAGGGACGGGCTCGGCTTCGGGCCGCGGCCCTGTGACCTGCCAGCAGTGCCAGGGGCGCGGGCAGATTCGCTATCAGCAGGGGTTCTTCTCTGTGGCCCGGGCGTGCG
>DASQSP010000041.1:0-8974 GCA_035642355.1 Occallatibacter sp.
AAAGGAGTTTCTTCCCGATTGATGTTGGCGGAAGCTGCGGGCTTGGTTGAAACAGGAGAAATCTTCGTCGCTGGACGCATCCAAAGGCTCCTCAGGAAGGTTGGCGAATCGCAGTGCATTCGCAACAGTCACTCAAAAATGGCTTCGTTGACGTTCGACTGTCGTCGATTTTGCGTCTTGATTGGAGTCTATCAACTGTATGTGCAACGTAGAGTTTTCCAGATAATTCGGCGTTGCGGCTGGATTGTCGCCCCCCCCGGAAGTTATATAGGAGTAAATACTTCGGCGCAATTTTCAGGGTCAGTACCGAGAAACGTGCTTATCGTGTGCGATGGTTCAATCCGCCGTTCGCCTAAACGCAGCTCGACCAGTGGATGCGAGCGGACCGACAGCCTACGATTTCGTATCGTTGCGCATGGTCTTTAGTGCGCGGATTGAAGCTGCGCGCGCTGGATCTTTGCGCGGACATCGCCGGGGCGAAACACGGGCGATGAGCAGGCGCTGGCGGTGCAGAGGAAAAGTGCCGGGCTGCTGAGATTGGGATAGGTCACCGTTGTGGGCGTGGGATGGGCGGGGTCACGGATTTCGATCAGCTCGTGCGAGGTGAGGTCGCGCAGCGCGGCTACGTGGAGAGCGATAGCTGCGGGGTCGGCGGGCCGGCCGACGATGGTGACATGCAGCGGTGCGTTGGCCGAGTCCTGGCTGGCCAGCAGAATGCCCGCGGAGAGCGGCGTGAGCGCAACCGATGGCGCGGAGAGGTAGCGCATGGCTTCGCTTGCGGTCGAGTGAAAGCGGCCATCGCCGGTGGCGAATGCCAGCAAGGACGCGAAGCGCACCAGGGCGACGTTCTCATCGCGGTCAGCGCTCTGAGTCGAGGTAGCGCCGGCGCGCGCCGTGATGAAGCCGGAGCCGGGTGTGCGCGGCGCGAAGTTTGCGGCGATGAACCGGGCCGAGGCGGCTGCGAGCGCGAGGTCCGCGCGATCCCCGGTGACGTTGTAGAGCGCGAGAAAGGCCTGGCCCATGGCCAGGGTGTCGCCGAGATATGGGCCTGCGGCGTCGGCATCGCCGTGACGGAAGCCGCCGCCCGAAAGACCGCGGTGCTGCGCGATCCAGTGCGCGGCGCGTTGAGCCTCGGCCAGCGCAGAGCCATCGCCGGTTGCGGCGTAGTAGTCGCACAGCGCCGCGATCATCCAGCCATTTTCGCGCGCATAGACGTGCGTATCGACGCGCGGAATGCCCTGGGCGCGCCGGGCGGCGTCGGTCAGCTTGAAATATGGCGCGTTTTCCTCGCCGTCATGCAGGTCCGCGTCCTGCGAGACAAAGAAAACTCCATCGGCGGGCGAAGTGAGGAAGCCGGTAACAAAGCGATGAATGGCTTGCGCGGCGCGCAGGTCTTCCGGGTTCTGGCTTTGCGCGTAGGCCAAGGAGTATTCGCGCAGGGCGGCCGCTTGAATGAATGCGAGCTTCTCGAAGTGCGGCTCGGACCAGACGCCGTCGACTGAATATTGATACATGCCGCCCCAAACGGGATCAATGAGCGCGGTGGCCGCGTGCAGCGTGTCGCGCACGCGCTTCTTATACGTGGCGTTGCCGTTCGCGGCCAGGCGCAGGGCGTACTCGACCGAGTCGCGGTCGAGAAACTTGTGCCCAAAGGCCCAGCCCGAGGCGGTCTTGTCATATTGCAATTCGTATTGGGCCTCGACGCGCGTCAGCAGAGCGGGAGGGATCGACGAGCTTGGCGCGGGATGGAACGCGGCCAGCTTTTCAACGCTGGGGCCGGGGGATGGATCGGCGATGATGGCCTGCAACATCGAAGACATGGGACGCGGCGGAATGTATCCCTGGCGCTTGACGATCTCCGCGCCATCGGCGGCGAAGACAATGGTCGCCGGCCAACCCCAGTCCTGATAGCGATTGGCGATGTCGGGGCGGGAGTCCTGATCGACCTTGACGAGAACATAGCGTTCATTCAGCAGGCGGATGACGATGGGGTCGCGATAGGTGACATCGTCCATGACGTGGCACCAGTGGCACCACACGGCTTCGAGGTCGAGCAGGACGAATTTGTGCTCGGCTCGCGCCTCGGCGAACGCTCGGTCAGACCACGGCTGCCAGTGGAGCGCGGGGCCAGGGGTTTGCGCGGAGGCAAGCGGGCCGAGCATGAGGACGAGTGCGGCGACGACGATAGCAGAGCGGGATTTCATGGCTGACTCGAATACGCGCAGATGCCGATGGCCGGATTTCGCCGAGACAACAATCATCGCACTGTCGCGAGCGTCGTCCATCCGCCGATTCTTACACGCCGGGACCGGCGCGGAAGATATTTCCAGAGCAGCAACCTGCGCTTTACGGGCCGACGCGGCCATTCCGTGAGCTCTCGAATGCACCCTATCGATCCGGCAAGTAGAGAGTGTTGCGCTCTCGCATTCATCGCGGAGAAAACGCCCGAAGGTTAAGGCGCTGAAGCGCATCTTGGGTAACCGATAGAAAAAAGCGAAGAAACGGTGGATTAAGTAGGGGGGTGGGGGGTACCTTTTCTTCATGGTAACCCTTTTGATTTCAGAGCCGCCTCGTTTCCTGAGGCGATTTTAGCGAACATTTAGCGAAGATTGACGCGGCGTGCCGGACAGCGGGCCTCTTTGGGTGCATTTCATTGAGGATACTGGATTCGGAGGAAATAGTACGCAAAGGGATGCGGCCTGGATTGAGGGGGTTGGGAGGGTTGGGGGTTGACAGAGGCAGTGGTCAGGGGTCAGTGGTCAGGGGTCAGGGATCAGGGGTCTGGGGCTGGCGGGTGAGGGGTTTTACTCTCTCATCCCTCGTCCGCTGCGGCGGAGGAGACATTGATGGGCACACCGCTTTCGTCCCTATCGAGGGGCGCCCGGATCTCCTGTAAATATTCGTTGCAGAAGCACTCAATCGACGCCTGGAATCAGCCGCGCTGCGCCACGGCCTTCGCGGAATTTCGTACAATAGAGATATGCGCCGCTCTGTCTGCTTCGCATTGTCACTCCTGTTTTTGTTGCCGGGCCTACGCGCAAGTGCCCAGGCTTTCGATCTTGCGGGCCCCAAGGTTGACGTACACGTCAAGCGCGGCCAAGTGACCCTGCCCATCGGGCAGGTGCCCAACCTGCTGCCCGGCGACCGCCTCTGGATTCACCCCGACTTCCCTGACAGCCAGTCGGCGCACTACGTGCTCATCGTGGCTTTCCTCCGCGGCATCACCAATCCTCCGCCCAACGGCTGGTTCACCCACGTCGAAACCTGGTCCCGCCAGGTCCACGACGAGGGCGTGTTCGTTACCGTGCCCCAGGAGGCGCAACAGGCCATTATGTTCCTCGCCCCCGAAACCGGCGGCGACTTCAACACCCTGCGCGATACCGTCCGCGGACGCCCCGGCATCTTCGTCCGCGCCACCCAGGATCTGCAGGCCGCCAGTTGGGATCGCATGCGCCTCGACGCCTATCTCAACGAGATCAAAACTACCTCGCAGACGGATCCCAAATCTCTCAAGCTGCGCGCCGAAACCGCCGCCCGCTCGCTTGGCATCAAGGTCAACCAGGAGTGCTTCGACCGGCCTATCGAGCAGCAGGCCACCTGCCTCACCCAGCACACCGAGGGGCTGGTCGTGGACGACTCCAACACCCAGACCCGCGTCGATCAGCTCACCGGCGGCTCGGCCGGCGACCTGGTGAACCAGATCAGCTTTTCCAGCGTGGCCGGCGGCGGCACCTTCAGCCCCTACGTCGGCGCCATTGTGGATACGGCCCGCATTCTGGCCTCGCTGCACACCGCACACTATCAGTACCTGCCCGCCCTCGCTCTGCCCACCGAGGACACGCTGAACCTCAAGCTCAGCGTTCCCCCCTCCTTTCGCGATCCAAAATCGGTGGTGATTGTCGCGCTGCCGCCGATCGGACCCGTGGTGTTCCCGCCGCTCCATCCTGTTGACCCCAGCCAGAAATTCTGCGCCCAGAAACCCGGCCTGGTGCTGCCCGCCGAAGGCGCGCCGCTGGTGCTGGCCACGCAGATTGCCCACAACCTCGTTCTCCGCATCGAGACCAGGATCGACAGTAAGAAAGGCCCCGTCGATCTGCCCGTCAGGATCGACGCCGCCGAGGGCGGCATTGTGCTCGAGCACAGCGTTCCGCTCCTGCCCGCCACTGGTGCTCCGGCGGGCTTGCCCGACGATGAGGTCAAGGCCACCCTGCGCGGCAAGTGGGGCTTCGACGACTGGGAAGGCCCCACCTTCCAACTGCACTCCGCCCAGCAGGGCATCTGGAAGGTCAGCGAAAGCGACCAGTCCGCGCTGGTGGTGGGCCGCGAAGACACCCTGCACCTCGAAGGCGACAGCGATCTCTGCGTCGAAAAAATCCGTCTCGTCGCCGCCAGGGGCAACGTCCTTCCTCTCACCTGGAAATCCCCCAAGCCGGACGCGCTGGCCGTTTCCGTGCCCCTGACCAATGCCGTTCCCGGCCCCGTCAAGCTCGAGATTTCGCAGTACGGTCTCGCGCAGCCCGACACGCTGGCTCTCAATGCCTACGCCGAGGCCGCATCGCTCGACCGCCTCTCGCTCAGCGCCGGCGATTCCTCCGCCGTGCTCACCGGCACCCGCCTCGACGAGGTTGCCAAAGCAACCCTGGACGGCGTCACCTGGCACCCCGTGACCCTCGGCCGCGAGCAGGATGTGGATGAGCTCTCCATGACCGCGGACCGCTCCACCGCCAGCCTCGCGCCGGGCAAATCCGCCTTTGCCGCGGTGCTGCTGCGCGATGGCCGCGAGCTCAAGGCGCACGCCGCCATCGATCCGCCCCGCCCCCAGATAACCCTGCTCAGCAAGGGCGCGCAGGACGCCAACGCCCAGCCTGCTTCACCCGTGCAGTTCGGGAGCACGGACGATCTGCCCGCCGACCGGCGGCTCGTCTTCTTCCTCAAGTCCAAGATCCCGTCCAGCTTCCCCCGCGACGAAAAGATCGAAGTCGCGGCGGCCGACGGCAGCTTCAAAACCACGCTCTCGCTCACCGACAGCAGCCTGATGCTGGAGGACGCAACCACCGCTCTCGGAGTCATCGAACCACTCGTCCGCTTCGGCTCCTCGGCCTTCGGGCCCATCGAGGCCCGCCCCGTTGCCGGTGACGGGGCAACCGGCGACTGGCTGCCGCTTGGCACCCTCGTCCGCCAGCCCGGCTTCAAGGAACTGCACTGCCCGCGCGCTCTCTCCAAGCCCTGCACCCTCACCGGCTCCAATCTCTTCCTGGCCACGGCGGTTTCGGCCACCTCGGACTTCGGCGACCCCAGCGCCGTGCCCCCGGACTTCACCGGCACCCAGCTCACCGTGCCCCACCCCGCGGGCGGCTTGCTCTATATCAAGCTCCGCGACGATCCCTCAACGGTGCAGACCCTCACTCTGCCGGTGCTCCCCGTCACCACCGCCGGGTTGCCCGGCCACGCCGCTCCGCACGCGGCCGAGCCGGTGACTCAGCCTGAACCACCTGCCGCCGAACCCGCCGCGCAGCCTGCGCCGGCCGCCGCCAACGCCGCGCCGCCGCCGGGCAGTCGCTGAGCCGCCCCCCACATCAGCCAGGGGAATCCCCCTGATTACGGGGCGCGGCTAATTTCAACACATCTGTAACAAGCGCGTGACACGGCATTCTCTATCTCTGCGCAACATGGAGCCATGCCTTGTACCAACCGCGTCCCAAAGCAGGCCCGGCTGAGTTGGGCCTGCTGGAACTGGAAGTGCGCCCTGATGAGCGCCACCGTGCGCTCGCTGGTCTACCTCGGGGCCGAGGCCGGTCATGGGTTCCATGCGCGGCCGGGTGGCGGGCTATTCATCGTGGGGGTTGAGATGGCCTACGTTACCGCCACCGCGGGACTCTACGCTGGCCTGCAGCAGCGGGCACTGGCTCTGCGCCCGCGCCTCCTCGGCAATCTCTGCATCGTGGCCGGCGTGCCCGGCCTGGCCCAGTTCCTCGACTGGCTCGCCCATCGCGCCGTCGGCCCCGCCGCGCCCGCCCGCGCTCTGGCCGCGGTGTGCGTCTTCACGCTCATCTCCGCGCTCTTCCATCTCCACGTTATGCGCCGCGGCGTCTTCCTCACCGGCAGTGCCGGCCGCAGCTTCGCCGACGATCTCCGCCGCATCCCCCATCTGCTTGCCGGCTTCGTCCGTGTCCCCGCCGCGCTGCTCGCGGGCCTTGCCGCCACCGAATCCGAACCCGCCCTTTAGAGGAATTGAAGAAGCGCACGCTCACGAATCTCTACAATGCCCGCCCCGCCTGGCTCGCCGACGCGCACCGCAAGCTGGATGAGGCCGTCTTCGCCGCCTACGGCTGGCCCTCCACCCTCACCGATGCGGAGCTGCTGGAGCGCTTGCTCGCCCTCAACCACGAGCGCGCCGCCCGCCGCTGAAGCATTTGTGCTTTCCCAGGTCTTCCGCCGCGGCGGACGAGACCTGGGGCACCCATTTTCGTGGGGATGGACGCTGCGCGAAATGCAGGCGTGGGTCCTTGGTCAGCGGCTACTCGGGTTTGAGGATGCCCTTGATGGCTTCGCCGGTTTCGAGGAGCTTCGAGGGGTTTGTTTTCACGGGTCTCAAAAGCGAGACCTGAATATCCATTTTCGTGCCTGAACTCAGTTCGCTCGGCACCCGGGCCCCCTTTACGATCGCTCCATGGTTACCCGGCTGCGAACTCCCCAAAGCCACGCCACTCTGCAAGAATGGGATTTCACATAAGGGAACCCATGCCGCTTTCGCTCGCAGAGTTTGTGGAACGCTGGAAGGCTGTCACCCTCACGGAGCGCTCCGCCGCGCAATCCCATTTCCTCGATCTATGCGCGGTGTTGCGCCAGCCACACCCCGCCGCCTCCGATCCCAATGGCGATACCTTCACCTTTGAGAAGCATGTCTCGAAGCTCCGCGGCGGCAAAGGATACGCCGATGTGTGGAAGCGTGGGTTTTTCGCATGGGAGTACAAGGGCAAGCACAAAGACCTGACAGCGGCCTATCACCAGCTTGCGGATTACCGCGACGACCTCGAAAACCCGCCTTTGCTGGTGGTCTGTGACATGGACATCTTCGAGGTCCACACCAACTTCACCAGCGCACAGAGCCGCGTTTACAAGTTCACACTGGATGAGCTGCTCACCGGAGCGCCCACCGGCAATTGCGCCCTGCCGCCGCTTGAAGTTCTGCGAGCGCTCTTCACCGATCCCGAAAAGCTCCGTCCCGAGGCCGCCGCCGCCCGCGTCACCGAGCAGGCCGCCGCGGAGTTCTCCAAGCTCGCCGCCAGCCTCCGCGCGCGCGGGGTAGATTCCGAGCAAGCTGCGCATTTCCTCATGCGGCTGCTTTTCTGTCTGTTTGCCGACAGCATCGGCCTCTTGCCTGAGAATCTCTTCCGCAAAATGCTCACTCTGGAGCGTGGCAAGCCCGCTGGATTCTCCCGCAAGCTCCGCCAGCTCTTCGCCGCCATGTCCGCCAGCGGCAGCAGCTTTGGCATGTACGACATTCACTACTTCAACGGCGGCCTCTTCGCCGACGATAAGGTCTTCGATCTCATCGAACCCGATCTGGCGGCACTCCGCGCCGCAGCCAATCTCGATTGGTCCACCGTTGAGCCTGCCATCTTCGGAACCCTCTTCGAGCGCAGCCTGGACCCCGGCAAGCGCTCGCAGCTCGGCGCGCACTACACCAGCCGGGAAGACATTCTGCTTATCGTCGAACCCGTCGTCATGGCCCCGCTGCAACGCCGCTGGTTAGAGGTGAAGGCGGAAGCCAGGGAAATCGCGGCAAAGGCGCAGCAAGCCAAGGGCGGCGCATACAACAAGCTCCGCGCACAACTCCAGGACAAGCTCTTCGCCTGGGTCGAGGAACTCTCCAGGGTGCGCGTCCTGGACCCCGCCTGCGGCAGCGGCAACTTCCTATACGTTGCCCTCCGCCGCATGTTGGACCTTTGGAAAGAGGCACAAGTCTTCGCCGCCGCGCACGGCATCCCTACATTTCTGCCCTTCCAAGTCTCACCAGCACAGCTCTACGGGCTTGAAACCAACGTCTACGCGCACGAGCTGGCCTCTGTCGTAGTTTGGATTGGCTACCTGCAATGGCTCAATGACAACCTGATCGGCTGGCCCACGGAGCCGATCCTCCGCAAGCTCGATAACATCCAGCACCGGGACGCGATTCTCGCGCATGATGCGAACGGCACGCCCGTAGAACCCGCCTGGCCGGAAGCGGACTTCATCATCGGCAACCCGCCGTTTCTGGGCGACAAAAAGATGCGCGGGGAACTCGGAGACAAGTATGTGGATGAACTCCGCAGTCTCTACGATTCGCGCGTGCCGGGTGGAGCGGACCTGGTTACATTCTGGTTTGAGAGAGCGCGCGCACAAATTGAAGCCGGGTATGCAAAGCGTGCAGGGCTGCTTGCAACCAACTCAATCACACAGGTCGGTAATCGACCCGTCCTGAAACGCATTCTCGAAGCAGGAGGAATCTTCATGGCGTGGAGTGACCGCCCTTGGATTCTAGACGGGGCGGCGGTGCGCGTTTCGATGGTGGGATTCGACGCTGGAGCGCAATCGGAGAAAACACTAGACGGCAGGACCGTAACGGTAATTCACGCCGATCTGACGGCAGAGGCCAACGTCTCAAGTGCTCTGGCCTTGCCGGAGAATCAGGGACTCTGCTTTCTAGGCGTTATGAAGGGCGGCCCCTTCGATCTGACGGAAGAGCAAGCCAAGGCTATGCTCGCCGCTCCGCTGAATCCCAACGGAAGGCCGAACTCCGATGTGGTCAAGCGCCGCCTAATTGGCCGGGATGTAGTGCAGAGGAATCAAAACGGATGGCTAGTAGACTTTGACGAAATGCCGGAGGCAGAGGCCGCGCTCTACGAATCGCCCTTCGAGTATGTGCGAACCGTAGTGAAGCCTATCCGGGACGAAAGCCGAGACCGCCTCATGCATCAGAACTGGTGGCTAC
>DASQSP010000042.1:0-38763 GCA_035642355.1 Occallatibacter sp.
CGCGAGCAACATGCTGAAGCCGGCTCTGGCGCGCGGCGAGCTGCGGGCCATTGGCGCAACCACGCTGAACGAGTACCGCAAATACATCGAGAAGGACGCGGCTCTGGAGCGCCGCTTCCAGATCGTCTACGTGGGCGAGCCCAACGTGGAAGATACGATTGCGATTCTGCGCGGCCTGAAAGACCGGTATGAAGCACACCACAACGTGCGCATCAAGGACGCGGCGATTGTGGCCGCGGCCACGCTCTCGCATCGCTACATCTCGGATCGTTTTCTGCCCGACAAAGCTATCGATCTGGTCGATGAGGCTGCGGCTTCGCTCGCCATTCAGATCGGGTCCGTTCCGACGGAGATCGATCAGCTTGAGCGCGAAGCCACGTCGCTGGAGATCGAGCGCGCCGCACTGAAGCGGGAGACCGATTCCAACAGCCGCGGCCGCATGTCCGAAGTAGAACGGAGCTTGTCCGAAATCAAGGAAAATGTCACAGCTCTGCGTGCGCGGTGGACGACGGAGCGCGAAGCCATTACGCGCATCGCCGAGCTGAAGAAGAAGATCGAAGCGCTGCGCTTTGAGGCCGAAGAGCAGACACGCAAGGGCCAGCTCGATCGCGCCGCGCAGATCCAGTACGGCGAACTGCCGAGGCTCGAAGCGGAGCTGAAGCAGTTGAGCGCCGCGCAGGATGGGGCCGGCAAGGACGGCAACGCCGCCGCCCGCATGCTCAAGGAAGAAGTGGACGAGGAAGACATCGCCAAAATCGTCAGCAAGTGGACCGGCATTCCCGTGTCGCGCATGCTCGAGGGCGAAGTGAAGAAGCTAGTGACCATGGAGGACCGCCTGCGCGACCGCGTGGTGGGCCAGGATGCGGCGCTTAGCATTGTCGCCAATGCCATTCGCCGTTCGCGCGCGGGCCTCAGCGATCCCAAGCGCCCAATCGGATCGTTTATTTTTCTGGGATCGACGGGTGTTGGCAAAACAGAGACCGCGCGTGCGCTGGCCGAGTTTTTGTTCGACGATGAGCAGGCCATGATTCGCATCGACATGAGCGAGTACATGGAGAAGCACGCCGTGGCGCGGCTGATTGGCGCGCCCCCGGGCTACGTGGGCTACGACGAGGGCGGCCAGTTGACGGAGGCCGTGCGGCGCAGGTCCTACGCTGTGATTCTGTTCGACGAGATTGAGAAGGCGCATCCCGATGTCTTCAACATCCTGCTGCAGGTAATGGACGACGGACGGCTGACCGACGCGAAGGGACGCACGGTGGACTTCAAGAACACTGTGCTGATCATGACGTCTAACCTCGGCGCTGCGGCGCTCGCCGCCGACGCGCCCAAGGCCGATCAGGACCTCGACAGGTCCCGCGAAAGCGTGATGCGGGTGCTGCGCGAGCACTTCCGTCCGGAGTTTCTCAATCGGGTGGACGACATGGTGATCTTCCGGCCGCTGGGGCCCGCGCAGATGAGCGCGATTCTGGAGCTGCGGCTCAACGAGCTGCGCAAGCTGCTTGAGGACCGCCAGATTTCGCTCGAACTGACCGACCCCGCGCGGCAGTTGATCTTGGCTGCCGGCTCGGATGCTGCTTATGGCGCGCGCCCGTTGAAGCGCGCGCTGCAGCGCATGGTGCAGGACCCGCTGGCGATCAGGATTCTCAACGGCGAAGTGCTGCACGGCGCGCATGTGCGCGTCGATGCGGACCGCAACTCCAACCAGTTGCACTTCGAGTCGATGAGCCGCGAAGCGATGGCGTGAGAGCGGCGAGTCAACAGGCTACAGCAAAGCCCCCAGGCTGACGCCTTTGCTCTTTGTGGAGTTTGTGCTCGCTCAAGTAGTTGAGGATTTTCGGTCGGCGCCTGCCTTGCGCAAGGCTTCGTGAATAATCATTTTGAGATAGGTCTGATAGCGCAGACCACGCTCGGCAGCCTGAACGCGCGCCTTGGCAATGTCGTCGGGGTCGAGGCGGATCGTGGTGGTAGGCGTGGGTTTCGGTTCCGAGAACGGGATGCCGCGCTCCGCGAAGAGCCGCCTCGCCCCGCCACGGCCAAGACGGCCCTCCTTTGCGGCCTTCTTGAACTCTGCAAGGATTTTGCCGTCGTTCTCAAACCACCACTTGGCTTCTTCTGCTTCGTTAGCGAATTTGGGAATCTTCAAATCACTTTTTGCAACTGTCGACTCCGTCATTGCAGACCTCCCTTTTGCTCGAAATAGAACACCTTCCAATACACGGACGGCTCGAACGCTGTGACCACCCGCATGTGCTCACCTCGAAGGGCAATCACCACCCGCAGAAATCTTCCTTCACTCGTTTCTCCCACATAGGACCAGCGCTCTTCCCCATTCACTACCTCCAACCCGACATCAAGAGGATCGCTAAGAACAACTTCTTCGGCCTCCTCTGGTTCGACTCCATGCTCTGCAATATGGCTGATGTTTGCATGGTCCCAATCGAAGAGTTCGCCGTTCATGACCCAACTTTCTCGATCAATGAGATTATTGTAGCTACATCGTAGCTATTTTGCAACCGCTGACTACTGCCGCAGTTCCACCAGAGTTGCGCCTTGGCCGCCTTCGTTTTGCGGGGCCTCGGCGATGGTGGCGACGTGGGGGTGACTCTTGAGAAACTCGCGCACGCCGCGGCGCAGAATGCCTGCGCCGTGGCCGTGGATGATGCGCACTCGTGGCAGCCCGGCGAGGAAGGCGCGGTCAAGATACTTCTCCAGATCTTCGGTGGCTTCGTCCACGGTGCGGCCGATGAGGTTGATCTCCATGCGCATGTCGTCGGTGTTGGCGCTGGTCACGCTGACCTGCACATTCTTGTGCTGGCGCGCGGCGGCGAGCGGATTCGCTTTGCCCGGCGTCGAATCTGCTCCAGAGGATTGAGGTGCGGAGCACTCGTCGCGCTTGACGCGCATCTTGATGGGGCCGAGCGCGACCTCAAACACATCCTTTTCAACCTCGCGCTGCACGACGGCGACCTTGTTCATGGACTTGAGCAGCACCTTGTCGCCGGGCGCGATGTGGCGCAGCAGATGCAGCTGCGCGTTGGCGTCGTTGCGGTCGGCGCCGGTGCGGTGCGCGACGACGGTTTGATTGAAGCTCTCCTGGAACTCGCGGCGCAGGCGGTTGATGCGGCGTTCGGCCTCTTTTGAGAGCTTTTGCTGCGCGGCGCGATCTTCGACGGCGCGCACATTCTCGCGCATCTGAAACTCGAAGTCCTTGAGCAGCGACGCGAGCTTTGCTTCAAGCTCGCGGATGCGGTTGCGCAGCTCGACGTCGCCCTCGCGCGCCAGCTTCGCGCGCTCCTGATTGAGCGCGTACTGCTGTTCGCGCGCGGATTTCTTCTCTACTTCGAGCGTCGCCAGCTCGTTGTGCAGCTTATCGAGGAAGCGCGCGATGTCCTGCTGCTGCGAGCCGAGGCGCTGGCGCGCGGCGGTCACGATGCCGGCGTTGAGGCAGAGCCGCTCCGCGGTTTGAATGCCCGCTGAGGCGCCCGGCACGCCCAGCCGCAGTTGATAGTTGGGCGCGAGCGTGGCTTCGTCCACGCCGGCGGCGGCATTGAGCACGCCCGGCGTGTTGGCCGCGTAGACCTTGAGCGAGGTGTGATGCGTGGAAATGAGCGACCACGCGCCTGCATCGAGAAAGAACTGTGCGACGGCGACCGCAAGCGCCGAGCCCTCTTCAGGGTCGGTCGCGGAGCCCAGTTCGTCGAGCAGCACCAGGGCCCGCGTGTCCGCGATGCGCGAGAGGCGATTGAGATTGACGATGTGCGCGGAGAAGGTGGAGAGCTCGGCCTCGATTGACTGCGCATCACCGATGTCGGCGAGGAATGCGGTGAAGACGGGGAAGGCCGCGGCTTCAGCGGGCACGGGCAGACCGGCCTGCGCCATCATGGCCAGCAGTGCCGTGGTTTTGAGCGTGACGGTTTTGCCGCCGGTGTTGGGCCCGCTGATGATGAGCTGGCGCGCGGCGGCGGTGAGCTCAAGCGTGAGCGGGACGATGCTGCCGCTGACCTGGCGCAGATGCTTTTCGAGCAGCGGGTGACGCGCGGAGACCAGCGTGAGCCGATCGCGTTGCAGGGCCGGCTCAACGCAGTTGTAGTCGCGGCTGAAGCGAGCGCGCGCCAGCAGCGTGTCAACCAGCGCCAGCACGCGCGCGCCGGCCACAAGCACCTCGGAGTATCCGCTGACCTGGCGGGTGAGGGCCACAAAGATGCGGTGAATCTCGGCCTGCTCCTCTTCGAGCAGGCGCACCAGCTCGTTGTTCTGCTCGATGGTTTCAAGCGGCTCGACATAGACGGTCAGACCCGAAGAGCTGGCCCCGTGAACCACGCCGGAGATGCGGCGCTTGAGCTCGCTGCGCACCGGAATGACGAAGCGGTCGCCGCGGATGGTGATGACGTCGTCCTGGGTTGCGCCGTCGCTTGATAGCTTGCGCAGCGCGGCGCGCAGCGAGACTTCGATCTGCCGCTGCTGGCGCTCCTGCTCGCGGCGAATGCGATTGAGCTCGGGTGAGGCATCGTCGGCGAGCGAGCCGTCGGGCTGAATCTTGCGCTCGATGGATTCAGCCAGCGGGCGCAGGCTCAGCGAGAGCGCGGAAGAGAGCGCGGAGAGCTCTGGCAGGCGGCCCACCACGCGCGCGGGCGGCGATTGCAGCAGCGATTGCCATGCGGCGATGTCGTTGGCCAGGCGCGCCACGGACTGCAGCTCCGCGGCCTCGAGCGCGGCCTCCGGGATACGCGCTTTGGCGGCGAGCTGGGTGGGATCGAAGAGGCCGCCGAGCGGGATCGACACCTGCTCTGAGAGCAGCAGGCCCACTTCGCCGGTGAGGCGATGCTGGCGCGCGATCCAATCTTCATCAGACGAAGGGCGCAGCGCAAGAATCTCCGCGCGGCCGATGGACGATGCGGCAAAGCCGGCGACGAGCGCGAGCAGCGGCTCCCACTCAAGCGCGGCAAGATCGGCGTTCAGAACCGGAGACGGAATGGGATCGAGGAGCGGCATGCCCAGCACTTATCTTAATGGGGCCTACCGTAACGAGGCCTGCGGTGGTGGGGTCTGTTGTGGGCCGGGCCAGCGAACGATAAGCGGTTACGATCCAGAGGCGGACGGCGTTGCGGGCTTGGCGGCTGTTTCCGCCGCCGCGGGCTTCGCGGATTCCGATGCAGAAGGCTGCGCGGACGCGGATGCAGCGGGCTTGGCATCGGCGGTCGAAGGCGCAGACTCCGACGCGCCGTTGGCGGACGAATCGCTCGCGGCTTTGCTCGCTGCTTTGCTGGAGTAGTCGTTCACATACCAGCCCGCGCCTTTGAACTGCAATGCGGGCGCGCTGAGCGGGCGCTCCAGCAGGCCGTGGCACTGCGGGCAGTCGGTATCGGGCGCCGCGCTGAAGCTCTGGATTTTCTCGAAACGATGGCCGCACTGCGTGCAGCGATATTCATAGAGTGGCAAGTGCTTGAATCCTCCGGCGCGGTGAGTCGATATCTCTATTGTAGCGGCTTGCGAATGCGGCCGCACGCAAAGGGGCCGGCCGCAATGGAGCGGCCGGCCCGGTTGAACACTCAGCTTGGCTAGAAGTTGAAGGTGACCTTCGCCGTCAGCGCGCGCGGGGTTACGTAGTGCGTGCCGCTGAAGGTGGAGAGGAAGTTGTAGAGCGCGTACTCATTGGTGATGTTGACCGCGGTCAGCGTGATGTCGGTCTTGTAGTGCTCGCGGCGGAAGATGTTCTGCTGGCCGACGGAGAGGTCGAACAGGTTGCGGGGCGCGATGCGCGGCGGGTTGTGGTCGTCGTTCTCTGTGCCCGGAGCGGGAATGGAAACCAGCGATGAGGTGTACTGATTGGGCGCGCAGGAGGTGAAGCCGAAGGTGGGCGTGGCCTTGACGCCGTTGCAGGCGATGCCGGCCTCGAACTCCTCGTCGTCGGTGAGGCCGCTCAGATCGATCGGCGTGGTGGAGTCAGTTCCGAAGGGTACAGCGCCGGCAACCAGGCCAGAGTCGTAGCGCCAGTTCCAGCCCGCAAAGGGACCGTGCTTACCGATCTGATATTGCACATGCGTGGTCTCGTTGAACTTCTCGTCGTGGTCGATGCGGAAGGGCTGGCCACCGGTTTGGGGAGCGGCTCCGGCACCGGCCGACTGCGGCGGGAAGAACCGCGCGGCAACCGAGGAGGTGACAAAGTATGCGGTGAAGCCGTGGACTTCCGGCACCTCGGCCCGAATGGCGAAGCCGGGGATCTTGGAGTTGTGCCAGTCGATGGGGAAGGTGATGGGCGTGTTGCCCAGCACGCTGAAGTCGAAGGCGTTGTGGGTGTACTTCCAGATGTACTCGCCACTGACCACGGCATGTTTGCCGAAGGCCTGCTGCAGGCTGGCATGAAACTCGTTGCGGAAGCCGGGCTGCAGGGTTCCCGATACACCCGGACTGCAGCTGAGCAACGGATTAAGTACGGCGTTGGAGCAGCCGCTGCTGGACAGCACCAGATTCTCGTTGAAGGGCGTCTCCAGGGTGCGCGCATAGGAGACGCTGGCAACTGTCTTGGTGGGATTGATCTTATACGCGATGCCCACGCGAGGTTCGGTCTGGTTGGCATCGGTGAGACCGTTATAGAGGTCCTCGCGCAATCCCAGGTTGAAGAGCCAATTGCCGGCCTTGATTTGATCCTCAATGTAAAGGGCCAGTTCCTTCACGTCCGCGCGGCCCAGATAGTTGTAGAGAGCGCCGCCGCGGGTGAGATCGTAGGGTGCGAGTACGGCGTTGTAGTTCGGATTCGCGCTCAGGCCCACTCCGCAGGCGGAGGGATCGGAGTAACCCGCCACGGGCTGGCCGGTGGTGTCATCGACGCAGGGCGAGTTATAGGTAGCCTCCACTACTCCAAGATTGTCGCTTTCGCGCAGGAAGGTCTGCCCGTACTGTGCGCCGATCTTGATGTTGTTGATCCCCTTCGCGTAGGAGTAGTCAGCATGCACTCCGGTATTGAGCAGCGTGCGGACCTGGGAGATGGATGAAGTCTGCAGGTTCGGCGGGCCCAGATCGGCGAGCGGATTGCCGCTGGGGAAGTAGTTGTAGAGGTCCTTGCGCGCGAAGAGGCCCAGGTTGAAGACCGAATTGGTGCTGACGATGCGGGTATAGGTCGGCGCGATGTTGAAGGTGCCTATCTTGGAGCGCTGATCGGCATCGCCCACGCTGCCGAAGACCGGGTTGGCCGTTGCGCCGCCGCTCACCACGTTCGGCACGTTGAGAGTGTCGTAGGAGTTGGGGGTCTGAAACCAGGAGCGGCTGTAGTTCAAGTCGAGGTGCACCGAATCGACGGGTGTGAACCTGTAATCCACGCGGTCGAAGAAGTTCTCTTCGTTGCCCTTGTCGTGGAAGACGGTAAACTCGGGCTGATCGAGGAAGCGGCCGGTGTTCAAGCCATCAGCCTCTAGAAAATCGCCCCAGTTCTTGCCGCCATAGGAGAGGTCGAACCCCCCGGTGGCCGAGCCGAAGCTGCCGTAGGAAGCGTTGATTTCGCCGGTGGGCGTGGTGACTCCCTGGCCGGAGCGGGTGGTGGCCACGATCACCAGGCTGGTCTTGCCGCCGAATTCCGCGGGCGGGGCTCCGCTGATCACCTCTAGCGACTGGACGGCGTTGGAGGGAAGCTGGTTGGAAAAGACCTTGCTCTGCTGGTCTGTGATGCTTTGGCCGTCGACGGAAAACGAGTTGGAGGCGTGATCGCCGAGGCCGTGAAACAGGCCGTTGGAGTCGGCGGCGACTCCGGGCGTGATGAGCGTAACCAGCGAGCTGAGCGACGAGGACTGGCTCTCCAGCGGCACCGTCGTAAACAGATTGCGATCGACGTCGGTATGGAAGGTGGGATCGTCCTCAACCAGATCGCCGCCGGCCTCGACCGTGACCGTGGAACTGCTGCCCTTGACGGCCAGGGTGAGCTTGAGGTTGACGCCGATGACGGAGCGGATCTCCATGCCCTCCGTGGAAGGCGCGAAGCCGGTTGCCGTCACCGTAACTTCATAGGGATTGAACGGGATGTTGGCAAACTGGAACTGGCCGGTGGCGTCGGTTGTTGTGGTGCGGTCCAGGCCGCTGACGGAGTTGGTGAGATGCACGGCCGCATTGGGAATCACCGCGCCGCTGGGATCGGTGACCGTGCCGCGGATTACGCCGGCGTTGCCGGTCTGGGCCTGTGCGCCGAGCGCGGTGAATGCGAGGAGAAAAAGCGAAAGAATGCGAAAAATCTTGCCGCGATTTGACGGCATAGGTGCCTCCGAATGATGGCTGCAATGCAGGATGAGAGCCACGGTGGCAAGCGCCATGGCATCGGTCAATGCGGACGGGGCATGACTTCCGTTGCCGGACTATCCCTGCCGGACTATCCCTGCCGGGCTATGCTTGCCGGACTTGGGATCGGCGACTCTCAGGGAGTGCGGAGAGAAGGCGGCGGAAGTTATGCCCTGGAACCAGCCGGAGGAGGACGGATGAAGAGCTGGGCGTGCCACAGACGCGCGAGAGGACGAACCTTGGCAACCGGGACCATGCACTCGACCTGCACCAGGGCAACGGGCGCCGCGGCGGCAACGGCCGGCGCCGCCGAGTGCAGGATGATGCACAACTGGCAGTGGTCGGCGTCATTGGCGTCGGCGTGGGTGTGCGTGACCTGGGCGACACTGAGCAGCGCCAGCAGGGCGAGACACAGCACAGCCACGGCCGCAAACGCGCGCGCGCGCGGACGGCTGAGACTGGTTCGATGCGTCTCAAATCCAGGAAACAAAACGGCTCTCCTTCTCTAAGGATACACAGAATTGGACGCAAAATGGTGGAGAAGGTACGAGTTACCTCGCGCTACGCTGCTTCAAGGCGGCAAACCGGCGCTCGGCCGATACGTCTAAGCTGAGGGAAGCAATGGCAAATCTCATGAATCTGCGGCGGCTTGGAGCGCTGTGCAGGCTGGGGCTCCGGTTTGCGGGCCTGGTGCTTGCCGGCCCGTTGCTGGCGGCCGCGTGCGTGGCTGGGGCCGTGGCTCAGGACAATACGGCGCAGGATAATGGCCCGGAGAATCGCACCGTGCTGAGACCCACTGCACCGGCCACCACGGCCAATCGCCGCCTGATTCTGAAAGACGGCAGCTACCAGATTGTGCGTGAGTATCAGGTGGTGGGCGACCGCGTGCGCTACTTCTCGCAGGAGCGGGCGGATTGGGAAGAGCTGCCGGCGGATCTGGTGGACTGGGATGCGACGCGCAAGTGGGAGCGCGACCAGGCCAACGCCGCGGCGGACAACTCTTCGCCGGCCACGAAGGCAGCCGAGGAGATCGACAAGGAAGAAGCGGACGCGCGCGCGGATGAGAGCGGACGCATGCCGGAGGTGGCCAAGGGCCTGGAGCTGCCGGACCAGGACGGCGTGTTTGTGCTGGATACGTTTGAGGGCACGCCGGAGCTGGTGGAGTTGCCGCCCGTGGACCTGAGCCTGAACCAGCGCAACCGGCACGGGCTCGGTACGCTGAATCCGCTGGCCGGCCAGAAGGCTGATCTCGAGATCGATGGCGCGCACGCCAAGGTGCATCTGCATGTCAACGACCCGGCGATCTACCTGTCGCTGGATACGGCGAGCGACAATCAGCCGCTGACCACGCACGCCTTCAAGGTGAATACGGACACAGGCGGCGGCAAGGGCGCGGAGAACGGCAAGCACGGCGCGCACTCTGCGTCGTCGGGGTTTGCCATTGTTCGCGTGGACCAGCGCAAGGCGGTGCGGCTGGTGGGCGCGATCAACGTGAGCCGCGCGGGCACGGTGACGCAGAGCGAGGATGTGATTGCCGCCAGGGGCGAAGTGCTGCCCGGCAAACACTGGCTGAAGCTGACGCCAAACGCGCCGCTGACCATCGGCGAGTACGCGCTGGTGGAGATTATTTCGCCCGAGGACATCAGCCAGACGGTGTGGGATTTTCGCGTGGACCCGCGCGATGGCGACAATCCCGGCTCGCTGGGACCGATTCTTAAATAGCAACCATAAGCAAGTAGCGCGCATGAGCGCGGCGCCGATCTACGCCGCAACCGGCCGCGGGGCGCGGCGCAGCAGAAAATAAATCAGCAGAAGCGACGCCGCGGCGATGCTGAAAGCCGCGTCAATGCCGGGCATGCCGCGCGGGCCCCAGTGCGCGTAGCCGCGGCCATCCACGAAGGTCATGTAAGCCACGGGCACATTACCGAACGAGTTGATGATGGAGTAGCGCGCGCCGCCGCTCTTGCCGGAGTCGCCCAGAAACTCGAGCACCACGCCGGTGAACAGCGAATAGCAGAGGCCGATCGTGAAGAGAAACAACACCGTTCCGGCGAAGTAGATGGCCGGGCGCTGCGGGCCCAGCGCGAAGATGAGCAGCGTGGCCGCGTTGACGATGCCCGCCAGCAGATAGGCGATGGGCGCGCGGATGCGCACCGGGATGAGCGCGGCGCTCATGGAGCCGAGGGCGGTGAGCAGCACGCCGCCGAGGCCGTTCATCCAGGCCACCTGCGCGCTGCTCACGCCGAAGTCCACGGCCAGCGCGGGCAACAGGCCGAGCATGGCCCCGCTGCACATGGGCAGCACGATGAGCAGGGTGTAGGGAATAGCGTCCCAGCGCAGGAAGGTGAGGCGAAACTCGCTCGCGATGCCGGCGAGGGTTTCACGCAGGCCGTGCGCACTGGGAGGATCACCCCGAGGCACCGCAAGAGCGAATAGCGAGGGGAGAAAGATGGCCGCGGCGACGATCCAGCCGAGCATGCCGAGGGAGAAGCGGTCTGCGAGCGAGACCATCGCGAAGACGACGAGGCCGCCCAGGAGAAGCGAGCCGCATTGGTAAAAGCTGCCGGCGCGGCGGCGATTGACTTCGCTCTGGAGCGCGCCCATGAGGCCGCCGGCGCTGGCGGCAACGATCATGGCGAGGCAATAGCCGAGGAAGAAGAGCCGGACGGCCCAGGGTGAGGCCAGGCTGTGCCGATGAAACGCGACCGCCATGACGATGGCCGAGGCCGCTGATCCAGCGAGCACCCAGGTGCGGCGGCGCAGGCCGAAGTCCGCGACGGGGGACCAGAGAAAGTAAATGGTGTGGGGCAACGCGAGCAGAGCGACGATGCCCGAGGCGCGCGCGGGGTCGATGCCCTCGTGGCGCAGGAGGTAGGAGAGCGCGCCGCTGATGAGGCCGATGGCGATGACCGCGGGCGGCGCGATGAGGAACGCGAACAGCCAGGGACGCTCCGCTGCTGAAGTGAGTGCCGGCTCGGCCTCGCTGGTTGGCATGGACTTGAGAATAGCAGCGCCTCCGCGCGGAGTTCACGCGGAGTTCATTGGTTGGGTTGCCGGCAACGTGAAGAGCAGTTGTCCGGAATTGGGGACGCTTGATTCAGTAATGCCGCTGCGGCGAACGGATTCCGTTTCCGGGCGCGGATGGCAGTCTTGGGGTCTTGCTGCTCGATGACGGACCGAGATGGCTCGGCGCGAAAGGCTAAGAAAAAGCAATGCGGAGGGGAGGTGATTTCACACACCTTCGCCCGCCGCGGCGGACGATGGATGTGCATGGCATGTTCGCTTTACGGCGCGATTTCGAGGTCATAAAGATGTTAGCGCCAATGAGTAAGAGGATAGTCCACATGCCCCTTTAGATGCTCCTTACTGCCCACTCAGCGGGCTCGGCAAGACGGGCGCGCCCTCTCTCGCCCCCGCCACGGGCCACTCAAAGCGAGAGAGGAAACCATGAAAAAGATATCGCTCATCGACCCAGCCAACGCCGTCAACTCCACTGGATACGTCGCCTGACCGATTGTTCGTGAAAGTCCCGGCTTCATGGCTGTAGCCCACTATCGAAAATACTTGACTGAGCATCTGGAGAATTCAGGTCCATCGGCGCCATCGTTTGCGGCATTCTCCCCGAACCTGGTCGGTTCGATGTTGCACCGCCCATCGAGGGGTCGGCATCGGAGGGGACATCAAGCCCCCCGGAGTACAGAAACCCTTCCAAAGTGACGTGGCTCATCTGTGCATCTTCGAGGGCATTGAGGTATTCCACTTCCGCTGAATAGAGTTCCTTTTGCAGGTTGAGGACACGCGAAAACGACGCATCCATCAGGCCGTATTGCGTGGTGATGAGCACGTAGGCTCGCTGTATCCGAGGAAGTATTTCGTCGTGATAGCGTACCGCGATCAACCTAGCATTGCGGTAATCGTCCGTAACGGCTGCGGAACGGTCGCGAAGGGATAGTTCAATGCGGGTGAGTTCTTCCCGTGCGCGTTCTATGCCCGCTCGATCCGCATCAATCGTGCCCTGATTGTGGTCGAAGAGATGGAGTTGCAGACCGATCTCTGCGAAGCCGACCAGGCCCGTCCGGCTTTGTGGAGTATCGACGGGCTCGTTGTCTTGAGCAATGCCGCCTCTTGCCGTAATGTCCGGCACGGGATCTCTGCGCGCCCGCTTGAGTTCGGCTTCCGCCTTGTCTACTCCTGCCTGTGCATAGCGGACTGCCGGACTCTCAGCCAGAAGTTTGTCCAGCAATTTGTCATCGTCGGCATCTGGCGGGAGGCTTTCGATATCTCCCGCGACCGCCCCAATGGGCAAGGCAGGCTCTCCGACAGCCGATGCCAGCGCGGCCCAGGACCGATGCAGCCGATTTTCCTGTACGCCGACGGCGATCGACATCCGCTGTTCGGCAACCTCGGTTTGCAGTACCTCAGTCTCGTCGGCTTGTCCCGTGTTGCTCAGTTCGCGTGTGTACTCCGAGGTCGAGTGTGCAATGTTCGCAAGGTCGTGTTTGATGTTGAGCAACTCTTGCGCGGTCAGGACTTCGTAGTAAGCCTCTCGGGTTGCGTTCAGGACGCGATAGCGTTGAGCCTCGCTGGAGGCTTCCATCTGATGGATGCTTTGGTCTTCAATCTTCCGATTCAGGCCGAGCTTCCCGCCGGTGATAACAGGTTGGTCTATGAAGAAACCTTGCTTGCCCGATCGATAGGAGCCTCCGCGTATCTCGTCTCCGTAATAGCCGACAGTTGGATTTGGGCCGAGTCCAACCTGCGTGCGTATGCCCTGGGCAGCTTCAATGTTGCGCTGCGCCTCTGCAAGCGTCGGATTGTGCGCCAACGCTCTTTGTTCGAGGTCTGTGAGTTGATAGACCGGGCCTTTATCGGGAGCTTTGGAGCGTCCGATGACGGGCAGTTGCGGCATCACGTGGTTAATGTGGTGCATATGCATGTGCATGGCCTCGCCGCCATCGACCGGAGGTATGGTCGGTTCCGTAATCGGCCTGTTGTCCACGGGAGTTTCCTGGGTGCTGTCAGGCTTTCCCGTTGAATGTGTGTTCTGTTGCGGGGACCCTGAAGTACGGTGCGGCGAATCCGGCCCTGTCTGCTGTGAGAAGGTTGGAATCGACGACAGGAAAAACACCAGCGCGCTGCATCCCAGTACATTCGCAAATTTGATTTGCATATTGAGAACTCCTTTGAGGCTGTATCGGCGAGGCTGTACTGGCGTTATTCGCCGTCTTGGTTCATTCCGGGCATACCCTCCATAGAGGGTTTGGTCGCCGGCAAAAGCTCGTCCTTGCGAACTAACTCCATGATCCGGTCGTACCGATCGCTTGGAAGTACGCGCACGAGACTCATCATGCCCATCATCATTGAACTCCAGTTAGGGGCGAGGCCCGTATTCTCCGGCTTTGCGACTGTCTTCGCTTCGTCCATGCCCATGTCCATGAAGGCGTCTTGCGGGAACCCCTTGACCGAGTTCGCATCGACAGTGATGGGAGCGTGATGGATGTGCTCGAATCCAACCGTGTCGGCTAGAGTCTGCATCTGCATCAGCGCACGGTCATCGGTCTGATCGGCGGTATTCATCATCCGGTCGCCCATCAGGTCCATCATGTTGTTCATCATGTGGTGGGGCAGGTGGCAGTGCAGCATCCAGTCGCCGGGGTTATTAGCGACGAATTCGACATTGCGGGCCTGAGCGACCCCGACCAATACGGTATTTCCCGGCCACCAGGCTGCTTCGGGGATTCGACCGCCCTCGGTGCCCGTAATGTGAAAGGTATGTCCGTGCAGGTGGATAGGATGATGGTCCATGCCCATGTTCGCAATGCGAATGCGAACGCGGCTGCCCTGGCGAACCAGCAGCGGAGTGGTGCTGGGCGCGGACTTGCCGTTCAGCGTCAACCAGTTGTATTCCATGTTCGCGGTGTTCGGCACCGTCTGGTCAGGCAGTAGCGCCCACTCCTGAAGCACGAGGCCGAAGTCATGATCCACATGCGGCTCATAGGGTGTCTTCGGATGCAAAATGAAGAGACCGATCATCCCCATCATTTCCTGCATCGCGCCGTGAGAGTGGTAGAAGTAAGTGCCGTTCTGGTGCAAGGTGAACTCGTAAACGAACTTGCCTCCAGGCGGTATCGGCTTTTGGCTTACATAAGGCATTCCGTCCATCTGCAACGGAATCTCAAAGCCATGCCAGTGCATCGTGGTTGATTCGGGAAGGTGGTTTTCAACGATCAAGCGGACCCGCTCGCCTTCATTCGCCTGAATGGTCGGCCCCGGCGCGCTGCCGTTATAGCCCCAGCAGTCCAGCGCCTTCCAGGGGGAAATCTGCCGTCTCACCGGCTCCGCAATCAGGTGAAAGACCTTGACCTCGCCGTCCATCGTGAACGGAAGATCGCCTATGTCGGGAGTGGAAACAGGCACATTGAACGCAGGCCCCGATGAAGTATTTTGACTCCGGTGGGAGACGCTGGTACGCTGTCCCGCCTGGCCGAAGGCTTTGGTGGAAGCCAGCCACGCGGCGCCCAGCCCCAGGGTGCTCTGGAGAAAAGTACGACGATTGTTCATGATGTCCTCAGTTCACGAAGGTCTCTCTGAGTAAAAGAGGGAGCAGTCCTATCGATAGACCGATGGTGCTTCTGGCCGCGCGGTCAGAGATGGAAACGCGGCAGCGCAGACCAATCAATGGTCGAACGGATGGGCAGTCGCCGAGTGAGGACTAGATGCGAAGGGCTACAGTCAGAGGACGGTAGTCGTCGATAAGAATCGGTGGAGGATGCCTATCGACATAACGGACAGCAATGATGCCACCTTCAAAGTGGGACGCCGGGTGGTTCACTGTCCATTTCAGTTGGTCGGACTCGAATGCCTTGGCCGGAAGGTTCGCACTCACGGGTTGGGTGCAAAAGGCGAGAGCGCATTGGGAAGATGCAGATGCCGTCAGTTCGATGTGAGCGCCTGTGGCGCTCTCCTGCCCGTCCATGTGGGCGCAGTGCATCGCTGCCGTGTGGGAACCGGACCCGCAAATGGGACATACATGGCGTCGGCTGGAGCTGGCACACGCCAGCTCGCAAACCTCAGCCCACGAGGATGCGGACAGGAAGCTGACCGCCAACAGCAGCGCAAATACGCCCTTCCACCTCATTAACATCATCATAACCCCATCCTTCGCGAAAGATGCGGGTATGACTGCTGTCCCGGGAACTCCCCCAGTTGATTCGTGCCGAAATCCCCTCTTCACTCGGAATAGACTTCACTCTTCATCGCCGCACAAAAAATTTCGTAACAGTCTCCTGTCCTGCCCCGTAACGCCTGACTCAGATAATTCCGCCGCGGTGACGTACGCGCTCCCCTACCTCCCTTCAAGTCGTCCAATTATGGTAGAGGTTAAGCGAGAAAACCATTGGCGCATGTCCGAAGACTAAACGCGCTAGTAGAGAACGATGGACGTGGCATCGGCATGTGTCATTACGGCAATGCCTTCGCGGAAGCTGTCTGAGACGGCGCCGCAGGGGCAGTCGAATCCGATCCGGGGCGCCTGCCAACGAGATCTTCGTTCAACGGGAAATCGACGGTAAATCGCGAGCCGTTCTTTGGAGTACTCTCGGCGCGAATGTGCCCTCCGTAGAGCGTAACAAGCGACTTTGAAATCGCCAGGCCGAGCCCGAATCCTCCGGTCGCTCTGGCCCGCGAGTAATCGGCGCGATAGAAACGCTCGAAAACGTGCGGCAGATGCGCGGCCTCGATGCCGCAGCCGTGGTCGGACACGGTGACCGTCACGGTACGGGGATGAACAACTCCCGTCACTTCAATGATAGATTCGCTCGGGCTGTACTGGATCGCGTTTTCCAGGAGGTTGAGCCAGATCAGTTCGAGATCGGCCGATTCCGCGCAAATCATTGCTTCTCCAGTCGCGCTGAAATCGATGCGAATCTCTCGTTCGGCTGCAAATCGCGCCAACTGCACAATCGCTGCTTCGCAGGATGCAATCAGGTCGACAGGGCCGGGTTGGCTTTCGCGGCCGCTGGCGAGGCGTTGTTCGGCGCGTGCCGTCTGCAGCATACGGTTCAAGAGGCGCTCCAGTCGTTCGCAGTCGCGGTTCATTGTGTTGAGACCGCTTTCGTATTCGTTACTTTGCCTTGGCTTGTTCAGCAGCGTCTGCAATGTCGACTTAAGGATCGCGAGAGAGGTCTTCAACTCGTGGGCGGCGTTGCCGAGAAATTCCCGTTGGAGGGTGAATGCGGATTCCAGTCCGACGAGCACAGTTGTGACTGCGCCGATCAGCGGTCGCAGTTCCTGTGTTGACTTTGCGGCTTCAGAGGGTTCAAATCTCCAACTGTCAACGGAAATAGATCCCGCGGTCATGGCGAGATCGTTAAGCGGCGCCAGGGCTTTGCGTATGCTCCGAAGAGCCAGAAGCATGATTGGAATGAAGATGAGCAGGCTGAGAGCGGCGATAGTCAAGCCGAGCCTGGCGATCTGCTGTTCTATATCGAACGACGGCGCGGCATAGATGACAGTTAGCTTGGGGAGCGGCTCTGGAATACCCTCTTCCGTGTCGAGAATCGCAACGTCGCGCAGGATAATAGCCCGGTACGGTGTCCCATCGAGTCGGAAGTTCCAGAATTGCTCGTCCGGCGGAATCTGATCGAAGATATGCGGATCGTAACCGGCAGTGTGCCTCTCGAAATCGCCGTGATCGCTGGAGACAACAAAGATGTCTTTGTGTTTTGAATGTGAAGATAACGGAATCTTCGTTTCGTTGAACAGGAGGCCGGGGCTGCCGTCGTCGGGATAATAGACAAGTGCGGCGACGCTTTGCGCGCGACCGTCAACATACACGTCGAAGGCGCGGCGGATATAGTGATAGGAAAACGAAGTGCCAATAATGACCAACCCCATCGCAAGAAGAACCTGCGATACTACAACCGCAAAGATCAGCCGATTCCTGAGCGAGAAGTTCTTCATTGCTTTCCTTTGCTTCTGGGCCCTTTCAGCGCGGATACTCGATCTCGTCTGCCTCAGATCCTGTTGCCGTCGGTGAATCGTCCCGGCACAGTGTGTAACCCAATCCACGAACTGTCTGGATGAGCCGTTCGCCCGCGGCGCCTTCCAGTTTTCTTCGCAGGCCGGAAATGTAGACCTCGATCACGTTGCCGAACCGTTCCCAGTTGAAGTCATAAAGATGTTCGAGCAACTCCTCTTTTGAAACCAGCGCGCCCCGTCGCAGGGCCAAGCACTCGAGTACCCGGTATTCCATAGCGGTGAGCAGAATCCGCTTTCCACGAACTCGCACCATGCGTCTGACCGTCTCGATTTCGAGCGGGCCTGCCCGAATCACCGGCGAGTGCTCGCCCTTTCCCCGCCGCAGAAGCGCCTTACATCGCGCTACAAACTCGCCCAGGTCAAACGGCTTCGTGAGGTAGTCGTCCGCACCGGCGTTCAGCAGCCTGACCACGAACTCCTTCTCATCGCGTGCGGTGAGCACAAGCACAGGAGAGTTTCGACCTTCGCCGCGAAATCTTTTCAGCAGTTGTAACCCGGTCAGCCTGGGCAGCATCAGGTCGAGTACCAGCAGGTCGTAGGGCGTGGAACAGGCCTGAAACAATCCCTCTTCGCCGTCCGGCGCAATGTCGACGGCGCAAAGCGCATTGTCGCGCAGGATAGCAGCGACGTTTTGCGCCAGCCTTTCCTCGTCCTCGACAATCAGTACCCGCATGTCTCTCTGATACCGCACTCGAAGTGCCGTAGGCAAGCCCGATGGAAGTGGCAGTATTCCATCCTGTAGCTCTGGCTACCGACTATCATGCCTCCTCCTTCACCGCGGAGCGGTCTTGAGTGAGGAGGTAGTAGACGAGCGGGGTGACCACCAGGCTGAGTACCATGCCGATGCAGATGCCGCCGATAACGGCGATAGCAAGCGGCTGCAGCATCTGCGAGCCCGCGCCGATGGCGAAGGCCAGCGGCAACATGCCGCAGATGGCAGCAAGTGCGGTCATGACGATGGGACGCAGACGGCGCTGGGCGGCATGAAGCATGGCATCGCGGGCCGTGGCCCCCTGGAAGCGGAATTTCTCCCCCGCGTCGAGCAGCAGGATGCCGTTCTTGGCAACGATACCGATGACCATGATGAGACCCATGAACGAAGACACGTTGAAGGTGGTGCCGGTGATGAGCAGCGCCAGGATGACGCCGGCAATCGAGAGCACGGACGAAGTGAGGATGGCCAGCGGGGCTTCAAAGTTGCGAAACTCGGCGAGCAGGACGCCGAAGACGAGAGCGAAGGCGAGGAGCAGGACCTGGAGCAGATCATGGAAGGATTTTTGCTGCTCTTGGTAGGTGCCGCCATATGCCGCGCGGACTGAGGCCGGCAGATGCAGACCTGCGACGGTCTGCTTGACTCGGGCAATGGCGGTGCCAAGGTCGGAGCCTTCGAGATTGGCGGTCACTGCGATCAGACGCTGTAGGTTTTCACGGCGGATTTCGTTCTGCGGCGGGAGCTGTTCGACCGCAGCGAGCGAGCCGAGGCTGGCCGTGTGGCCCGTGGCGCTATTGAAGACGGTATCGCGAATCGCGTCGAGTGAAGCGCGATGCTCATCGCCGAGGCGGACGCGGATCGTGTACTGGCGGCCATTGGCGATGAGCGGCGCCGAGATGGGAATGCCATCCAGGATCGAAGTTGCGTCCTGGGAGACTTCTTCGGGTGTGAAACCGAGGCGCGAGGCAACCGTGGGATCGATTTGAAAGTTCGTAGCCGGCCCGCTAATGGTATTCTCGATACCGTTTTCGACATCGACCACGCCGGGGACCTTGCCGATGGCGTCGCCGACGCGGGGACCGAGTTGGGTTAGCAGCAACTCGTCGTTCGAGTAGATATTGACCTGAATGGGTTCGGGTGCGTTCGAAAGATCATTGATGTCGTCCTGTAGAACCTGCGTAATCTCAATATCGAGCTCGGGCTCGGTTTTCTTGATTTCGGCGCGCACGTCGTCCATCGCATCCCATACGGACCGGCTACGTTTGGACTTGAGCTTGACCGTAAAGTCGCCCGTATTGGCCTCAGTGACAGCAGCGTAGCCGAGCTGGAGGCCGGTGCGACGCGAGGTGTTCTCGACTTCGGGTAAGGAATGCAGGATGCGCTCGACGTGATCGAGAACGCGATTGGTCTCAGCCAGCGAACTGCCCGCAGGCATGATGTAATCGAGGATGAAGCCACCCTCGTCCATGAGCGGCAGCAGGTCGGAGCCGAGAGACTGATAGCCGGCCCAGGTGCCAGCGGCCAGCGCGAGACAGATGGCACCGGTCCAGAGCGGCTTGGCGAAGGCCCAGCCGAGCACGCGGCGATGGACTGAGAGTACGCGAGTGAGCAGCTTGCCGGCTCTATGGTCGTGGTTCTCGTGTACGGTCGTGTCTTCATTCGTGTCTGTACTCGCATGCTTGAGCTGCCGGCGCAGAAGCACGTAGCTGAGGCCCGGGGTCCAGGTGAGAGCGAGTACCAGCGAAGTAAGCAGCGCGGCCGTCATCGTCACCGCGAGCGCGCGAAAGAATAGACCCGTTACGCCCGAAACCGAAACCAGAGGCAGAAAGACGACGACGGGCGTGATCGTGGAGCCGATCAACGGGACTGTGATTTCGCCGAGTGCCTTGCGTACGGCATCGGCGCGCGATTCTCCGGCGTCGCGATGCATCGCGATGTTCTCAACCACGACGATGGCGTCGTCGATGACCAGGCCGATGGCCGCGGCCAGACCGCCCAGGGTCATGAGGTTGAAGCTCTCACCCATGAGCCAGAGGATAAGGATGGTAACGCAGATGGTGACTGGGATGACCAGGCCGGCGATGAGCGACGAGGTCCAGTCGCGCAGGAACAGGAAGAGGATGACACAGGCCAGGATGAGGCCGATGAAGATGGCGTCACGCACGCTCGCAATTGAGTCACGGACGAGCTGCGACTGATCGTAGAAGACATCGAGCTTCACGCCTGGCGGGAGCTTCTTGCGCAACGCCGTGACCTGCGCGGCCACGGCGTCGGCCACGGCCACGGTGTTCGAGGTGGGCTGACGCAACAGGCTCAACAGCACGGCGGTTTTGCCGTTGGCGGTTACGGCGGTGTAGACGGGGAGGGTTCCGTTTTCAACCGTTGCCACGTCGGCGACACGCACGGGCGCGCCCCTGGTTGTGGTTTTGACAACGAGCTGGCGGATGCCGTCGAGGTCGTGGACCTGTGCGCCGACGAGGCCGAGAATGAGCTGATGGTTGGCCTCGTAGAGGCCAGGCGAATCAACGATGTTCGAAGTCTCGATTGCAGCTGCAAGATCGGGAATGGTGACGCCGGCCTGTTGCATCAAGGCAAGATTCGGGACAACGTGGAACTCCGGCACCTGGCCGCCCTGCACCAGCACCGCGCTTACGCCCGCGACGCGATTGAGCGGCGGCTTGAGGTCGTAGTTGGCGATCTCCCAGAGGCGCGTCAGCGGCACTGTATCCGAGGTGAGGCTGTAACCGAGGATGGGGAAGCTGGCGAATGTGAGCCGCCTGGCGGCGATGTGGACGGTCGATGGCAGGGTCTGCTGGACCGTCGAGAGTGCCGCGTCAACGAGTTGCAACTCAGTGACCATGTCGACGTTCCAGTCGAAGAACAGGCTAACCTCGGCGGAACCGCGGCTGGTGGTGGAGCGCACGGTATCGAGACCGGGCACGGAGTTGACCGCCTCTTCGATGGGCCGCGTGATGGTGACTTCCATTTGCTCAACTGGCGTGACGCCGTTGTCGATGGCGATGACGATGCGAGGGAAGTTGGCCTCGGGGAAGACCGAGATGGGGACCTTGAAGGCAAGATAGATGCCCGCCGCCGTGAGCATGATGGCGAAGAAGAAGATACTCCGGGTGGAATGGGCTAGCCAGAAGGGCCTTTGGCTGGCGGATGCATCGCCTTCAAAATCGGGCCGCTTGCCGGGCATCAATTGTCGCCTCCGCCCTTGCCATCGGCATCGACGGTGTCGGCTTTGCCTATCTTCACCTTGGTGTCTGGATCGAGGCCGTAGGAGCCGACGGTAATGACGTGGTCGGATGCATCGATGCCGCTCAGCACCTGTATCTCGTCTCCGTCCGTCATCCCAAGGGTTACTTTCTTGCGCTTGGCCGCGTCGTTCACGATCACCATTACGGATTTGGTGCCGTCGGCGGCGGTCAACACGGCGGAGAGCGGGATCTTGAGCGCGCTCTCGACAGTTCGGCCAGTGATAGCCACTCTTACTGGGGTGCCCACCTTCAGGTTGCCGTTGTGGTTGTCAATCTTTAGCCAAACTTCGACTGTCGTGCTGCCAGGATCGAGGGCCGGACTGATCATGGACAGCTTAGCGGGAGTGGGTTCAATGACGCCGGGCGCGTGGACTTCAGCCTCGCCACCAAGTTTCAACTGCTGGGCCAGGGTCTGCGCGATGTGCGCCTTGGCGACCAGGGTTGCGGTATTCATCACCGTTATGAGTGGCGCGCCTACAGCGGCGGTTTCACCGGCGAAGAGCGGCCGGTCGGTGACGAAGCCATCGATAGGACTGCGAATTTCAGAGTAGGAAACCTGTGCCTGCGCACCCGTGAGCTTCCCCTTGGCGGAAGCGAGCTCGCCCTTGGCTTGCAGAAGTGCTGCCTCATGCGTCACACTGCGCATCGAGTCGAGATGCTTTACGGCTGCGTCGTACGCTGCCTGCACCTCGACCAACGCCGCTTGCGACGTGTCGAGATCTCGGCCCGGGATTGCACCCTCCTGAAATAACTGCTTGCGGCTGTTGACAATGCTCCGGCTGAGAGCGAGATTGGCCTTGGCCTGGGCGACATCGGACTCGGCCTTGAGCTCATCTTCGGGGACCTGAGCCTTGGTGGCGGTTGCGTAAGCAGCCTCCGCGGCGTCGTAGATGCCTTGGTTGTCCATCGCTGCCGCGGTAAGATCGCTGTTCTCAAGCTCAGCCAGCAGTTCACCCGCCTTGACGCGCTGGCCGCGCTGAACCATGAACTTCTTGACCGGCGCCGTGATTTTAGGCTCAATGGCAGCTTGCTCTATGGGGGCCAGCACTGCGTCGGTGGTGATGGTTTCAGAGATCGCGCCATGCTCGGGCTGTTCGGCCTGCACGGTTACCTGCGCCTCTTCGGTTGCTTCGTTCTTGCAGCCGGAAAGCAGCAACAGAGGGAGCACGAGCGCCGCGACGGTCAGAAGGCGGGTAGGTGTAGCGAGATGAAAAAAAGAAATTGTCTCCATCGTTTCGCTCATGATTTACACCGTTCCGGTGAAGGTCTGAAGATCGGCCAGCGCGGCCTCGTAGCGCGCGCGGCCGTCTTCGCGGGCATTCTCGGCAGTGACATAGGCGCTCTGCGCGTCCACGACTTCGAGCACCGTGGCCTCGCCGCCCGCGTAGGCAAGCTTTGTGAGGCGCAGACTTTCGGCGGCCGTGGACACGCTCAAGTCGAGCGAGACAAGCTGGTCGCGCGTAATCGCGGCCTCGGAATACGCTTCGTCGAGCCTGGCGATCAACTGCCGCTGCGTGGCACTGAGAGCTATCTGCGCCAACTGGCGGTGGATCTCGCTCTGCTTCACACGGCGTTCGGTGTTAAACCAATCCCATACGGGGATGTCAACGGTCACCGTCGCCGAGTAGCCCAGGTTATGCACTCCGTCGGGACCGTTCTTGGCGAACTGTGGTGCGTCGATGCCGTAGGTGTAGTTGAGGCCGATGTTGGGCAGGTAGGAAGCACGCGCCGCCAATACTTGGGCGTTGCTGGCACTCAGGACGGCGAGCGCGCTCTTGAGGTCGGGATTATTCTTGGCGGCTGCGGCGTTGATGTCTTCGCGCGTGGCCAGAGCAGGGGGCTGATCGGGCGCGCTTAGTCCGTAGACTGTGCGCGGATCGGGGAAGAGCAGAACCCCCAGCTCGAGATGCGCCTTCTCGGCGTTGAGCTGCGCGTCCTGAAACTCGCGGTTGCGCGCTTGCTCTTCCAGTTGAGCTTTCACAAGATCGGCGTGCGCCGACTCCCGCGCCTGCTCGCGCCGATCGGTCATCTTAGTGAAGTCGGCAGCCTCCTGCCTCGCGCGCTGGGCCACGGCCAGTTTGTGATCGGCGGCGAGCGATCCGTAAAACAGCGACGTGACCGCGGCAACGAGACCACGTCGCGCAATTTCCTGCTCGGCCGCCGCTTGCGCTGCTTCGGCCCGCGCTAGACGGACAGCGCCCACGCTCGACAGCCCCAGCGTTTCGTTGATGACCGCCTGGCTGGCATACTCGCGCACTGCGTTGTTGGCGATGAATCGCGGCGCCGGTTGCGACGATACTCCTTGGCCAGCTTGGTTCTTAAGGCCATTCGGCTGTGTGTACTGGCCCTGATTGTGGTACACGACGTTCGGCAGCAAATTCGCGTAGGCCGCGTTCCGATCTAAAGCCGCCGTCCGGCCCGCCGCCACCGCCGCCGCGTAGTTGGCCTCGCTCGACTCCGCACGATGAATCGCCTCCTCCAACGTGACCACCGGCGTTGGAGGAGGCGTGGGCGCGGCCTGTACGCCCTGCGCCGGCACATGTACGCCTGCCGCGGCAAAGCCGGAGAGCAGAATTAGCAGACCACAATGAATGGAGAGCTTGAGATGGACCTGCCTGCGCTCGCCATCCATTAGGGGCGCCCCACCTCAATAATCATGAAAGTTCCAGGCTTGGGCTTTGGCCTGCCATTGGGCACCGCTTCCAACTCGGCCGTGGGTAGGAAGGCTTTGCCGGCAGATTCATCCAGTCCCATTGTCCGCGCTCCGGCTTGCGTTTTCACCGTTTGCACCACGATCCACTCTCCATCCTTCTTCTCGGCAACGGTCAGTGTTCCATCGCCGGCACTGGCGAACACCTGCCCGGCGCCGAACTTGGTTGCATCCACGCCGGTGCCGATAGGCAGCGATGCTTCGACCGCTCCAGTATCGGTGTTGATGACCACCAGCTTTTGTGGATTGCGGCAACCGACAAAGATGCGGTGCGCGGGCGCATCGATGGCCATGCCGACGGGATGGCCACCGGGAGAGACAGGCCAGCGGGCAACAACCGAGCGTGTCTTGAGGTCAACGACGGCAACGAGATTCTTATCTTCCAGGTTGACGTAGACTTTACCTGTTCCGTCGGTCGCGAGGAATTCGGGGCTGCCCCCGAGCGCAATAGGCGGATCGAGCTTGCCGTTCTTCGGATCAATATCTGGACTGAACGTCAGCAATGCGTTGCCATCGCCGGAGACGACCAGCACCTTCTTTTGCTTGGCGTCATAGATGATGCCGTCCGCGTCCGGTATAGCCGGGATTTTGCCGACCACTGCGTAGGTGTTGAGATCGAACACGACGATTGCACCGCTTCCGCCGCCATCGGTGATGAAGCCGCGGCCCACTTCGGGCGCCAGAGCCACACCATGCGACCGGACCTGACTGGGAATGTCGCCCAACACTTTGCCGGTTTCCTCATCGATGGCCATGGTGTGAGTTGAGCGGGTTACGAAGAGACGATGGTTGGCCGAGTCAATAGTGACATAGTCCCACCCACCGTCGCCGCCAATCTGAAATGTGTTCGCAACCTTCCACTGAGTTTGAGCTGTGGCCGGGACGATGCCGATTGCAAGGACGACGCAAATTTTCACCAACGTGTTTCGAATCATCTGCACACTGCTTCTCCTTCGGTAATTGCTGGACCGTTGATGTCTTAAGAACTGCCAGGTCCTAGTGCGCTTCTTGGGGTCTCCAATCCAGCTCTTCACCGATATTGGAAGTTTGAACCTTAACGCTGGCTTAATTCCAATTAATCTCTAAAGAACCTCTGAACAACATCGAGTTATGACAGCCGGTAACCGGACAATCACCGCATCGGCTCGGAATCGGTGTTGTTTCAGTTGCTTTGCTACTTGTTTTGCGCGCCGGAGGCCTGGGCGGTGCCGGGCAGAGACACTACGCCGCGTGCGGGGCCAGCCGCAAGGTGGTTTTCGCCAGCCGCTTGCGGTGCTGATAGACATTGACCCCCGCAAAGGCCGCGCATAGCCAGTGGTGATTCTTCTGCAACCCGCGGTAGCGCACCTTGGTAAAGCCGAAGACATGCTTGAGCACGCGGAAGGTCCACTCGATCTCGGCCGCACACGAGCCTTGGTCCGGTTCTTGCGCTTCTCCGCTTGATCCACCCCGGCCTGGGCCTTCACGCGCTTGGAAGTCATATCCTGCGCATGGACCGCGGCGGCACGGACCGCCTCGGTCTGGCCCTGATTACCCGCGTCGCGCGTCGCCCCACACCTTCTTTTCCTCGCCCTGCAAAAGGTCGCCCGATCAAGCATGCCCTGCTTCATCTGGGGAAGCGCCAGGGTACCTTGTTGAAATCCCGCGAGAGAATAAGTTTCAATGTCCACCGGTCGCTTCCGGCAGTGAGGCCGAGCCCGGCGCCCGCTTCGATATTCCAGACCTTGCCGTTGCGGTCAAACACTCCCCACACTTCGTGGAATTGATCGTGCGGGGCGTCAAGACTCTTGAAACGTCCGAACCCGTCGTACTCCTCGGCAGCCACATCCCACTTTTCATTGAAGTTGTACACAACCCGCCCCGAGGGATTGAACTCCAGGCCTGACAACCCTCCGCTATAGTCTGTATCGACGATGGGATTGTAGATAAGGTCCCATTTGCCAAGGTGTGTGCCGATGATTGGGCGTATCTCGGCCGTATAAGTACGCGACTCCCAATAGTGGTAGTTGAAGCTGAATTCGAAGTTGGCGCCCCAGAAGATCTTGCGATGCTCTGCGTCTGGCCGCACAAACAGTTCGCGGATTTTGAGACCATCGATGGTTCCGCCGTGCCCTGGCGAATAGGGCGAATATACAGGCAGATACAAACCCTGCTCAAACCATGGCTTCACTCCATACGCCCATTCCCAGGCTCCGTTGAACGAGTGATTGGCAATGTTGGCGCCGGGGTAAGAGGGCTGCGTTCTGCCCGCGGGGGTAAAGTTGCTGTGCACCGTGAGATTGAATATGCCTGGTTTCGCGATTACGGCGTCGTAGACCTGGATTTCGTCGGTTTGCGCAATGGCAACAAGGGGCGCGATCGACAAAGCTATGCAGATCGGTACGACGGTGCGTAGGTGGATTCTTGGCATATTTATGGTGGCTGCTTCCCATTCCATTTTCTCAGAATCGGCGGATACACGACGAGCTGCAATCGCGTGGCGTCGTAAGCCGCGAAAAGCATTCTGCGCGGACACTCGTTCCGCGTCAGGAGATGACAGCTTGTGAGCGATTCTCGTGAACTTGCCTGCGCGTTGCAAGTGGTTTTTCGTGGGCGGTGTGGGTGTTTGGATGGCTCCCAGGGTCTGTGATGGATTGATTATGCGCCGGGAGGGGGAAATTATGCGCAAAGGGATGTCGCGCGGTTGCAGCGGGTTAGAGGACGGGGGGATTGACAGGGATTGAGAGGACGCTCGGTCCGTGTATCCCCGGTCCCTCCGCCGCGGCGGACGAGGGACCGGGGGCACCCTCATTTGCGGTTTGGAAGGGGATAAGGGCAGCGGGGCCACGGGCCTGAGGATGATAACGGCTGGGATAGATTTGTGCTTTCCCACCCTTCGCGCAAAGAACGCGCGAAGAATGGCACCCATTGTTTGTGACGGGGATGACGATACCAAACGTAGGGTGGGCCACCCGCCACCGGGCCGACGAGCCAGACTTCTTCGGTTCACCGGTCGGGGATTGTTCGCGGTTAGGATTCGTCGTTGATCAGTTGCTCATGTCTTCGTGACGCTGAAGCGTGCAAAGCATGTTGAGTATGAAATCGCCACTTCGAATGGCTGCAACGGGATTTAGTAGCAGAGGAATAAACTCCCGCCAGAACGCAGATGGCGCTTTTCGGCGCCATGTTGCCATTACGCCAAAAAATTCGCAGGCTAGGCTCATTTGTGTAAAGAGCGCAATTGACAGCACGACCCGCCACCAAGGCCCGAGGAAACCTGAAAGTAATAATGCTGGTAAGAAGACGAGTAGATTTGCTGCTCCGAGTATCGATATTGTTGTAATGAGTCGTGTGTCAGGAGCACTTCTGACAGCCATCTCCTCCATTTGCGCTGCGGCCGCATCGCTCCACTCGTCTGGTCCTGCCATGTATGATGGGCGAAAATCGATCGGGTTGACGACGACCGGCATTCGTCCTAGTAGCGTGAATGAGTCCTCGCGGTGAATATATATCTTCCAACCACCTGCGAGACGGCGCGTCATCCCTACCTCGCCCGGTTTAAGCCAATGCGTGCATTCGACCGCATAGAATAAATAGATCGCACCAGCGAGTTCTTGTTCAATGTTCAACATTATTCCGAAATGCTCTCGCTACTTGATCTCTGCCGGTGGGAACTCCTGTTTCGATTCGGGTTCCCCGGAAACCATCGTCTTTGTTTTTTTCCAGAGCTTCTTTAGTGCACCGAGGATAGCAGCAAGCGCAACAACGATCAGTTTCCAGAGCTTTGCAAATAGGCCTGTTTTGATTGCGACTGCGGTAGCCCCTCCAGCTACCAATGCCGTTAGCCCATAGCCTGCCAACTTGTCGCCCTGAACAAAGTCGGCGTACCTATTTCCATCTGTGAAATGGAAACCGTCCATCAGAGCTTTGAATCTTGGCTCGGTCTTAGGCAGGTCATTAGGATCTAGCACGAGGTCTACACTCATTGTTCCGTTGCGTCCAAGGATCCTGACCGAATAATTGACCGCAGGATTGGCGCCCTTATCCTCGGATCCGTTAGTTGCCCAGGTTAGGTCGTTTGTTTGTGAGTCGTAATATGGTTGCGTATACCAACCAGTTACGTGAAACGCGTGCCATCCGTGCTTTTGGCGCTCTGCGTTTGCATCTTCCGTGTTTTTCTCAATTGACTCTAAGATTTTTGTTGAGTCGAGGGAGCTCTTATCGTCGTCCTTCACATATCCAGAGTCATTGAATTCGAAGAGGACGAACCACGATTCACTCTCCGACTGTGGAACGATCAATCCGAGTTCTGAGCCACTCGATGGATTGTGCGAAAGTTCGAGGAACTTGCGTGCTCCTTCACCGTCGGAGAAGAGATAGCCTTCAGGGACGTTAATTTCTGCTATGCTCCCGAGCTTCGCCGTTGTTGGCCCTTTGGACCATTTGATTGGCGGGGCACTAGATTTCTGCGGTTCATCTGCGCGGGCTATTGAGCAGTTGGCCGCTGTCACGCACAGTGAGGCAAATAGTAGGAATAGGCCGCTCGGCTTTGACCGCATCAAGAGCCCCCGCTCAGGACTAATCATCGTTGGAATTGAAAGTTAGCAAACACTATCACACCGCGCAACTGCGCTGTCAATGATTGCCGTTTTGTTGTAGAACACTTCGGTACTGATTCGAAATCGAGATGGGTTATCGACGACTTGAATGCTGCTTCGCGAAAAGCACAAGCAGGTCCTTCGGCTCACCACCCCCGAGCTGAAAAACGCTCGGGGCCTCGTTGGCTCCGGATGACGCTGGATCATTGGGGTTTGTGGTTTCCCACCCATCGCGCACACTACGCGCGATGGATGGGGCACCCATGGTTTTTGGGATTGACGCTGCGCTAGAACCAACTGCGGTTGGGGGATTGTGGGGTGCTGCGCGGAACCTTCTGAGCGCTGGACTCGTAGAATAGATTGCGATGAGTGGATATCGCTTTCGACGAGGGTTGGCTGGCCGGGTGATGCTGGCGGCTTTGGTTTTTTTTATTGGTTCTGGATTGGCTGTTTTGGCTGAGCAGCCCAAGAGCCTGCCCAAGCCCACCGACTATGTGAGCGATTTTGCGCATGTGCTGACGCCGCGGGCGGTGGCGCAACTGGATGCGCTGTGCGCTGAACTGGACCACTCGAAGGCCAACGCGCAAGTGGCGATTGTGACGGTGCGCACGCTGGATGGCGAGGACGCGGCGGAGTGGGCGAACGAGCTCGAAGACCTGTGGAAGATTGGGCGGAAGGGGTCGGACCGCGGGGTGCTGGTGCTGCTGGCGGTGGACGACCACAAGCGGCGCATCGAGGTGGGATACGGGCTTGAGGGGATTTTGAACGACGCCAGGCTGGGCGATATTGGCCGGGCGATGGTGCCGTACCTGCGGGCGCAGGACTATGACAGCGCGGTGCTGCTGGCGGTGGGCCAGGTGGGGCAGGTGATTGCCGACGAAGCCGGCGTGACGCTGACGGGCGAGCCGGCGGGGGCTCGGCGTGGGGGTGCGCCGGGAGTGGGGCAGATTCTGCTGATTATTATCATGCTGCTGTTTTTTGGCGGGTTTGGGTTGCTGCGGGTGCTGCTGTTTATGGGGCTGTTGGGCGGCGGGTTTCGCGGTGGGCCGTGGCTGGGTAGCGGGTTTGGCGGGGGCGGAGGAGGTTTCGGTGGAGGAGATAGTGGCGGCGGTGGTGGAGGTTTTGGTGGATTTGGTGGGGGAGGGTTTGGCGGAGGTGGGGCTGGCGGGGATTGGTGACAACCCCAGCGACGAGGACCTGTCGCTGGGGACCCCGGAAGACAGGGACTAGGGACTGGTAAGGCAGGGACTAGGGACTGAGGGACTAGGGACTGGTGAAGCAGGGACTAGGGACTGAACGGGGTTTGTGGCTATCCGAAGGATGGCCGGAGGAGAAAGAGGCGGTATGAAGGGACTTTGGATTTTTCTGGGCGTGGTGGGCGTGCTGGTGCTGGCGGCGCTGATGGTGTTTGGCAGCTATGTGAGCGCGAAGAACCAGATGGTGGGGCTGGACCAGGGGGTGAAGGCGGCGTGGAGCGAGGTGGACGTGCAGATGCAGCGGCGCGCGGACCTGATTCCCAACCTGGTGGAGACGGTGAAGGGGTTTACCAAGGAAGAGAGCACGGTGTTTGGGGACATTGCCAACGCGCGCGCGGGCCTCTTGAATGCGCAGGGGCCGGAGGCGCGGATCAAGGCCAACGGGACGCTGGACTCGGCGTTTGGGCGGCTGCTGGCGCTGACGGAGAACTATCCGCAACTGCGGTCGAGCGAGCAGTTCATGCGGCTGCAGGACGAGCTGGCGGGGACGGAGAACCGCATCGGCGTGGCGCGCAAGCGGTATAACGATTCGCTGGAGGCCTACAACACGTTTGTGCTGCAGTTCCCGAACAGCATTTGGGCGGGGATGGCGGGGTACAAGCAGAACTCGGCTTACTTTACGGCTAGCCCGGCGGCGCAGACGGTGCCGTCTGTCAAATTTTAGTGATCAGTTGTCAGTGATCAGTGGTCGGCGGTCGTGCTTTCCCAGGTCTCAGAGGCGAGACCTGGGGCACCCGGCTTTTGAGGGGACCGACGCTTTGTGGGGGCTTGGTTGGGGGCGTGCTTTCCCAGGTTAGGCGCAAAGTACGCGCCGAACCTGGGGCACCCGGCTCAGGATGACAAAGTTCAACAACACAAGAAGGCCATCCCTTGGCGGGATGGCCTTTGATATTGGCGCGAGCGCCTGCCTTGACTACTTGCCCGGAGCTACTTGTAGGAGGCGATGGCGCTGGCTTCGTCGTCGTAGATGTCGAAGACGGTGTAGAGCTTGGTGAGCTGCAGAACGTCCTTCACCTTTTTGGTGAGGTTGAGCAGCTTGAGGGCGGCGCCCTGATTTTTTGAGGTGGTGAAGGCGCTGACCAGCTCGCCGAGACCTGAGCTGTCGATGTAGTTCACGTCGCCGAGGTTGACCAGGACCTTCTTCTGCCCTTTGCCGATGAGATCGCGAATGGCCTCGCGCAACTGCACGCTGCCTTCGCCAAGAGTGATCCGCCCGCTCAGATCCAGTACGGTCACACCATCCACTGCACGGGAAGCAATCGTAAGTGCCACGGAAAATCCTCCTTGTTCGAGTATTACGGTTATAGCACCTTTGCAAGCGCCGGGGGATGGGGGGTGTGCCTGCCGGGTGCGGCGGGGGTTGGAGCGCCGCGCGGCAGGTGAGTCAGGCGTTGTCCGGGGCCGGGGCCGGAGCCAGGTGCTTGACGAGGGTCAGCTCGGTTCCGGGGTGAAGTTGACGAAAGTGTACCTCATCCATGAAGGAGCGGATGAGGAAGATGCCGCGTCCGGTGCCGCGCAGCAGATTTTCCGGCGCGAGGGGGTCGGGCAGGGTGTCTGGGTCCAGGCCTTTGCCTTCGTCGGCGATGGTGATGACGATGGATTTGCCGGTGTTTTCAAAGCTGGCGGTGACGCGCTTGGAGGGGTCGTAGTCGTTGCCGTGGAGCACGGCGTTGACGGCCGCTTCGCGAATGGCCATGGTGAAGCGGAAGAGGTCCTCCTCGTCGAGGCCGGCCTCGACGGCGAGTTTCTCGGCGGCGGATTCGATTTCGCCGACGCTCTCCATGGTGGAGCTGAGGGCGAAGCTCAACTTTCCTGCGCGTGGTTTTTCCAAGGACTTAGTCTCCATCTCTGCCGGAACAGGAAGGCCGCGTGCCGTTTTGTCGTAGGAACCTTTAGGGGAAGTTTCGTTGGTTGGGCGGTTTGTGTCAAGAATGCCAGCCGATTTTACGCATGTCGGCGCGTATTTTCATCAACCCTCTCAGCGTGACGGCTCACTGGAAAAAGCTCTCGCCTGCTCGCGGGCGCCGTGAAAGACGTGGAGAATCTCCAGGGCCCGCCGGGATTTGCGGTAGTAGATGAGATGCCTCCCGGCGGGGAAGCAGCGGACGCGCGGAGCGATTTCCGGACAGGCGCGGCCGGCGGCGGGATGCTCGCCGAGGAGGGCAAATCGCTCGAGGATTGCGTCGATGATTTTGTCGGCCGTGGCGAGTCCCGCGCGTTCGGCCCAGTAGATAAAGATAACGTCGAGCTCGCGTTCGGCGGCTCGGGTTACGTGGATGCGCATCAGGCTCGGGCGGCTGCGTTGATGCGCTTGCGGCCGCGCGCCTTGATGCCGGCGGCGAGACGGTCCAGGCCGGGACGGCCTTCGTAGACGGCAAAGTCGCCGCGCCCGATGGATTCAACGCCGGCGCGCACGCGGTTGCGGATGCCTTCCACCTGGTCGGCGGTGAGGTCGGCAAGGACATCTTCAACGGAGGGGCTGGCAAGCTGGGCGACGCGCCGGTCGGCGTCTTCCATGCGGCGCAGAGCCTCGCGCACCACTTCGCTGGCATTGTTATAGCGGCCGCTTGCTACCTTGCCGCGGACGTATTCTGCGAGAACGTCGGTGATGGAAATGTTCATCTGGTCCATTTTGGACTCCCTGATTGGACTCCCCGCTCTATGAAGAGAGAGTAGGCTGGGTCCGCCTGCATGTCAATCCTTGACATGCATTCACTCGATTCTGTTTTCAATTCCGCTGCGGCAAGTGAACGCGCCGGGCGGGGCAGGCGGGCTACACTCAACCCATGCATGGGCGCACCACAACTCGCATCAGCCTGACGGCACTGCTGGGCACGCCGGTGACGGATGCGCAGGGGCACCTGCGCGGCAAGCTGAAGGACATTGCCGTGGCCACCGGGCAGGACGCGGGCAAGGTGGCGGGGCTGGTGCTCAAGTCGCGGGCGGGGCTGTTTCTGGTGGCGGCGGAAAATGTGATGGAGACCCCGGCGGGCACGCTGGAGCTGCGCTCGGCGGATGCGCTGGAGCCGCTGAAGGACGAAGGCAACTTTCTGTTTCTGCAGCAGGACCTGGTGGACCGGCAGATCATCGACATTCACGGGCGCAAGGTGGTGCGCGTGAACGATGTCGATCTCGAATGGATGGGGCACGGCGGCGTTCACCTGCTGCGCGTGGCCGAGGTGGAGGTTGGGCTGCGCGGCGCGGTGCGGCGGGTCTTCAAGGGACTGCTGCCGCGGGCGACGCTGGAGACGCTTTCGCGGCGGTTCAAGGATCGCGGGATTCCCTGGGCCTTTGTGGACGTGATCGAAGTGGACCCGGCGCGGCGCGTGAAGCTGCGCATCGAGCACGAGCGGCTGGCGGAGATGCACCCCTCGGACCTGGCGGAGATTCTGGAGGATCTAGCCCCTGCGGAGCGCGACGCGGTGTTTACCTCGCTCGACGAGGAGGTGGCGGCGGAGGCGCTCGAGGAGGTCGATCCCAAGCTGCAGAAGTCGCTGCTGGAAACGCTGGACGAGGAGCGGATCGCGGACATCGTGGAAGAGATGGACCCCGGCGCGGCGGCGGATTTGCTGGCCGAACTGTCGGAGGAGCAGTCGGACGCGATTCTCGAAGAGATGGAGCCCGAGGAGCGGCAGGAAGTGGCGGAGCTTCTCGAGTTCGACGAGCGGTCGGCGGCGGGCGCGATGACCACCGACTTTGTGGCGGTGAGCGCGGAGGCCACGGTGGCGCAGGCGGTGCAGGCGCTGCGCTCCTTTGACGGCGACCCGGAGAGCGTGACGGAGATTTATCTGCTGGACGGCAGAAAGGTGCTGAAGGGCACGATTCCGCTGGCGCGGCTGGTGATGGCTCAGCCGGAGACGCGGCTGGCGGTGCTGGCCGAGCCGCGGTTCCTGAGCTGCCCGGCGGAGATGCACCAGAACGAGCTGGCGGAGATCTTCGACAAGTACAACCTGCATGCGCTGCCGGTGGTGGATGCGCAGAACCGGATGGTCGGCGTGGTGCAAGCCGACCATGTGATCGCTTTCCTGCGGGAAAAACTTTAGTCGAGGAAGCCGGAGAGGACGAACTCGAAGCCGCCGCCGGTGGCCCCGTGGCGCACCATGCGGGAGTGGACGGTGAGGGTGTCGCCAGGCTTGTCGCCGCGGGTGCCGGCGCGCTGCAGAGTCATGCGGACAACGGTGCCGAGCATGTAGAGGTGGTCGGTGTTCAGGAAGAAGCCGGTGACGCTGATGTCCTCGATGGCGTGGGGGCGAGGCGCGCCTCCGGTGAAGAAGTAGGCGACGAGGCCGGGATGGTGGAGGCGAAAGGCGGTGCGGCGCTCCCGCATGCGATGGTCGTCGCTGGCGCGGATGAGCTCGGGCATGAGCCAGCGCAGGACGCGGGCGGTGAGCGAGAGAGCGGGCTCGCGGTAGTACTCTACGTCGGGCTTGGGATGGACGGGCGCGAGGGCGTCCGGTGGGGCCTCGGGCAGGGCGAAGGAGGGGGTGGACTGCCCGGCGGCGGTGGGCGGATGGGTCCGAGGGGCGAAGAAGTCCGGCGCGGGCGGGCGCACATGGGAGCGCGAGGGCGGCTGGTAGCCGGGACGAGCCGGCGGACGCGAGGGCGGGGTGCTTCTTTCGCGGGGCTGGTCGGCGGCAAACGGCGTGGTCCATGCACGGGGCGGTGCGGGGGCACGGGTCGGTGCGGGCTCGGCGGGCGGCTGGACAGCAGGCGGAGTCGGCGGGGAAGCGAGACGGCTCTGGCCGCTGAGAAAACGGTCGAGAGGCGAAGGCTCGGAGGACTCGGCGGAGAAGGTAGCCGCTGGAAGTGCGGGAATGGACGCCGGAGGCTGGAGGGAGGCCGCTGCATGAGCGGGCTTTTGCCCCGGAATTGCCGGCGGGACCGAGGGCCTGGAGACGCGGGCAGAGACGGTGGCGGCCTGCGGGGCGGTGACCACGATGAGTTGGTCTCCGCGGCAGGTCGCGGAGAGGGCGATGGTCCCGGCCGGCAGCACGAGTGCGCTGGTGGGGAAGCCCTCGAAGGGCTGGAACTGGCCATCGACGGTGAGGGCGACGGCATGGACGACGCCGTAGTCCTTGTCGAGATAGATGAGGTCGAAGGGGGACAGCGTCTGGGCGACGGGTACGGCCTTGAAGCGTTGCAGCCAGATGCCGGTGCGGGCCTCGGCGTCCGGGCCTTCGATGAGAACCTTGAGAACCTTGAGGGGTTCGAGAGCGGCGTCGAGAACGCAGACATCGAGGCTGAGAAAGATGCCCCGGCTCTTGTTGAATGCGCAGTATCGCGTCGATTCCATAGGCCCTCAAGTGGGTAAGCGTCCGAGCCAGGGGTTCGACGCCGAATGCATCGGCGGGGGCGAAGCGCTTTTTCGCGGTGATGCCTGCTCCTGGAATGCCTGCTCCGGAACCCAGACGCAATCCAGTTAACCAGATTCTGCACGGGCGGCGGAGGCGGAGTCAAGGGGATTGGAGCGAATGGGCGCGGGTGCGCCGGGATGGGCCGCGGAATCGCCGGAGTTTGCCGTTGTGGGAAGGCGAGGCTGAGTCAGCGGGCAGGGGAACGCTCGCCGGCGGAGACGAAATCCACCGCGGCTCCGTCTTTTGCCAGCGCGATGCGGCGGAGATGGTACTGGAAATAAGCGAAGGAGAAGAGGGAGGTGAGCACCAGGTTGAGGCGCAGGCCGATCGGCTCGCGGCGGTTGAAGTGGTCCAGCAGATCTTCGCGAATCTCGAAGACGACGACGATCCAGAGCAGCCAGGAGAACAGGAAGCCCGTGGCGAAGGAGGCGAGGGCCCAGTAGAGCGAGGTGGACTGTGGATCGACCTTGCGCAGCCAGAGGCAGATGGAGACCGGCCAGATGGCGATGACAAGGTTGACAAGGAAGTCGCGCAGAGGGGGATGTGTCCAGCGCAGCACGACAATCTCCGCGGCGCCGACGAGGACGACAATCCACAGCCAGTGAATGCGCGGCGGAGCGGGATAGGCGCGCCGGAAACGGGATGCCGACGGACTGGGAACGCGGCTCAAGGGGGAGATTCTCCTCGCGATTCCAATGGACTAGAAGATACCACACAGTTTAGCAAAGCCATCGAGTTCGATGAGCTGGCGGCCCGGCCGGGGGGCGGCGATCTCCTCGTGCTCCAGCACCCAGGTGTCCTTGTGGAAGAGAAAGACGGCGTGAAGTCCGGCTTCGAGGGCGGGATTGATGTCGCTCCTGGGGCTGTTGCCGATCATCCAGCTTGCGTGCGGGGCGAGCTGGTGGCGGGCGAGGACGGCTCGGTAAGCGTCGGGATCTTTTTCCGCGACGATTTCAACGGCGGAGAAGTGCGGTGCGAGGCCGGAGCGGGCGAGCTTGCCGGCCTGCTCGCCGTGATTGCCTTTGGTCATGAGGATGAGCCGGTGGCGGCCGGCGAGCTCGGCGAGCGACGCGGCGACGCCGGGAAGCAGCTCGATCTCCCGATCGGCGATGGCCTGCGCGAAGCCGGCGATGCGCGCGCGGTTCTCTTCGGTGAGCGGGGCGGCGCTCAGGCGCTCATAGCAGGTGACGAGCGAGCGCGTGAAGCTCAAGAGGCCGTAGCCGTGGGCGCGGATGGTTTCGCGCTCGACGGCGTTGAGGGCCTGGCGGACCTCGGCGGGCGTGTGGGTGTGGTGATCGAGGAAGCCGATGAAGGCGGCGATGGCGCGCTCGAAGTAGACGTTGTTCTCCCACAGGGTGTCGTCGGCGTCTATGAGGAGGGTCTGGCCGGGTGCGATTCGCGACATGGACTCATGGTAGCGAATGGGGCCGGAGCGGATTGTGGAAGCGGGGTGCGGGGAATTTCTGCTCGATGATTATCCGCTTAGCTCAGGCGCTGCACATTTATCAAGTTCGACCGGCCTTGTAACAGGGCACGGCTGAAGCCGTGCCCTGTTACAAAACACCATCGATAGAACCGTTAAGCCTCTGCTTCAATGCAGGTGTACCCAACTTCCTGCTATCCCCGGTCCCCAAAGGCGAGGGAGGGAGTGGGGGGGCACCCTACTTGACGGACCCGGATCACCCGCTCATCGCGATAGAGCTGCGATGAACGGGGCACAGCCACATCGTCAAGGAGTTCAAGCCCTGAAGTTTCAGAGGCCGGGCTGCGCGGCGAGCCAGTTCTTCAACTGCGGTTCCTGCAGGGCGCGCAGCTCGATGCATCCGTTGATCGTCTCGACGGCGTGGCGGAGAGCGACGTCCGCGGCTTCGACGGGATGCGTGGCGAAGAACTGCTGCACATCGTCACGGGCCTGTGCGGTGCAGAAGGCGCCGGTGGAGCCGACCAGACGCTGGCCCATATTCATGGTGAACTGAGCGCGTACCTGATCCCAGTGGGACTGAATAAACTCCCAGGTCTGCTCGCGGTTTTCCGCGACGGCAAGCGAGCTTGCAATCTGAAACGCGGCGTCCTGGTTGCGGACCTTGCCGGAGATGGCGAGATTGAGCGCGCGCTCGACGAGGGCGGGGTCGCGAAACTGAGCCAGGCGGCGCAGAGCGCTGTTTTGCAGCTCGGGGCTGGTGGCGGTTTCGTAGACGTGAAGGAACTTGTCGAAGAGCTCGGCATCGCCGTGGCTCGCGGCAATGGAGAGCGCGGTCTCGCGCAGAGTGGGATCGACCGATGTGGGATCGGCGAGGTACTGCTCGGCCAGGGTGCGGGCCTGGGCGAGGATGACGGGATCGTTGCCGTAGAAGCCGAGCGCTCCGAAGAGTTGGGCGCGCAGCTCGCGGGTGTTGGGCGAGTCGGCGGGCCTGGGCGGGCCGAGCCTGGCGTACTCCGGCGCGAGCATGGCGCGAACCCAGGCAGCGAGGGCCTGTTTCTCATCCGGGGATGCGGCGACGCGGCTATCGATGACGCCGACGCCGGTGAGCGCGGTCGAGAGCACCTCGGCATTGCCGTCGCTTTTTACAGCGCCGACGAGATCGAGGTAGTCGCCGGCGGAGAGCTTGTTGGCGCGGAGCTGGGCCCAGGCGTCGCCGATGAAGCTGATGCGCTCGGAAGGCGTGAGAGTGGTTTCAACCTGCGCCACGAGCTGCTTGTATTGCGCGGGCGCGTAGGTGCTGCGATAGTAGCCGCTGCCGCCGGCGTTGGCGAAGAGCAGGGCCGAGGCGGGCACGCTGAGCTCGGTCGTTTGAGGCGTGAGCAACTCGCATTGCTGCGCGCTCTGGGCGGTGTTGAAGCAGATGGGCAGGGTCCACTTCTGGTCGAGATTAGAGGTGGCGCTGGGGCTGAGATAAAAGCGGCGTTGTGAGACCGGAACTTTGCCGTCGACGGGTTTGCCGAAGGAGACCTGCGGCACGCCCGGCTGCACGATGAGACTGGACATGATGCGATCCACGGGCTTGTGACTGGCGGCGGTCTCGGCATTCCAGAAGTCCTCGGCCGTGGCGTTGCCGTAGAGATGCGCGGCGAGATAGTTGTGCACGCCCTTGCGGAAGGTCTCGGGGCCGATGTAGTTCTCGATCATGTAGATCACGTCGCTGGCCTTGCCGTAGGCGATGCCGTCGAAGAGCTGATCGATTTCGTCCGGGGTTTCGGCCTTGGCGCGGATGGGACGGGTGGTAGGCTGCGCGTCGATGTTGAGGGTCTGGTCCATGTCGGCAATGACGCTCTGGTTCATGTCCCACTCGGGATGCATGACGCCGACGGCCTTGTTTTCCATCCAGGTGGCGAAGCCCTCGTTGAGCCAGATGTTGTCCCACCACTGCATGGTGACGAGGTCGCCGAACCACTGGTGGGCCATCTCATGGGTGATGTCGACGGCGACGAGCTTTTTGGCATCGATGGAGGCGGTTTTTTCGTCGATGAGGAGCGCGGTCTCGCGGTAGGTGATGGCGCCGAAGTTCTCCATCGCGCCGGCCTCGAAGTCGGGGATGGCGATGAGGTCGAGCTTCTTGAGGGGGTAGGGAATGCCGAAGTAGTTGTTG
>DASQSP010000043.1:0-3881 GCA_035642355.1 Occallatibacter sp.
TTTAACCTTGCGCACCCTTTGCATCGGCCGCGAATATCAATGACGCCCGCGCTCAAGCCATGGCATTTCAATCGCAACATCCGGGGGCCCGTTGCTTGTGCCCGCCCCCGGCGCCGCGCCTTTTCCTTTAGTAGCGACCGCCGCCGCCACCGCTGCGGGCACGTCCGCCGCCACCACCACCGCTGCCTTTGCGCGCCTGGTAGCAGTCGCGGCAAAACACCGGACGGTCACCGCGCGGCTCAAAGGGAACCGTGGTGGGCTGGCCGCAGCCCGAGCAGATCACGGGCGTTCCCTGTGCAGGCGCGGAACGATAGCCGCCACCTCCACCGGAGCCCCCCTGATCGGCTTTCTTTGCCATACGGCAAGGCTTGCAGCGTTTTGGAGTCGAGTATCCGCGTTCCTGAAAGAACGTTTGATCGGCAGCGGTGAACGTGAAATCCTGCCCGCAATCGCTGCAAGTGAGTTGTATATCTCCGGCCATGGGGTTTCCTCTGTGGTTGTGATTGTACAGCCCAAACGTGTTTTTCGGAATACGGATTCTACTGAGAAAGACGAACTTATCGCGTTCCGTCCTCAATTTCATCAAGTTACCCATCCTGCCGGCGGTTGCATCGCTCGCCAACCGGCTATAGTGGCTGAGGAACCTCGAGTGCGCCTCATGCACTGCCGGGCTTCTCCTTATTGCGATGATGGTCCAGTCCAGAGAATCCGAAGCCGACCTCATCCGCCGCGTTCTGGCCGGTGAGAAGCAGCTCTTTCACACACTGATACGCCCCTGCGAGCGCTCGATTTACCTGATGCTGTATTCGCTGTTGCGCAATGAGGCCGAGGCCGAAGACGCCGCGCAGGAGACGGTCATCAAGGTCTACCGCAACCTGCATTTGTTTCGCGGGGACGCGCAGTTTCGTACCTGGGTGCTCTCGATTGCACGCAACGAAGGGCTGGGCCGCCTGCGCAAACTGGCGGCGCGGCGAGAGGACTCGCTGGACGCGGAAACCGACGAGCAGACCGGCGACTACACTCCGGCGATTTTGATGAGCTGGCGCGAGGTGCCCTCCGAGGCGCTGGAACAGAAGGAGCTTGGCGCGCTGCTGCGCAAGGCCGTGGAGGGGTTGCCGGAGATTTACCGTAACATTGTCGTACTCAGGGACATCGAAGAGATGGATATTCGCGAGACGGCAGCGGCGCTCGGCATCACCGAGGGCGCAGTCAAGGTCCGGCTGCACCGGGCTCGTGCATTGCTGCAAAAGGAACTTGCTCCGCAACTGAAAGCCTATGCGCCCAAGCGTAAAGGCTGGTTCGGAGGGCGCGCATGAAGATCGATTGCAAACACGTTTGGGAACAGATATCCGCCTATGTCGATGGCGAGATGGACCCCGTGCTGCGCGCCGAAATCGACAAGCATCTGGAAACGTGCGAGATATGCTCCGCCGTTCTCGACTCCACGCGCAATGTCGTTATCCTGATGGCAGGCGAACGCGTCTTCGAGCTGCCGGCGGGCTTCAGCGAGCGGCTGCACGCACGCATCGATGCTGTGCTGGACGAGGAACTTCCCATGGGCAACCCCGCTTTCTAGGTTGCACTGGAGTGAGTGATGGCCGTTGGCGCTGGGGCAGGGCCTTTGCGATGCACCAGTGTATGGGACCAGGATTCCAGCCCCACCAGAACCAAGGTGATAACGGCCATGGCTACCTGTAGACGCTCGGAGCGTCTTTGCTTGGCCGTGATCTCTCCCCGGCGCCATTGAGCGGAGGGCTGCGCGCGCAGATGCCATATCCAGAAGAGGACCGCCAGATTCACGACGGCTCCCGCTGTTGCCACTATCAACATCGGAATGCGGATTGCGTCCTGATGGTAGCCGTGCGCCGGGGCGTAGACGCTGCTGGCCGCGGCCAGGGCGGAAAGGCCGATGGCGACACGAATGCCGCTGATGGCGAGCAGCGCGGTACAGAGGCTCTGCGCCAGAGCGATGACCAGGCTGGCGAAGCTCAACGTGCCCCAGTTCTTCGACTTCAACCGCAACCTCCGCCACTCGCCGCGCGTCCAACGCAGGGTGACACAGTTATGCTACTGTACCGGATTGAGCGGACCAATCCATTTTGCCGGAAATCCAGTGCCATATGCAGGAGGGCCGGTGGACAAGAATTTGATTTTCAGACCACGGACTTTCCCTGTAACCTTTGTCGCGCGCGTTCACTCCTAGTGGGCGTGCCAGCAACCGGTGGGCCGGGCCCGATACCCTCCCGTGGCCGCCGTCTCCGGCGGATCGCTTCCGCCTCAGAAGCGCTCGATGCAGGATTTGCCGGCTCGCGGCTTGCTCTGACTCAGCGCCCCAAACTGATCGGCGCGTGGTTCGCGCGCTGGGCCGAACCTGGCCGGATTTGCGCACCGGATATCGAGCCTCTCCTGAACGACGAAAACCGATTCGCCTAACCGAAAGAAAGGGAAGTCATGCACAAGATTGTTAACCTCTACGACCGCGTCTGTTCTCTGCTCGCCCGGCTGCAGAGCCCGTTGCTTCTTTTAATCCGGCTCTATTGGGGCTGGCAGAGCATGCAGGACGGCTGGGCCAAGCTCCACAATCTCGACAGGGTGGCGGACTACTTTAGCTCGCTCAACATGCCTGCTCCCCATATGGCGGCCTTGATGTGCAGTTGCGTGGAACTGTTTGGCGGCTTGTTTTTCACGCTTGGCCTGGCTTCGCGGCTCACCTCGTTCGTGATGTTTGTGAATATGACGGTCGCCTACCTGGCCGTTCCCGACGATCGTGTCAACTTCTCGCACATTCTCTCCAAGCCGGATGACTTCTACGGAGCCAGCCCTTACACATACTGGTTCGCCGCGCTGCTCATTCTCATTCTTGGGCCGGGCTTGTTCGCCGTCGATACGCTGCTGAAGCGGTATTTCCTGAAGAATACGGACCAATAAGCCTGCCTTATAGGTTGATCCTCACAGATTGAGTGTTCAGGGCTGCATGTGTACGCGTGCAGCCTTTTGCGTGAGCGCAATGAAGAGGGCCAAGGCAAATGCCTCGGCCCTTGTTGTGAAGCGCGATTCTTCAGAAGGAAAACTCCGCCTGGAAGTAGATGCGCCGCGCCGCGGAGCTGGTGGGCGATGAAAAGATGCCCTTTTGCAGGCTGATGGAGTGCCCGAAGTTGCTGCCGGGGGTGGTTGGGCTGTTGGGGGCATCGGCAGACGGCGGCGTCAGAGCCAGGGCGCCTACCGGCGGCCCGTAGTCGATGTTGTTGAACAGGTTCAGAGCCTGCGCGCTGAAGTTCAGGCTGTACTTGCGGCTCGTAGCATCGCCGCCGAACAGGCCGCGCGGCCCTCCGCCACCGCCGCCCAATCCGCCGGGGCCAAGCCCGCCGCCAGGACCGCCGCCGCGTCCTCCACCTCCACCGCCACCACCGCCGCCGCCGCCACGGCGTTGATCCTGAGCATTGGCCTCGAGCTTGGGCCCGATGCCAAAGGAGCGGCTCAAGCGCAGATTCACGGCGACAGACGCAGGGCCGCTGCCGAGGCTGGACGCGATGGGCGTGTAGATGGAAGAAGGTTGCGTGTTGAGACAACCGAAGGAGGTGGCGACGTAGGGCGTGGTGTTGCCGGTGCTCGAGCAGAACGAGTTCTGGGCCAGCTCCGGCCGGTTGTTGAAGAAGTTGTCGCCGGTAAGGTCGTTTTCCGTGGTGATGTTGTAGGGCTTGCCGGACTGCGCGATGAGGAAGGGATTGACGCGAATGCCGAAGGGCGCCGTGTAGCTGGCCAGGAGGAAGACCATGTTTGCAGAGACAAATGAGGCGCGCCCGGAATCCTGGCTGATGTTGTAGGAGTTGGACGCAATGCTGCCGCCTCCGCCGTCGGAGTTGGCCTGGGTCCAGTTGTAG
>DASQSP010000044.1:0-7725 GCA_035642355.1 Occallatibacter sp.
TTTCTCGCGCAATGGCCCTGGTCACGTCCTGGTAGCGTTCGAACCAGACGAGGCGGTCGCAATTGTATTTGGCAGAGAATCCTGCATGATCTCTCCACTTGTGCTGAAAGACGCGCTCCTGCAGATTGCCCGTAACCCCGATGTAGAGCGTGTGGCTACGGCTAGCAATGATGTAGGTGAAGTAGCTGCCCTCGTGCATGGTACGCAGCTTACCGCATTGGCGATTGAAACAACATCAAGAGCAACCGCAGGTCCTTCGACTCCCTTCGTCCGCCACGGCGGACTACAGTCGCTCAGGATGACAAGGCTGGAGCCCTTTGCAATCTCCAGCACATCATTTTGGGAGATTGCTAGCTCACCAGCTCCATCTCACGCAGCGATTCGGCGTAGGGCGCGCGGAGCACGCCGCGCTCGGTGATGATGGCGGTGACGTACCTGGCGGGCGTGACGTCGAAGGCCGGATTGCAGATGCCCACGCCGTGCGGGGTGAGCTGCTTGCCGCCGTGATGGGTGACTTCGACGGCGCTGCGCTCCTCGATGGGAATGGCGTCGCCGGTGGCGGTGGCCGTGTCGATGGTGGACCAGGGCGCGGCGCAGTAGAACGGAATGCCGTGCTCTTTGGCGAGGATGGCGACGTTGTAGGTGCCGATCTTGTTGGCGAAGTCGCCGTTGGCGGCGATGCGGTCCGCGCCGACCACGACGGCCTGGATTTTGCCGGCGCGCATGAGGCTGGCGGCCATGTTGTCGCAGAGAACGGTGGTGGGAATGCCGTCGGCCATCAGCTCCCATGCGGTGAGCCGCGCGCCTTGCAGAAAGGGGCGCGTCTCGTCGGCGTAGACGTGGATGCGCTTGCCCTGTGCGACGGCGGAGCGGATGACGCCGAGCGCGGTGCCGTAGCCGCAGGTGGCCAGAGCGCCGGCGTTGCAGTGGGTCAGCACGCAGCCTTCCTCGGGCAGCAGTTCGCCGCCGAACGCGCCCATGGCTTTGCATGCGGCGATGTCTTCGTCGTACATGGCGTGGGCTTCGGCGAGGATTTTTTCTTGGATTTGAGCGAGGGGCGTGCCTGAGGCGCGCAGATTGGCGAAGAGCTTCTTCATGCGGTCGATGGCCCAGAAGAGATTGACGGCGGTGGGCCGCGTGGCCGCGAGCAGCGCGCAGATTTTTTCGAACTCGGGCGCGAACTCTTCAGTGGTGCGAGCTTGCGTGCGCTGCGCGCCGAGGGCGATGCCGTAGGCCGCGGAGACGCCGATGGCGGGCGCGCCGCGTACCACCATGGTGACGATGACGTCGGCAACCTGCTCGTAGGTGGTGGCGAGCACGTAGCTCTCTTCAAGCGGCAGCTTGGTTTGGTCGATAAAGCGAACGCCGTCGGGAGTCCAGGCCAGTGTAGGAATCATGCTCTCTCAGTTTACTCTGTTGAGTGGTTGGGAAGCTTGCGGCGGGCGGGGCTTGTCATCATTTTCCCGAACCGTTGGACGGTGCCGTATTTCGCTGCTTGCAGTGAAGTTTGCGCCTCGGCCAATCTGCATTTTAGTGAGGGCTTGTTCCATCAACCGGGTAGTTGCTGGAATGGAGCGTTGCAGGGGCTAAAGCCCCACAAGTCGGTGAGCCTTTGCGGCACGACTAAAGTCGTGCCCTGACACGGAGCATGTTGATGAAACAAGCCCTATCGACCTTCGCTGACTGCGCACCGCGCCTCATTAAGGAGCACTCTTGAACCTCACGCACGTCGACTGGCTCATCATGCTGTTGTACTTCGTGTTTGTGCTGGGCATTGGCTTTGCGCTCAAGCGCTCCATGAAGACGAGCAAGGACTTTTTTCAGGCGGGGCGGGCGCTGCCGGCGTGGATCTGCGGCCTGGCCTTTATCAGCGCCAACCTGGGCGCGCAGGAAGTGATCGGCATGGGCGCCTCGGGCGCCAAGTATGGGCTGGAGACGGCGCAGTTCTACGGCATCGGCGCGATTCCGGCGATGATCTTTGTGGGCATTTTCATGATGCCGTTTTACTACGGCTCGAAGGCGCGCTCGGTGCCGGAGTTTTTGCGCATGCGCTTCGACGAGAAGACGCGCGCGCTCAACGCCTGCTCGTTTGCGGTGATGACGGTGTTCAGTTCCGGCATCTCGATGTACGCGATGGCGCGGCTGATTCAGGCGCTGCATGTGCTTGATGGATTGTTCTTTCAGATGGGCTGGCCGCGCGAGGGCATCTTTACGTTCTCGATTGTGCTGTCCGCGGCGATTGTGCTGCTTTACATCTTTCTGGGCGGGCTTACCAGCGCGATTTACAACGAGGTGCTGCAGTTCTTTCTCATCGTCGCGGGCTTTTTTCCGCTGGTGCTGCTCGGGCTCAAGAACGTGGGCGGCTGGCAGGGCATGAAGATCGCCGTGGCGCAGGTGGATCCGCGCATGGTGCATGAGTGGAAGGGCGTGCTGCACCCGGCCACGAATCCGATGGGCATCGACATCATCGGCGTGGGCATGGGCCTGGGGTTTGTGCTGGGCGCGGGCTACTGGTGTACGGATTTTCTGGTGATCCAGACGGCGATGGCTTCGAAAAATATGGAGTCGGCGCGGCGCGTGCCGCTGATTGCGGCGATTCCCAAGATGGTGTTTCCGTTTCTGGTGATTGTGCCGGGTCTGCTGGCGATTGGGCTGGCGACGCCGCACACCACGACGACGGTAACGCGCACGGCGGACGGGGCGATTCTGCACTCGACGACAGTGGTGCCGCGTGAGGCGGAAGAAGGCCGTGGGCTGGTGCCGGCGAAGATCAATCCGGTCACGGGCCAGGCGATGCTGGATGCGAGCGGCCATCCGCTGCTGGACTACGACATGGCCACGCCCAACATGCTGCTGCATTACTTTCCCACGGGCCTTCTGGGTCTCGGGCTGACGGCGCTGCTGGCGAGTTTCATGAGCGGCATGGCGGGCAACGTGACCGCCTTCAATACGGTGTTTACCTACGATCTCTATCAGTCGTATGTCCGCAAGAATGCGAGCGACAAGCACTACCTTGCCGTGGGGCGTTGGGCCACGGTGGGCGGCATTCTGCTGTCGATTGGCACGGCGTATGCGGCCATCAACTTCAACAACATCATGGACACGCTGCAACTGGTCTTCAGCTTTGTGAATGCGCCGTTGTTTGCCACGTTTCTGCTGGGCATGTTCTGGAAGCGGGCCACGGGTCACGGCGCATTTACGGGCCTGGTGGCGGGCACGGCGGCGGCCATGCTGCATCATGGGCTCACTCTGCCGATTGAGGCGCATCCGGGCATTCACGGCGGGTGGATCATGGTGCTGCATCATTATCCGAGCGACATGGCGCAGAACTTCTACGGTGCGATTGTGGCCTTCAGCGCGAACTTTATCGTTGCCGTGGCGGTGAGCTTGTTTACCAAGCCCAGGCCGGACGCGGAGTTGGTGGGGCTGGTTCACTCGCTTACGCCCAAGCCTTCGACGGCGCACATTGTGTGGTGGAAGCGGCCCGAGGCGCTGGCCGTGGCGGTGCTGCTGGGCGCCGTGGCTGTGAACATTTTCCTTTTCTGAGGAGAGGACACGATGAGTCTCGATCTACGCATTCCGATGGGATTGATGTTTACGCTGGCCGGCCTGATCCTCAGCACCTTTGGCTTTGCCACGCGCGACGATGCGGCGCTGTACGCGAAGAGCCTGGGCATCAACGCGAATCTCTGGTGGGGGCTGGTGCTGTTTGTATTCGGCTTCACTATGTATGTGCTGGGCAGCCGCGGACAGCAGCGGCTGGAGAAAGAGCCGCCGGCCAACGAGCTACGAGCTAAAAATAACGGCGAAGTGCGGCGCGGACGCTAGCACCGATTTGCTTTGGGCCTGCATCTCGCGGCGTGAACTGCTCGCATCTCTCACGCAAGTACACTGGCACGCACGTACACTAAGGAAGGTCCGATTAAGTCCAAGCGCTTTCACTCAGGGGCTAAAGCCCCAGCGACTTTTGGGCAATTTTCGGCACGACTGAAGTCGTGCCCTGTTACAAAGCGGATTTGTTCAGAGGTTCCCTAAAGAGAGCGATGAAACGCAGAACCATCGAGCACTACGAGATTGTGCGCAAGCTGGGCGCGGGCGGCAGCGGCGTGGTGTATCTGGCCACGGACACACTGCTGCAGCGGCCGGTGGTGCTCAAGATTCTGCGCGCGGGATTGCTTTCGGCGCAGCAGATGCGCTCGACGATGCTGCGCGAGGCGCGGCTGGCCTCGGCCATCGAGCACCCCAACGTCTGCGCAATTTATGAAGTGGGCGAGGCCGGCGACGAAGGCTACATCGTGATGCAGTATGTGCCCGGCCAGTCGATCGATCACCTGATCGCGCGCGGGCCTGGCACGCCGCAGCTTGTGCTTTCGGTGGGCATTCAAATTGCGGACGGCTTGCAGGCGGCGCATGCGCTGGGCATCTTTCATCGCGACCTGAAGCCGCAGAACGTGATGCTGACCGAAGGCGGACTGGTCAAGATTCTCGACTTCGGGTTGGCGCGGCGCTTGCAGCCGGGAGATGCGGCCTTCGATCCGGCCAAGCCTGCGCTGGCCAAGGATGCGTCAGTGGCTGCGACGTACACCGCGCGCGGCGGCACCATTCGCTACATGGCGCCGGAGCAGTTTGTGACTGGGCAGTCGAGCGTGCAGTCGGATGTGTGGGCGCTGGGCGTGATCTTGTATGAGCTGGCCAGCGGACGGCATCCATTTTCGCGGCCCGATGCGGAGGACTTTCAGGCGATCCGCGCAATTCAGTTTTCTGATCCGCCGGACCTGAGCGAGATTGTGCCGGGGATCTCGATGGAGCTGAAGAGCGTGATCGCGGCGTGCCTGGAGAAGAATCCGGCGCAGCGCTACGCCACGGCGGCCGAAGTGCGCGAGGCGCTGAAGACCATCATGAAGGCGCAGCAGATTGAGACGGGCGCGATTCCCGGCGACGCCGCGGCCAATTTGCCGACTACAGGCCCCGAGGCGGAGAAGCGTGCTACGGGATTGTTGTCGATGCTGGCGGAGCGATTTCGCGAGTCCTCTGACGAGCGCACGCCGCAGAATTCCCTGGTGGTGCTGCCGTTCGCCAATCTGGGCGCAACCGAGGTGGCGCCGCTCTACGGCTATGCGCTGGCCGATGCGATTGCGGCGCGGCTGGCGCGGATTCCCGACCTGATTGTGCGGCCTTCAAGCACGCTGATGCCGCTGCCGATTGCGCAGATGGACCCACTCTCCGTGGGGCAGCGGCTGCTGGTGTCGTTTGTGCTGGCGGGCAGTTTTGTGCGCTCGGAGCTTGGGTTTGATCTGAATTGGCAACTGCTCGACGTTGGCTCGCAGAGCGTGCGCTCGGGCGGCGCGATTCAGGTGGTGTCGCTCGATCTGATCGCGGTGCAGACGGAGATTTCAAACGAGGTGTTTGCGGCGCTGCATGGGCTGCGCGCGCGCGACAAGATCGATGCGCCGCGCGGCGGTGCGCAGAAGGGCTCGCTGCCGGGGCCGGTGAGCGAGGAGTATCTGCAGGCGCGGGCGCTGCTGAGTTCGTTCATGGTGCGCACCGGCGCGCGCGACGATTTGGATCGCGCCTGCGCGCTGTTTACCAGCGTGACCACGACGGACCCGCAGTTCTCCGCCGGGTGGAGCGGACTGGGCATTGCGGAATTGCAGTATGCGCGGCATGGATTTGGCGGGCAGATTCATGTGATGCGCGCGCGCCGCGCTTTCGATGAGGCGCTGAAGCTCGATCCCGATTCCGCCGAGGCAAATCTCTATCGCGTGTACATGCTGTTGAGCCGCGGCGAGAAGGAGTCCGCGCGGCATGGCGTTGCCAATCTGCTGGCGACGGCGGCGAACGATTGGAATATGCACATGGTGGCGGGGCTGGCGCTGCGCGCGGACGGCATGTACGACGAGGCGCTGCAGCAGTTCAGCCGCGCGCTCAAGCTGAACCCGGCGAACGCGGCGATTCTCTACAACCATCGCGCGCGCGTGTACCACTATCAGAATCAACTGGAGCTGGCCGGCGACGAGCTTGAGAAGGGATTGGCGCTGGAGCCGCGGCATCCGCTGCTGCGGACTTCGTCGGGCTATCAGCAGATGCGCATCGGCAACCTGCAGGCGGCAATTGAGATTTTGGAGAGCGTGATTCGCGACGACGAGCGGCTGCGCATTGCCGTGCCCACGCTGGCGATGTGCTATGTGCAGGTGGGCGAGCGCGAGCGCGCCGCGGCGCTGCTGAAGGACGACACGCTGACCGCGGCCGAGGCCGATGGCGAGATGGCTTACCGGCTGGCGAGTTACTTTGCGGTTGAGGGTGACTCGAGCGAGGCGCTGCACTGGCTGCGCCGCGCAATCTATCTGGGCAACGAAAACTATCCGTGGTTCCAGAAGAATCCCGCGTGGAACGATCTGCGCACCAACGCGGATTTCGAGCGGATTCTCGAAGACCTGAAGAAGAGCTTCCGGCGCAATCAGAAAACGTGGAAGCGGCTGCTGGAGCAGGTGCCGCCGCAGGCGGAGTAGAGTCTTCTAATGACGAATATTCATTCAAAATTCCTGGTTATTACGGTTCTCGGCCCCTTGTTGATTGCATTGGCAGGGGCCGAGAGTGCTTTGGCTCTTAGTGGCAACCGTGCCGTGCCGGGGCTGGATATGAAGCAATGGAGGCGTGGTCCGGTCATAACCATTCCTTTTACCCTGATACATGGCATTCCCTTTATCAAGCTGAGCATCAATGGGAAAAAGGATGAACTGTTCATGCTTGACTCAGGGTGCGAGCGGACAATCCTGAACTCGGATGAGGCGCCGCGATTGAAGATACGGCTTTCGCCAAAACCAGTCGGGCACGCTGTTGGGCTTGGAGACAGTGCCGGACAGGAGATGTTTGCTGCAAGGTCGGTTCAGCTAAAGTTCGGCGGTAAAGCGATTGCGAAGGGTGATTTTTTTGCGACAAGTCTTTTCAAAGATTGTGGACTTACTGGAGTCAGGATCGCGGGAGTTATCGGATACGATGTACTGCGCGCACACCCGACTGTTATCGACTATCCCAATGGCAGGTTCATGATCTTCACCAAGGGTTCCTTTGCGCCACATTTGGACAAGCACATTCAAGCGTTGGATGTCGACCGGGCCGCGGCTTATCCGGTCATCGCTGCTGCGGTCTCGGTTGAGGGTAGAGACTATGGTCCGGCGCGGGTTGTCGTCGATACGGGTGCAGATGCGGGCTTCATGTTCTACGCCCGGTTCGCCGCAAACCATACAGTCGGCGAGTCAGGAGATTGGAATGTGGGCAAGAACTGCGCGATTGGTGGGTTTGGCTCTCTTATGCACGGATTGCCAGGCTCGATCAACGTTGGACAGGAAAAGATTGCCTTGCCAGACGTTGCTTACATGTTGAACAAGGAAGGCATTGCTCAGAGCGAGTTATATGATGGGCTCATAGGCGGGCCCGTACTGGATAAGTGGTCCATCGTGTTCGATGTCGCTAATGGGAAGATTTATCTTATTGATTCCGATCCCATGAACAAACCCTGATCTTATATCCGCCCGGCGTCCAAAGCTGCCATGCGCAGAGTCTGCACGGCACGAGAAAAACAGTGCTAGGGCGTATCCACATATAGTTTGAGGTGTAGCCAAGCGCAAGCGAGAGCGGTGAAGGCGCGGAAAGCCTGGATGGTCTTGCAGTAGCGTGTGGCGAACCGGCGGAAGTGTTTGAGTTTGTTGAAGCAGCGTTCGATGC
>DASQSP010000045.1:0-2773 GCA_035642355.1 Occallatibacter sp.
GCAGAGAGGGTGGAAACAACAGCGTCTGGTTGACTGTGTCGGGAAAAAAGTTCTGGCCCATGACAAAATCCTAAACCGATGGAGCACCTGTCACCTTCAAATTAACCGCAAAGGGAATCTATGCCCGACACACTCCTAGACACTAGACTCTGGGCAGATCCTCGGTCGCGAACTTGTTGAAGTCGGTGTGGAAGATGGTCAGAGCCTTCTGCATCATCTCCGCCTGGCGCTGCAGCACGATCAGGTTGACCGTACCCTGCACCACATTCTCATTGGCCGCTTCCAGGGCCCCGCTATGGACGGTCACGCCGCTTGCCGCCGCGCGCTGGACCGACGGAGGCGCCACGTAGCGGTTGGCTCCCTCGGGGGTCAGTTGCGTGCCGGGGGGAAAGTCGAAGACACCCACCGCCCCGGCGGCCCCTCCGGCCACGGAGATCACGCCATCGCTGCCCACCGCCACCGCGCCGGGCGGAATGGGAATCGGCTGGCCGGCCGGCGAGAGCACTGTCTCGTTGGCGCCGGTTACCAGAAAACCCAGCGTCGAGCGGTGAAAGCTGCCGTCCCTGGTGTAGCGTGTGCCGCTGGCCGTCTGCACCGCAAAAAAGCCCTGCCCCTCGATAGCCAGATCGAGGGGATTGCCGGTGGGATTGAGCGAGCCCTGCGACATATCCAGCCGGTCGCCGCCCAGCAGGCCGTAGTTGTTCACCGTCTGGCCTACCTGCGAGTCAAAGGCGTCCGGCCCCAGCAGCACCGAGCGGAAATACTCATGCTCGGACAGAAAGCCGGGGGTCTGCACGTTAGCCAGGTTTGCCGCCGCGGTGTCCACGGCCTGCATCCGCGCCACCACGCCGGTCATCGCCGCATAATAGCCGCTGTCCATGAGGGATTCTCCTGTGCGGAGAATCTTGCAGACGGAGGACCGGAAAGGGGGTGGGGGAGATTAGAGAAGTATCAGGGGGACGGGGGAAAGATTGTTGCGCTCTGAGATAAGGCCGTCGCAGCCGGAAACAAAAACGGCTGCAGGATCGCTCCCGCAGCCGGCTTGCACTCTATTGGGCCCGCACTTGCGGCATACCTCAGTCGCTTACAACGCTGCCCAGGTTACTGGATGCCGTCGCAGACGATGGTGACGGCGAAGCCGATGCCTTGAAACCGGTAGAAGTGGTTGAGCTGGAACTCCGGCGCCTGCACCCGCAGAATGTAGTCCGTGCCCGTAATCACCGCCGGCACCGACAGGCCGCAGCGCGCGGAAAGCTCGGGCACGCGTCCCTTCCAGGTTCCGGCCAGCATATTGCAGACCTCGCCGATCCCGTCTTTCACCGTGTCGTCGAGCATAGTGAAAGCCATGCCCGTCATGTGTTCGGCCACCTTCATGGCCGCATCGGCGCCGCAGCGGAAGACGCAGACTCCGCTGAGCATGCCGCCGAAACCCACGATGGCGGTGACCGACTCGGGCGCCGGCGCGAGCGGCCCCTCGGCACGTTCGCAGCTCACCCCCAGCATCAGCCTAAAGACCTCGTCCACGCTGGCATCCAGATTCGCGGGATCCGCGACCAGATGCAAAGAATCCCGCAAGGAAAATGTCATCGCTGGCTCCGCTCCGTCCTGGCCGCGGGCGCCCGGTGTGGCGATTGCGGCCTTTCGTACTCCGTTCAATAGCATGGGACCTCTCTACGATTTATCTCTCGGCGATCAGTCAATCGATCAAGGGGTCAATCAGGCCACGGTCAAAAGCGGCAGCACCCGCTCCTTCACCTGTTCGGCGGTAAAGGGTTTGCGGATATAGCCCTGCGCGCCGGCCTGGATGGCCTGTTTCACATGCTCTTCGCTGGATTCGGTGGTGATCATCACCACGGGCACGCCCGGTGCCAGATTCTGCGCGCGAATCTGCCGCAAAAACTCCAGCCCGTCCATCGACGGCATGTTGATATCGGACAGGATCAGGTCCACCGGCTGGGCCTTCAGCACATCCAGTCCCTCGGTGCTGCTGCCGGCCTCGAGCACCACCAGCGGGTCCAGACCCGCCTGCCGCAGTGCCCGCTCCACGATCTTGCGCATCACCGAAGAGTCATCGACGATCAGGGTTCTCACTTCGCTCATGCCGCAGGCTCCTCTCCCTCTGGCTCTATCGGCAGAAAGGCAAGCATCTTGATTTTTCTTTTCGATCGGCGTCCGCGCTTACAGGCCGGCTACAGGTCCGATGGAGCAGACCAGATCGCGAACGGTACCAGTAGCTCCCACCGCGGCCTCGCCCGCGCGTTCCCACATGCGCAGCCACAGACAGTCATGCACCCGCACCAGGCGCGCCGCGCCGGGCCGCGCCCGCTCCACCGAACGGGCCAGGGCATGCGCCGCAGCCGCCGGCGAAGCCGCCTCGATCAGATCCACGGGCGGAAACCGCGCGTCGAGCATGCGTGCGTGGGCCGGCCTGAACCGCGAGCCATGCACCAGGCCGGTCTCCACGCGGAGCCCGCTCATCCGCTCCAGGCCCAGAGCCAGCACCGGGTCCAGACTGTCCTCAAATCCGAGATACACCAGCCTGTTCGCTGCCAGACGCAGGGGCAGCGCCCCAAACGCGTCGACAAACAGCCGCGGCATCACGCCGGTAAGCACCGTGGGGTCGAAATGCTCGATCGAAAGCACCGGACAGCTCCACTGCAGGCCCATGGCCCGGGTCAACCGCTCCTCTTCGAGCGCGCTCTGCTCCAGCAGCCACTGTCCCACGCGGCCGGCGCCGGCGGCCTTCTGCGCATCGAGCGCCCGGCGCAGTTGG
>DASQSP010000046.1:0-9424 GCA_035642355.1 Occallatibacter sp.
TTGCCCGAGGTGCCGTCCAGCTACTTCCTGTGGGCCACATCCTACGACACCCTGCATCAAACGCCCCAAGCCATCGCCTACTATCACCACTTTCTGAACACCGCTGCCGGTAAATTCCCCAACCAGGAGTGGCAGGCCCGCCAGCGGCTCCAGCTTCTCGAAAAGAACACCGGCGCCGCCCGCTAGTCCCGTGATCGGATGATCTCGCAATCGCGCCGACGAATCCGGGTGCCCCAGGTCTCGCCTTTGAGACCTGGGAAACTACGAATCTTAAGGTCACGGTACTAGCACCTCCCCTTCCCAAATTCTCGCCGCGCTTCCCCAGGGCATAACGTGCTGGTAACCCGGCGTCCCGATTTTTCTTGCAAACGGACCCCATTCGCTCCTATTGTTTTGGCGTGGGATTATGCGGTTCGCCGCTCCAGACGATCCGCTCATCTGTCTGTACCGAGGAGGGTCGTGATGCGCGGTCTCGTTTCGTTGGCTGCTTCGGTTCTTCTTCTGCTGGCGGCAGTCCCTGCCTGCGCGTCCTCTCTCGACGACAAGATCCCGGACCAGCAAAGCATCGATGCCCTCCAGGCGCGCATTCGGAATGCGCAACCGCGCGAGCTGAGTTTCCTTTATGCGCAGTTGATGCACGAAATGACCGAATTCAGCCTGCGCCAGTACTCCGCTGGAAACATCGAACAGGCCGATGGCCTGCTCAGGCAGGTGGAGCAGATCACTCACAAAATCCACCTCTCCGTCGACGGAGACGACAAGCGCCTCAAGAACGCCGAGATTCTCCTCCGCCACACCGCCTTTCGCCTCAACGAAATGCTGCACTCATCGAGCTCCGATGACAGCCAGCTCGTCGCCGAGACCCTGGCCCAGGTCAACCGGCTTGATACTGAAGCCATGCTCTCCGTGTTCAAGAAATAACCGTCCCGATGCCTGCCTTGCACCGCCTTCCGCTGCTGGCCTTCGTCCTCATCGCTTTGCCGGTAGTCCTGGCCCAAAAAGAGCCGCGCCAGCCCCTCACGGCGGCGCAGACCGAGCAGATTCGGGATGCCGGCACCGATCCCGACCAGCGCATCGGCCTTTACACCAAATTCCTCAATGAGCGCGTCGATGCCGTTAAGAGCCTCGCCGCCCGCGGCCACTCCAGCGCCCGCACCGCGCGCCTTGACGGCGACTGCCAGGATCTCGCCGCGCTTATGGACGAACTCGGCTCCAACCTCGACCAGTACGGCGACCGCAAGGCCGACCTGCGCAAGTCCCTCAAGGAGCTGAACGAGGCCGCGCCGCGCTGGATCTCGGCTCTGCGCACGCTACCCACCGAACCCGGCTACGATCTCTCCCGCAAGGATGCGATCGCCAGCGGGCAGGACCTCGCCGATCAGGTCGCCGATCTGCTCAAGGAACAGACAGCCTACTTCGCCGCCCACAAAGACGAAAAAGGCCAGGAACGCGCCGAACCCAAATAGAATGGTCCTGCCCCGCACTCCCTCGCCGTGCTACTCTCCTCCTTGGTGAGCCCCGATCCAGTCCCCATCTTTCAGGAAGAGTACCGGGCTCTTCGTCCGCGCGCGCCCATGCCGCCCATCCAGGTCCGCTTCCGCCGCTTCACATCCCTCAACACCACCATCCGCCTGCGTGAAGGCCGCATCCACGTCAGCCTCTCTGACCTGCTCGAAGGCGCGCCGGAGTCCGTGCTCCGCGCCATCGCCCACATTCTTCTCGCCAAGCTCTACCGCAAGCCCATTGAACCCGCACAGAACGTGCGCTTCAAACGCTTCGCCTCCAGCGCCGCCGTCACCCGCCAGACCGAGCTCATCCGCCACGCCCGCGGCGCCAAGCGCTACTCCGGCCCCGAGGGCCGCTTCTACAACCTCGAAGAGGTCTTCGACACCCTCAACCTGCGCTTCTTCGGCGGCCTGCTCGGCCGTCCCGACCTCACCTGGAGCGAGACCGTAGCCCGCCGCGCCCTCGGCCACTACGACGCCGCCCACAACACCATCGTCGTCAGCCGCGTCTTCGACCGCCCCTCCAGCCCGCGCTACGCCGTCGAATACCTGCTCTACCACGAAATGCTGCATCTCAAGCATCCTGTCCGCATGCGCGGCCTCCGTCGCTGTGTCCACTCCGCGGAGTTCAAGGCCGAAGAGCGCCAGTTCCCACAACTCAAAGAGGCCATGGCGTTTATCAAGCGGCTCTAATCGCTTCCCGTTCCGGGACATTACGGGCCGACTCCCGCCCCACCCAAACGTGTCAGCGCCCTTCATATTTCCCGGTCCCTAAGTGTGCTCCAAGGCATCTAAGATAGGTTGCACGGGGGGCTACCGCATGCTCACTCTCGCCTGGTTCTATCCCTTCTTTCAAGGTCTGTTTTTCGGCGTGCTGGCAATGCTTCTCCACGAAAGCGGACACATCGGGGCGGCGCTGGCGCTGCGCGTCCGCGTCAAGACGGTCGGCTTCCGCTGGATGGGCATCTATACCGTACGGGAAGCTGGCTCAACGGTTCAGAACCTCATAATTTCGTTCGCCGGCCCGCTCACCAACCTGATCCTTCTGCTGCTCTGGCCGCTCTCGAAGGAGTTCTTCCTCGCCAACGTCTGCTACGCGCTCGTCAACCTGCTGCCCATCCAGGGCTCTGACGGCGACCGCATTCTGCGTCTCTGGCAGGAGCGCAAACGCGAGAAAGAGGCAAACAAAGACGCCTCCGCCACGCTCAGGCAGGCCGCGCACGTCACCGAGCTGCCCCAGACCGGCGACTAGCTGTGAAGTTTCAATAGGTTGTTCATTCTTCCAGCCGTTGTTTTGAAAGGGCACGGCTTCAGCCGTACCAATAAAATCAATCAAAGGGTAGGGCTTCAGCCCCCGAGGGTGGCCTTCGATTGACTTGATCAGAGCTTCCCGAATACAGCTATAACAGCCCGTCTTTCAAGCCGTCCGCTCCGCCGCGTGCGCCGCATCCGGCTGGCCAGCCTCGCGCCGCATCGCCGCCCAGCCAATCAGCGCCGCGCCCAGCACCACGGTGCCCGCGCTGGCCAGTTGCGCATTCGAGAGCCCCCACAGCACCTTCGGATTCCGCCGGATAAACTCGACCAGGAATCGCGCTATGCCGCTCAACATCAGGTACTCGCCCAGCATCCAGCCCGCCGGCCGGGGTTTCCCGCCGCGCACCCACAGCCAGAGCCCGATCGCCAGCCCCGCCGCCAGCTCATACAGCGGCGTCGGATGCACCCGCTCCAGTGTCGGCACCGTGCCGTGCGGAAAGCTCATCCCCCAGGGCAGCGTCGTCGCAATCCCGTAGCACCCATCCCCGGAGAGAAAGCACCCGATTCTGCCGATTCCGTAACCGATTGCCGCCGCCGGAGCCGACAGATCCAGTATCCGCAGCCCGCCGATCCCCGCGCGCCATCCCTGAATCACCAGCGCGCCAATGCCGAACACCAGCCCGCCGAACCAGGCAAAGCCGCCGGAATCCCACAGCACCGCCCAGCCCATCTCGCGAAACTCCTGCGGCGTGTCCAACACATGCCACAGCTTGGCGCCCACAATGCCCGCCACCACCGCCAACGCCACCATCCCCACTGCGTCGGCATCAATGCCGGCGCGCCGGAACGAGCGGTCCACCACAAACGCGCCCGCCACCGCGGCCAGCCACAGCATTAGCCCGAAAGTCGGCACATTCGGATGCCAGTAAAAAAGGTTCAGATGGATAAACGGAATCATCTCTCTACAAGTATAGACGCGCGGCGATCTCAATTGGTTCGCCGGCTAGTGGGTCAGTTCGAAACCGTCTTGAGAAAGCACGGCTTCACAGACTGCGAAAAAACAGCGTCGGAGGCTGCCCTGTAACAGGGCACGAGTTTACTCGTGCCGCAAATGCCGTAAGTTAAGACGGCGGGCTTCAGCCCCTGCGGCACTTCCCTCACCGAAAATGCGTTTTTCCGCAGCCTGCTTTAGCCCCTGTGGGATGGCTTGTCGCAAACTGACCCACTTCCCGTCTTTCCCATTTCCGCCGCGCGAATTTGTAATTGATCCCGCAGCCGGCTATTTCGCCCTGGGGTGGGTCCGGTCGTAGACCTGCGTAAGCTGGGCCGCCGTCAACTGCGTGTAGCGCTGCGTCGTCGAAAGCCGCTCATGCCCCAGCAGTTCCTGAATCGCGCGCAGATCGGCGCCCTCTTCAAGCAGATGCGTGCCAAACGCATGTCGCAGCGTGTGCGGATGCACATCGGAAGACAATCCCCGCAAGATCGCGATGCGCTTCACAATGCGTCCCACGCTGCGCGTCGTCAGCCGTGCCTCGCCGCCGGGATGCTTCAATCCGCGCAGCCGCAGATTCAGAAAAAGCGCCGGCGTGGCGCGCGCGCCGTCCTCGCTTGCCCCGTCTTCGCTTGCCAGGCGCGCCGTGCGCTCGGCAAGATACGCGCGCAAAGCCTCGGCAGCCGCATCGCCCAGCGGCACATAGCGCTGCTTCTGCCCCTTGCCGCGCACCAGAATCGCCTCGTTGGCCCAGTGAATGTCTTTGAGATTCAGCCCGGTCAGCTCCGCGTTGCGCATCCCGCAGCCATACAGCAGCTCCACAATCGCGCGATCCCGCGCCGGCCAGCTCGCCGCGTCCTCGCTCACCGAATCCACGGCGCGGTTCAGTTGCTCGATCGATGGCACGCGCGGCAAATGTTTGGGCAGCTTGGGCGTCGCTACCAGCGACGCCGCATTCTTCTCGACGTGCCCAGTGCGCGCCAGCCACTTGAACCAGCTTCGCACCGCCGCCAGCGCACGCGCTGCTGAAGCTTTCGATAGTCCGCGCGCATACAGCGTACCCAGGTACGCGCGAATGTGCGTGTGTTCGATGCGCTCCACAACGGCGTCGCCGCCCAGCTCTTCCGCCATGTACGCGGCAAAGCCCAGCAGCTCGCGCTCGTAGGCGCGCAGCGTGTGCGCCGAGGCGCCCCGCTCGTTGCGCAGCACGCGCAGATAGTCCGCCACCAGCGCGCCCAAAGAGACAGTCTCCGTGCTCACGCCGTGTCCTTGTTCGCGATCTCCGCGCGCGCCATCTCATCCTCCTGCGGCTCCGGTTCCACAAGCCGCAGCCGCGCCGCCGCCCGCGGATGATGCTCGCGATGCACCGCCTTCAGCCGCCCCAGCGCTAGGTGCGTATACACCTGCGTCGTCGAAATATCCGCGTGCCCCAGCAGCGTCTGCACACTGCGCAGGTCCGCGCCGTGTTCCACCATGTGCGTGGCGCAACTGTGCCGCAGCGTGTGCGGGCTGGCCGACGCATCGGCCGCCTTCACCAGATGCCACACCCACTGCCGCGTCAGCGGCGCGCCGCGCAGGGAGAGAAACAGCCGCGCCCCGTCAGACTTTGCGCCCGCCTTGCGCGCCGAGCTGATGCGCGCCGAACTTATCCGCGCAAGGTGCGGCCGACCCTCGCGTACATAAGTCTCCAGCGCTTCCAGAGCCGTGCGCCCCAGCGGAACAATCCGCTCCTTGTCGCCCTTGCCGCGCACCAGTACCCGCCCTGCGTCGAAGGCCACATCGCTCGTCGCGAGGCCAGTCACCTCTGAAACGCGCAGCCCGCCCGCATACAAAATCTCCAATATGGCGCGGTCCCGCAGCGCCGTGGCCCGCGCCTGCGGATGCGTCGCCGCCAGCGCCGCGCGCTCCAGCATCTCCGTCACCTCAGGCTCGGCCAGCGACTTGGGCAGCACCTTCCACGCCTTCGGCGATTCGATATTCACGGTCGGATCGTGATCGATGCGCCGGTCCAGCAGCAGCCACTTATAAAATCCCCGCAGGCAGCTCAGCTTCCGCGCCGCCGATCTCGAATCGACATGGTGCGCGCGCAGGTGCTCCAGAAAATCCGCCACCTCCGCCTGCCGCGCCGTTACCAGCACCGCATCGCGCTCTTCCAGAAACTCCGCGAAGGTCTTCAGATCGCTGTCATAGGCCTCGCAGGTCAGCGGCCGCAGCCCTTTCTCCACGCGCAGATACAGTTGATAGCCGGTCAGCAGCGCGCGATTGCCCTCGGCGAAAATGAGTGTGCCCACAGCCTTGATTATCCGTGCGCGGCGCACCGCTCTCCCGCCGCGCCTCTGCCTGCCGAACCACGTTCATCAACGAATCAACATCCGCAACAGCAGCCAACTGCTCTTGCTGTGCCACACGCTTGCTTAGAGAACTTCTGAACAAGTCAGCTCCGTAACAGGGCACGACTTCGCAGACCCGGCGAAGGGTACGGGCTTCAGCCCTGAGCGATGGGTTGTCGCAAACTGACCCACTGCCGGTCGCCGTTCACGCCCGTATTTTTCACAGCACGCACATCCTGCAACCGCCCGGTTCGCGCGATACTATCCCCATGGCCGTCATCACATACCAGGGACTCGAGATCCTCTACACCCGCGAGCAGATCGCCGACCGCGTGCTTGAGATGGGCGCGCAGATCACGAAAGACCTGAACGGAGAAAAGCTCGTGATGGTGGGCGTGCTCAAGGGCGCGGCCATCTTCCTCTCCGATCTCGCCCGCGCTATCCAGGTCGACACCACCTTCGACTTCGTCGCCGTGTCCAGCTACGGCAGGGGCCAGCGCTCCTCCGGCGCCGTCAAGCTCATCAAAGACCTCGACGAGCCCATCGAAGGCAAGAACGTCCTCATCGTCGAAGACATACTCGACACCGGCCTCACTCTGGCCTATCTGCGTAAAATCCTCCTCCAGCACCGCCCCAAATCGCTCCGTATCGCCACCCTGCTCGACAAGCCCTCCCGCCGCATCGAAAAAATCGATGCCGATTACATCGGCTTCCCCATCCCCAATCTCTTCGTCATCGGCTACGGCATGGACTACGCCGAGCGCTACCGCAATCTCCCCGACATCTGCCTCATGTCACCCGATCACCCCGAATAGCATCCAAGAGCCGGGAGTCTTGTTGACATCATCCTCGAGCAACGAATTGAAACCGTCTTGAAAGGGCACGACTTTAGTCGTGCCGTAAGCGTCGCAAAATGAAATGGGGCTTCAGCCCCTGAGGGATGGGTTCTCGCAAACTGATCCACTACCCCCGGTCACTTGGCTCTACGCTCCGCACGCTCTATACTCATTTCCCGGAGATGCCTTGCGGCCTCGTCCTGTTATGGACTTTGGCGCCGCCGCATTTCACAGGAGCGCAGCACCATGACGACCGTTACCCAGATCGACGCAACCGAACTCGAATTCGATAACGGCAGCTTTGACGCCGCCGCCTTCACCGCCCAGGCGCTTGCCAGTTGGCAGACCCTCGCCGCCATCGTCGACCACACCCTTCTCAAGGCCGACGCCACCCGCGAGCAGATCGAAAGCATCTGCGACGAGACCATCCGCTACCGCTTCGCCTGCGTCATGATCAATCCCGTCTGGGCATCCACCGCCGTCTCGATGCTGGCCGGAACCGGCATTCCCGTCGGCGTCGTCATCGGCTTTCCGTTGGGCGCGTCACTGGCCTCCACGCTCCGTCATGAAGCTGCGGCCCTCGCTCGCCTCGGCGCGCGCGAGATCGACATGGTCATTCCCATCGGTCAGCTCAAGAGCGGCAATCATCAGGCCGTCGAGCACGCCGTGCGCGCCGCCGTCGACGTCGCCCATCATCATGGCGTCATCCTCAAGGTCATCCTCGAAACCGCCTTGCTCTCCGTCGAGGAAAAGCTGCGCGGCGCCGAGCTCGCCATTCAGGGCGGCGCGGACTTCCTCAAGACCTCCAGCGGATTCTCCACAGGCGGCGCAACCGCCGCCGATGTCGCGCTTCTCCGCGGCGTTGCCGGCGCGCGCTCAGGCGTCAAAGCCTCCGGAGGCATCCGCAAACTCGCCGACGTCCGCGCCATGCTCGAAGCCGGCGCCAACCGCATCGGCGCATCCGCATCGGTAGCCATCGTCCGCGAACTCGGCGCGGAATAATTTTTCTCCATCTAAGCGCTCGGCTGGGTGCCCCCGGTCCCTCGCTTTTGGGGACCGGGGAGACGAACGACCTCTACCCAGCTCAGTTTCTTTCCAGTGCACGAGTTTACTCGTGCCGCAAACACACTAAATACAACGGCTGGCTTCAGCCCCTGCTGAACTTTCCTCAACGAAGAAAATGTGCTTTTCCGCTGTTTAGCCCCGCGAGAATCTCGGCTCGGCCGACACCCTCCTGGCGCTGTTCAAAACCAATGCAATCGCCGAGACACACAACTAGAATGTCTAAAGACATGCCCACACCGCGTCCAGCGTCCGCCCGCTCATGACCAGACCACAACAAGATGGCCTCACTCTCCTCGCCCTCGGCGTCCTCGTCTTTCTCGCGCTCGGCATCACCCTTGAAGTCACAGCCTCGAACGCGATGATCGACTTCAAGGTCCTCTACTACAGCGCCCGCTGCCTGGTCGAGCACCGCGATCCCTACAGCCCCGCCGAAATCACCCGCGTCTACCGCGCCGAAGATCCCCACCCCACCGCCGATGAAGTCCAGCAGCAGGTCATCGCCCATCCCATCTACCCTCCCACCGCTCTGCTGCTCACGGTCCCTTTTGCGTTGCTGCCCTGGGGTCCGGCACACTTTCTCTGGATGGCGCTCATCGCCGCGTCGTTCACCCTCGCCGCGTATCTCATCTGGCGCGTCTGCGCCGGCCACGCGCCCGTCATCTCCGGAGCGCTGATCGGTCTGCTCCTCGCCGACTGCGGACTGCTCCTGCTGCTCGGCAACGCCGCCGGCGTCGCCGTCACCTTCACCATCATCGGCGCATACTGCATCGTCGACGCCCGCTTCTCCCTCATCGGCGTGCTCGCGCTCGCCATCGCCCTGCTTTACAAACCCCACGACGCCGGCCTCATTTGGCTAGCTCTGCTGCTCGCCGGCGGAGTCTGGAGGAAGCGCGCCTTGCAGACGCTCGCAGTCGCGGCCGCCGTCAGCATTCCCGCATTTCTCTGGGTCATGCGCGTCGCGCCCGGCTGGCTCACCGAGCTGCGCGCCAACCTCACCGGAGACTCCGCCTTCGCCGCGCTCAATGATCCCGGCCGCGCCTCGCTCGCCAGCCGCAATCCCAACATGGTCATCGATCTTCAGGCCGCCGTCAGCGTCTTCTGGGCCGACGCGCGCGCCTACAACCTCATCAGCGCCGCAATCTGCGCCGTACTCCTGCTGATCTGGGCCTTCATCACCCTTCGCCGCGTCCGCACCGCGCGCACTCTCTGGTTCGCGATGGCGGTCGCCGCGCCACTCACCATGCTTGTCAGCTACCACCGCCCCCACGATGCCAAGCTCCTGCTTCTCACCATGCCCGCCTGCGCCCTGCTCTGCGCCGCGCGCGGCCCTGCGGCCCGGCTTGCCGTCCTCGTCAACACCCTCGCCTTTCTCTTCACCGGAACCATCGCTCTCGCCCTCGCCGTCAACCTCGCCGCCAACCTCCACCTCACCACCGCCACCTT